>NZ_JAHFUY010000085.1 GCF_023264895.1 Herbiconiux sp. | reverse complement strand
GGGCGGCCGGGTGGGGGTGCGGCGGAGCGGCGGCCGGGCGGGCGCGCGGGGTCAGCGGCGGTGGAAGACGCCCTGGCGCTTCTCGGCGAAGGCGGCTCGGCCCTCCGCGGCGTCGTCGGTGGCGAACGTGACCGTCTGGAGGTCGCGCTCGTAGGCGATCGCCGCATCCTGAGGCAGGTTGTACGCCGCCCGGAGGTTGGCCTTCGCCGTCTCGGCCGCGATCGGCGGCCGGGAGGCGATCGTACGGGCGAGCTCCTGCGCCCGCGCGACGAGCGAACCCGGCTCCACCAGCTCGGAGACGAGCCCCCACGCGAGCGCCCGCGACGCGTCGATCGGATCACCCGTCATGAGCATCAGCGCCGCGTTGCTCGCCCCGATCGAGTGGCCGAGGAACGTGCTCATGCCGCCCCCGCCGATCCAGCCGAGCTTGATCTCGGGGGCCGCGAACGACGCCGTGGTCGACGCGAGCCGGATGTCGCAGGTCAGCGCCGTCTCGAGCCCACCGCCGAACGCGTAGCCGTTGACGGCCGCGATCACGGGCTTCCGCAGCAGCCGCAGGGCGTCGCAGTAGTCGCCGCGGTTCCGGAAGTCCCAGGGCGTGGCGTACTTGTCCAGCTGACGGATGTCGGATCCGGCGCAGAAGGCACGCTCACCCGCACCGGTGAGCACGACCGCACGCACGGCATCCGACTCGTTCGCCCACTCCGCGGCCACCACGAGCGCATCCGACATCTCCTGCGTGACGGAGTTGAGCTTCTGCGGCCGGTTGAGCGTGATGGTGAGCACCTGCGCATCGAGCTCGAGCAGGATCTCGTCGGTGCCGATGGAGGGCAGGCCGTCAGCGGATGCGGTGGTGGAGTCGTTCATGTCAGACCCTTTCGGTGACGGAGGAGTTCGAGACGTCGAACGCGTTCTGGAGGGCGGAGAGACCGGCCTCGACCGAGAGCTCCTCCGCCAGCACGTCGCGGACGATCGCGGAGGCGAGCGACTGGAACGGGATGTAGCCCGAGTAGCGCGGCCGCACCCACGACTCGTCGATCGTGCGGAGCGTCGCCCGGTAGAAGTCATGGCTCGCGGCGTTGACCTCCGCGTCCTCCCACGCCGACCGCGCCGAGGGCTGGCCGTCGTGCTGCGGGATGAAGCGGCGCTGCGCCTCGCCCGACATCAGCCAATCGATGTGGTCGACGAGCGCGGGCGTCACCTCGGCGCGGGCACTCACGGCGAGTCCGGTGCCGCCGATGGTGGAGCCGCGACGGCCGCCCGGGGTGCCTGTGGGGGCATCCGCGAACCGCACGGTGGGCGAGGAGTAGGTGACGTAGCCGTAGACGAGCGGGATGTAGGCGATGTCACCGGATGCGACGGAGCCGGATGCGCCGGCCCCCGCCCCCGACAGCCGCTCGAGCAGCGCGATCGGGTTCTGCGCATCCGCCCCCGAAGGCGCCCTTGACGCGATCGACCGCATCAGCTCGAGCACCTGCGCCCCCGTCTCGGCCGAGATCAGCTGCTCCCCCGGGTGCCGCCCGGGCTCCTCGCCGAGCGCCACCGCGATGGAGGCGAAGCTGAGGAAGGCGTGCGGCCCGGCGAGCGAGAGCGCCACGGGCGCGTCACCCGAGAGCGCGAGCGCCTCGACCTCGAACCAGGTGGTCGGCACGTCGGAGGCCGGGAGCAGCGCCGTGCTGTGCACCGCGACCTGCGTGGCGGCATCGAGCGGCACCGCCCACTGGTAGCCGTCGGCGGAGTAGGAGTCGAACGACGGGCCGACGGACTCACGCGACCAGCGCTCGATGCGCGCGGCCCCGACCACGGCGTCCAGCGGCTGCAGCGAGTGCTTCTCGAGCGCCTCGCCGAGGTGCGGGTGGTCGAGCACGATGAGGTCGTAGTTCGCGGCGAGGTCGTCGATGGGATGCGACTCGAAGTGCTCGAGGGAGTGGGCGCTCCAGTCGATCCGGAGACCGCCGGACCCGACGACCGATCGCGCGGCCGCCTCGAGGGCGTTGCGGCCACGCGGGTGGTCCCAGGTGATGCCGCGGTAGCCGGTCACGGGCGCTCCCCGACCGGCACCGGAGCCCCGTCGAGGACGGCGGGCTCGGTGGATGCGGAGGCGGCACCTGAATCGGATGCGACGGCACCGGCAGCACCGGCCGCAGCGGGCTCCGCAGCCACGACCCCCGCCTCCACGAGCGCATCGGCGCGTGCGCCGAACCCGAGCTCGTCGAGGATCTCCCGCGTGTGCTCACCGGTCAGCGGCGCCCCGCGGTCGATGCGCGCGGGCGTCTCCGACAGCTTGTACGGGAACCCGGGGGTCTTCACGAGCCCCTCGGTGGGGTGCTCGTACTCGATGAACGTGCCGTTGTGCTTGATCTGCTCGTCGTCGACGAGCGCCTGGTAGTCGTACACCGGCCCGGCCCAGATACCGGCCGCGGAGAACGCGGCCAGCCAGTGCTCCGACGACTCCGTCGCGAGCCGCGCGGCGGTGCGGGAGAAGATCTCGTCGCGGTGCTTCCAGCTGTCGGTCTCGGTGTCGAGCCCCGCGAAGAACGGATCGCCGATGACCTCGCCGAGCGCGTGCAGCTCGGGCATGGCGAGCGCGATGTAGCCGTCGGTGGTGGAGAAGGTGCCGTAGGGCGCCCGGATGTAGACGTGCGCGTGCGGCTCCGCCCCGCGCTGCTGGGGCACGCCACCGACGGTGAAGACCGAGAGCTCCTGCATCTGCAGGGTCGTGATGGCGTCGAGCATGTTGACCGAGACGAGCTGCCCCTGGCCGGTGCGCTCGCGGTGGAACAGCGCGGCGAGCACGCCCTCGAACGCGGTCGAGGCGGTCACGGCGTCGACCAGGTACTGCCCGGCGGGGGTGGGCGGATGCCCGTGGCTGCCGGCCGAGAGCATGGCGCCGCTCATCGCCTGCAGCAGCAGGTCCTGACCGGGGCGGTTGCGGTAGGGCCCGTCCTCCCCGTAGCCGGAGATCGACACGTAGACGAGCGACGGGTTGAGCGCGCGCAGCGTCTCGTAGTCGACGCCGAGACGGGCCGCGACGCCGGGACGGTAATTCTGCAGGAAGACGTCCGAGGTCTTCACGAGCTCGTAGAGGATCTCCTTGCCCTCTGCCGACTTGAGGTCGACCCCGATCGAGCGCTTGTTGCGGTTGAGCGAGAGGAACGAGACGTTGATCCGGTTGCCCGTGGCCCCGCCGGCGGCCGCGTGACGCTGCCACTCCCCCGTGGTCGGCTCGACCTTGATGACGTCGGCACCGAGGTCGCCGAGGCGCTGCGCGGCGAAGGGGCCCGCCATGGCGATCGAGCAGTCGAGCACGCGGATGCCGGAGAGCACCTCGGGGGCCGAGCTGGGGCTGGATTCACTCATGATGGGTCCTCGTCGGTCGGATGCCGCATCCGTCGGTTACGGATGGCAGCGCTAACATTCTACTGGAGTTCGGGGCCGGATTCGGCGCGGAGCAGAGCACGCGGGCGGCCTACTCCGGCTGCGGCCCGATGGCCCGGATGGCCTCGCGGACGGCGTCGGTCTCGGATCGGCCCGTGAGCACGCGGATGCGCGTGCGGTACTCGCGGCTCTCACCGTGCTCGAGGAAGGTCATCGAGCCGTCATCGCGCGCCGCACCGTCTCCGCCCACGTGATGGGTGGAGGGCTCGAGGCCGATGGCGTACTGACCGCTCCTGAGGTTCTGCCACTCGAAGAAGTGCGGCATGCCCGAGGCCGCCCAGCTCACCTCGACGCCGAGCGAGCCGTCGGCCGCGATGAGCGCCACCCGGTGGTCGCCGTCGGCGCCCGCGACGAGCTCGTGCTCGAAGACCTGCTCCACGAATCCCTTCTGCGGAGCCGGCAGCGTGCGGTAGGAGACCCCCTGCGAAGCCGCCGAGTCGGAGGCCCACAGGTGCGAGGCCACGGGGGCCACGAACTCGGTGCCCTCGTCGACGAAGGGCCAGCCGAAGTTGATGTGGTAGAGGAACATGTGCGGCGTGGGCTCGAAACCGAGGTTGTCGACCACGTCGTGCAGCCGGATCTCGCGGCCGTCGAAGTCGAGCTCGATCGTGCGGGTGAGCCGCAGGTGCTCACCGAACGACGTGGCCTGGATCACCTCGCCGACGACCCGCAGAACCGGAGTGCCGGCGACCCCATCCACCGAGGCGCCGGGCACCTCACGTGCCTCGAGCAGCCGGGCCGGTATAGCGGTCAACCGGCCGTGCAGCCCGTGGTTGACGCTCTGCTTGGGCGGGTAGTTGTAGCGCGTCGCATCCACGTCGCCGCCGAAGAGCGTGTGGTCGAGGCCGCCGGAGACGAGGAGCCCGTCGAGCGCGCGGAGCCAGGAGAGCCCGCCCTCGTCGTTGTGCTCGTGGAGGCCCGGGTGCCGGAAGCCGTTGCCCGAGCGCCAGCCGAGCGGCACTCCCTTGAAGCGCGCCGAGCCGAGGTCGAAGGCCCGGTCGACGAGCACCTCGAGCTCGAGGCCGGCCGCGGTGCGGAGGTCGATGGCGCGGACTCCCCGCTCCACCCCGTTGTCGAGCACCACCTGGCGGATGCCGGCCACGGCCGAGAGATCGCCCGTGCGCTCCGCGAGCTGCTCGCGCGTGAGGTCCTGTCCGAAGATGTTCACTTCATCACCCATCCGCCGTCGACGTTGATGGTCTGGCCCGTGACGAACGACGAGTCGGGCCCGACCAGGAAGGAGACCACGGCGGCCAGCTCGGCATCCGTGCCCCGGCGCTTGAGCGCCTGGTGCTCGATCACGTGCGCCGAGTACTCGGCCGCGTCGCCCTGGATCTCCTCCGCCTTGGTGGGGAAGGCACCCGGCGCCACCGCGTTCACGCGCACCCCGAACTCGCCGAGCTCGCGGGCGAGAGCCCGGGTGAGCGCCACGGCGGCGCCCTTCGTGGAGACGTAGCTGGCGAGGTTCGACCAGCCGCCGTTCCAGGTGATCGATCCGACGTTCACGATGGCCCCGGCCGTCCGACCGGCCTTGCCGCGGGCCACCATGCCGCGCGCCGCCACCTGGGCCGCGTAGAAGTAGCCGCGCTGGTTGACGGTCACGACATCCTCGTACTCGGAGAGCGGGATCTCGAGGAAGGGTGTCGACGGGTAGATCGCGGCGTTGTTCACGAGCGCCTCGACCGGGCCGAAGTCGGCCTCGGTGGCGGTGATCGCCGACTCGATCGCCGCGGCGTCGCGGAGGTCGACCTCGAGCACCCGCACCGGCACCCCTTCGGCCTCCAGCTGGGCCGCCGTCTCGGCCAGGTCGGCGCTCGCCCGGCCGAGCACGCCCACGGCGAAGCCGTCGGCCCCCAGCCTGAGTGCCGTCGCCCGGCCGAGCGCGCCGCCCGCGCCCGTGATGATCGCTACCTTCTCCTGCACGTCTCTCCCTCTCGTTCCCGCTCTTCGATACCGGCTAGATCGTGTACTTCTTGAGAATATCCGTCACGAACTGCTTGGCCCGGGGGATGTCCGACTCGTCGAGGTGCTCGATGATGAGCGGCACGTTGGGGTTCTGGTCCGACAGGCGCTGCAGGTAGAGCTCGTAGTCGAGCGAGCCGAGGCCGGCGGCCGGCAGCTCGATCTCGCCCACGCCGCGGAAGGTGTGCGAGGCCAGTGCGTCGTCGTCGCCGATGTCGGCGTGCTTCTCGCTCTTGTCGTCGCCGGCGCGCTTGACGTCCTTCGCGTGGGCGACCCGCACGCGGTCGCCGAGGGTGTCGAAGACCTCGTTGAGCACGAGCGCCTGGTCGTCGATGTTGGTGGCGTCGAAGTAGTTCGTGGGGTCCATCAGCAGCTCGAGGCCGGGGGTGCGGATGTCGTTGAAGACGCGCACGGTCTCGCGGACCGATCCGATGACGTTGTTCACGTAGGTCTCGAGCAGGAATGTGGCGCCGTGGTCGTAGGCCTCCTGCGCGAGCTCGGCGAGCACGGTGCGCACCTGGTCGTAGGCGTCCTCCGAGCGGTTGTGCGGGTCGTGGTCCCACTCGCTCTCGGGGTTGAAGGTGCCCGACTCGGAGATGACGTACTTCGAGCCGAAGTTGCGGGCGTTCCGGATGATCTCCTTGAGGTACGCCACGTTCGCGGCGCGGTGCTCGGGGTCGGGGTGCACGATGTTCGTGTAGCCCGAAATGGCCGAGATCGGCAGGTCGTGGTCGCGGAAGGTGTCGGAGACGAGCTTGGCCTTCTCCTTGGTGATCTGGCCGGCGCTCAGGTCGAGGTCCTTGAAGTGCAGGTCGAGCTGCACCGTGTTGAAGCCCTGCGCGCGGATCTTCTCGGCGGTGGTCTTGAGGTCGTAGGGGTAGTAGGCGGTGAAGATGCCCAGCTGGATCATGGCGTCATTGCTCCTTGTTGTCGGTGATGGTCGAGAGGGGTGTCTATTAAGAGGTACGGGATCCGGGTCAGAGGGCGAATTCGTCGAGCCGCACCGGGCGCTTCTCGGCGATCGAGCGGTAGCCCGCCTCGATCAGCGCCATCGTCCTGACGTTGTCGGCGACCGAGAGCTGCGGATCCGTGCCGGAGGAGACGGCGTGCTGCAGCTGCTCCATCACGCCGATGAAGGCGTGCGGGAACCAGTGCGTCTCCCAGGTCGGCGACACCCACTGGCCGTCGGTCGTGATGGTCGAGGCGTAGCGGATGGTCGAGGGGTCGCCGGTGGGCCAGCCGATGGTGCCGTTCGCGACACCCGCGGTGCCCTCCACGCGCCACTTGATGAAGAAGTCGTCGTCGTAGCCCTCCTCGCGGGGGCCGCCCCAGACATCCTCGACACTCAGCGCCAGGAGATCGCCCGGGAACCGCAGCGTGGAGACGACGATGCCGTCCTCGTGCTCGAACTCGGTGCGCGGGTCGCGACGGACGACCGTGGAGATCTCGCTCGGGTCGCCGAAGAGGAACCGCAGCGCGTCGAGGTGGTGCACGCTCATGTTCGACAGGGTGAGGCGGTCGTAGCCCTCGAGGAAGCCCTGCCAGTGGGGCACGGCGTGCATGTCGATCTGGGCGAAGACGGGCTCGCCGAGCGCTCCCTCGTCGAGCAGCTGCTTGAGCGAGCGGATCGACTGGTCGTAGCGCATGTTCTGGTTGACCGAGAGCGGCTTGCCCGCCGCCGCGGCCTCGTCGCGGAGGGCGATGGCCTCGTCGAGGCTGAGGGCGAGCGGCTTCTGGGCCAGGATCGCCTTGATGTGCGGCTGCTTCAGGGCCTCGCGGATGAGGGCGGGCTGCAGGTCGGGCGGATACGCGATGTCGAGGATCTCGATCGACGCATCGGCGATGAGCTCCTCGGGGCTGTCGTGCACGGTCGCGATGCCGTAGCGATCGGCGACTGCCTGGGCGTTGGCCTTCGTGCGGGAGGCGATGGCGGCGACCGGGAACCCACCGAGGCGGTAGGCCTCGAGGTGCTGGTCGGCCATGATGGCGCCGGCGCCGATGCAGCCGATGCGGTGCGCCCGGCTGCGGATCTCCACATCGGGTGTGAGGGTCATTGCGTCTCCTTATCGCGTCGTTGCGACGATTCGATCACACTAGCGAAGTGCGACTGATAGCGCTACTGGCAGCGCTGCCATCCACACGGTATCGTCGCCTGCAGCAGTTCGTCAACATCATGTTTCGAAGGAGAAGCACCATGCGTTCACAGCACAGCAGACTCGGCCGGGGAGTTCTCGGCCTCGTCGCCGCCGGCAGCCTCGTGGCGGGGCTCGCCGCCTGCAGCTCGGGCGATTCGGGCTCCGGCTCCGGGGGTTCCGGCGGCAGCGACGCCGCCTCGGCGGTCGACTGCAACGTCGGCATCTCGATGCCCACGCGCTCGCTCGAGCGCTGGATCAACGACGGCGAGGGCCTCAAGAAGATCCTCGACGACGCCGGCTGCACCACCGACCTGCAGTACGCCGACAACAAGACCGACCAGCAGATCTCGCAGCTGCAGAACCAGATCGCGGGAGGCGCGAAGATCCTCGTCGTCGCCGCCATCGACGGCGACACCCTGGGCCCCGTGCTCGAGGAGGCCGAGAAGCAGGACGTCACGGTCATCGCCTACGACCGGCTCATCAACGGCAGCGCGGCCATCGACTACCACACGGGCTTCGACAACGAGGCCGTCGGTGCGCTGCAGGCCGGCTACATCGTCGATCAGCTGGGCCTCGAGGACGGCGCGGGCCCGTTCCTGTTCGAGCCCTTCGCCGGCAGCCCCGACGACAACAACGCCCGCTACTTCTTCTCGGGCGCCTGGGACGTGCTGCTGCCCTACGTGGAGAGCGGCCAGCTCGAGGTGCCCTCGGGCAAGGCGCCCGCCTCGAACGACGACTGGGCCTCGATCGGCATCCTCGGCTGGGGCTCGGATGACGCACAGGCCGAGATGGAGAACCGCCTGTCGTCGTTCTACACCGGCGACGAGAAGGTGCAGGTGGTGCTCTCGCCCAACGACAGCCTCGCCCTCGGCATCGAGGCGGCGCTGAAGGGCGCGGGCTACGCCGTCGGGCAGGACTGGCCGATCGTCACGGGCCAGGACGCCGACAAGGCGAACGTGCAGGCGATCCTGAAGGGCGAGCAGGCCATGACGGTCTGGAAGGACACCCGCGTGCTGCGCGAGCGCACGGCCGAGATGATCGCCTCGATCGTGGCGGGCGAGGAGCCCGAGACCACGACCGAGTTCGACAACGGGGCCACGACCGTGAAGTCGTACGAGCTCGACCCGGAGGTGGTCGTGAAGGACGACGTGCAGACCAAGCTGGTCGACTCCGGCTTCGTCAAGGCCTCGGATGTCGGCCTCTGATGTGACCTGAGAACGGGTCGATCACGATCGTCCGCAATTTTGGCAGCGCTACTGGTAGCGCTGCCATTTTTGCGCTACTGTGCCGAACACCCACTCGATTTCAAGGGAGAAATCATGCACAGAGCACAGCGCACATCCCGTTACGCGAAGGGCGCCGCGGTTCTCGCGGCCGCTTCCTCGCTCGCACTCCTCGCCGGCTGCACCAGCGCGCCGGCCGAAGGAGGAGGCACCGCCGACGCCGGAGGAGACGACGGCAAGTTCGTGATCGGCTTCGAGCAGCCCCTCGGCGGCCAGGCCTGGCGCGAGATGGGCCTCGCCTCGCTGCAGGCCCTCGCCGCCTCGCCCGAGTACGCCGACAAGGTCGAGCTCAAGATCGTCCGCACCAACGACAACGACGCCGCCCAGCAGAACGCGGCCATGCAGAACCTCATCGCCGACGGCGTCGACCTCATCCTCTTCGACCCCGCCTCCTCGAGCGGTGCGGATGCCGCCATCACCCAGGCCACGGCCCAGGGCATCCCGGTCATCGCCAACGGCGGCCCCTACGACAGCGACGACGTCTACGTGGTCTCGACCGACTGGGCGAACGCCGGCACCATCGGCGCCGACTGGCTGCTGGAGAACCTCGGCGACGACAAGAACATCGCCGTGCTCGAGGGCCTCGCGGGCGTGCCGCTCAACGAGGGCACCATGCCCGGCGTGATCGAGACGCTCGAGGGCGGCGGCGCCACCGTCGTGGCTCAGGACACCAACGGCTGGAACGAGGCCACCGCCCAGGAGGCGATGTCCAACATCCTGCGCTCGAACCCCGACGTGGGCGGCGTCTACTCCTTCCTCACCGGCGGCCAGGGCGTGCCCGAGGCGTTCAAGGCCGCGGGCCTCCCGTTCGTGCCCGTCGTCGGCGGCTCCGGCTACAACGGCGAGGCCTGCACGCTCGCCGAGTACGCCCCCGAGGGCCTCACCGGCAACATG
The DNA here is from genome assembly GCF_023264895.1 of Herbiconiux sp. Taxonomy (GTDB): domain Bacteria; phylum Actinomycetota; class Actinomycetes; order Actinomycetales; family Microbacteriaceae; genus Herbiconiux. The sequence continues at coordinate 9,907 of NZ_JAHFUY010000085.1, read as the reverse complement.
GTCTTCGGCCAGCCCGCCATCTACGCGAAGGGCCTCGAGCAGGCCGTCGCGCTGCTCGAGGGCGAGGAGATCGAGAAGGAGCAGTACTTCCCGCCGCTCGAGATCACCGAGGAGAACGCCGCCGAGTACTGCATCGCCGACAAGCCGGCGAACTTCCAGCTCGGCTACGACTTCCCGGGCCTCGACCTGACCCTCGACCAGGTCATGGAGTTCTACTCGGGCTCCTAGGCCGAGGTTCTCTCCCTTCGCGGATGCCGCGGCGCGCGCCCCGCCGTCGCCGCGGCATCCGTGCCCCTTCTCGTCCCTCCCCTCCGAAACGGAGTCCTTCGTGACCGACCCCATCCGACCGGCCGAGCCCCTCCTGGTGGCCACCGACCTGGTGAAGAGCTACGGCCCCGTGAAGGCCGTGCAGGGTGTGACCTTCCACTGCAACCCCGGCGAGGTGCTCGCCCTCGTGGGTGAGAACGGCGCCGGCAAGAGCACGGTGGCCAAGATGCTCGCGGGGGCCGTGACGCCCACCTCGGGCAGCATCACCGTGGCCGGTGAGCCGCTCGCCTCCGGCAGCGTCAAGCAGTCCCGACTCTCGGGCGTCCGCTGCGCGTTCCAGGAGCTGGCCCTCGTGCCGGACTGGACCGTGGCCGAGAACCTCTCGCTCCCCGATGGCGCCCCGCTCCGCGGCTTCTCGCAGAAGAAGTCGGTCGTGAAGGCGAAGGCGCTGCTGGAGTCGTTCCACCTCCCCCACATCGACCCGCGCGCCGCCGTGGGCACCCTCTCGCTCGCCGACCGCCAGCTGGTCGAGATCGCCCGCGCCCTGGCCGGCGCCCCCACGCTCCTCATCCTCGACGAGGCCTCCTCGGCGCTCACCCCGCCCGGCGTCTCGTGGCTGTTCGACCGCATCCGCGAGCTCACCGCCGCCGGCGGCAGCGTGATCTACGTCTCGCACCGCCTCGGTGAGATCGCCGAGATCGCCGACCGCGGCACCGTGCTCCGCGACGGCCTCGTGGCCGGCGAGTTCGTGCGCGGCGGCTGGACCGACGACGAGCTCATCTCGATGATGGCCGGCCGCGAGGCCGAGCGCTTCTTCCCCTCCCCGCCCCCTCGCACCACGGATGCGGTGGCGCTGTCGGTCACGAACCTGCGGGCCGAGGGCCTCGCCGGCATCGACCTCACCCTCGGCGCCGGCGAGATCCTCGGCATCGGCGGGCTGCAGGGCCACGGCCAGGCCGAGCTCCTGCGCGCCCTCTTCGGAGCGGCGCCCGCCGTGGCCGACTCGTGGACCGTCGGCAGCCGCCGCGTCTCCCGCACCACCCCCGTGCGCTCGGTGCGGAACGGCCTCGGCTATGTGCCGGAGGATCGGAAGACCGAGGGCCTCGCGCTCGAGATGAGCGTGGGCGAGAACCTCCTCGCCCCCTGGTACCGCGCCTACCAGCTCGGCGGGCGGCCCCGGCTCTCCCGCGAGCGCGGCTGGATCGACGGCGTGCTCGGCGCGCTGTCGGTGCGCACCCGCGGCCCCAATGAGCTCGCCGGATCGCTGTCGGGCGGCAACCAGCAGAAGCTCGTCTTCGGGCGCTGGATGAATCGCTCACGGTCGGTCATCCTGCTGCACGACCCCACCCGCGGCATCGACGTGCGCGCCAAGCAGGAGCTCTACGGCGCGATCGTCGACCTCGCGAAGCAGGGCGTCGGCATCCTCTGGTTCTCGACCGAGGTCGAGGAGCTCGTGCACGTCTGCCACCGCGTGGTGGTGCTCTACCAGGGCCAGGTCGCCGACGAGCTGATCGACCACCGGCTCACCGCCGACAACATCGTGGGCGCCGCCGTCGGCGCCACGGGCAGCATGGCGGCGCAGAACGCCCCCCTCAAGACCGAAAGGGCCGCCGGATGAGCGCCATCACCCCCACGTCCACCTCGACGGGCCTCCCCGCCCGGGTCTGGAACGGCACCGGTGTGGTGCGGCTCCGGCGCGAGGGCGCGATCGCCCCCATCGGCGCGTTCGTGGTGTTCTTCGTCGTCTACGTCATCATCAACCCCGAGCTGCTCACCCGGTTCCAGCTGCAGACCGCCGCCAACCTCGTGGTGCCGCTCGCGCTCGTGGCCCTCGGCCAGCTCATCATCGTGCTCGTCGGCGGCATCGACATCTCCATCGGCGCCATCATGAGCCTCTGCAACGTCGTGTTCGCCGTGCAGCTGGAGACCATGCCGGTGCCCGTCGCCGTGCTGCTCGCCATCGGAACGGGCCTCGCCTGCGGCCTCTTCAACGGCTTCCTCGTGGCCTACGGCGGGCTCCCGGCCATCGCCGTCACCCTCGCGAGCGCGTTCATCTTCGGATCGCTCGCCCGCGAGGTGCTCGACCGCCCGGGCGGCGGCATCACCACCGAGATCTACCTCGCCACGAGCGGGGAGCTGCTGCCCTTCGTGCCGGTCTCGCTCGTCTGGCTCGCCGTCGTGGCGGTGCTGCTCTGGCTCCTCCTCCAGCGCACGGCGCTCGGCCGGCACATCTACGGCGTCGGCTCCAACATGGAGAGCGTGCGGGCCGCGGGCCTCAACGCGCGCCTGACGAAGCTGCTCGCCTTCGGCCTCGCCGGAGTCATCACGTCGCTCGGCGCGATGATGCTGGCCGCCTCCACGGTGACCGGCGATCCGCGATCCGGTGACCCCTACCTGCTCTCCTCCATCGCCGCGGTCGCCCTCGCCGGCGCCGCGTTCACGGGAGGGCGGGGCAGCATCATCGGCACCATCCTCGCCGCCTGCACGCTCGGCCTCATCGGCAACCTGCTGTTCTTCGCCGGTGTGAACTCCTACTGGCAGTACGTCATCTCAGCGCTCATCATCGTCGCCGTCGTCGGCATCCCCGTCGTCTGGCGCAAGGCCGCGTTCTTCGCGAAGGGGGCACGCTCGTGACCACACCCACACCCACCCCGTCGACCACCGCCGGAGCCGGTACGGCGGGCACCCCCGTCGCCACCGGACCGCTCGGCGCCGCCCCCGGTCTCGCCGACGGCGGCCCGGGCCTCCCCGACGGCTCGGCGCCCTCGCCCCGCGGTTCGCACGCGTCGTTCCTCTCGCGGGTGCCGCGGAGCGTCTGGCCCCTCGTCGCGTTCCTCGTGCTTTTCGCGATCGGCGGCATCATCCGGCCGAACCTCATCACCGTCGACTCGCTCATCGGCACGGCGACGTTCGCGATCATCCTCTCGATCGCCTCGTTCGGCCAGACGATCGCCGTCATCCAGGCCGGCATCGACCTCTCGGTGCCGAACACGATCGGCTTCTCGGCGCTCGCGTTCCTCACCCTCGTGGGGCCGCTCGGCCCGGTCGGCGCCTTCGTGGCCGCCCTCGCTGCCGGCGCCCTGATCGGCTTCTTCAACGGAGCGGTGATCGCCAAGCTCGGGCTGACCACGATCGTCACCACGATCGCCATGAACGGCTTGCTGTTCGGTGTCATCCTGCTGGCGTTCAACTTCTCCGAGCTCACCGTGACGCCCGACTTCGTGATCGCCATCACCTCGGCCAAGATCTCTGTGCTCGGCATCTCGATGCCCGCCGTGCTGCCGCTCGGCCTCGCACTCATGGTGGTGCTGCAGCTCGTGCTGTCGTTCACCGGCTGGGGCCGCTCGCTCTTCGTGGTGGGCTCAGCGGCCGAGACCGCGCGCCTCGCCGGGCTGCCGGTCGACCGCATCCGCATCACCGGCTACATGCTGAGCGGTGTGCTCGCGGCCTTCGCCGGCATCGTGATCGTGGGCTACTACCAGCAGGCCTCGGCCACCATGGGCGCAAGCTACCTGCTCGCCTCGGTGGCGGCGGTCGTGGTGGGTGGCGCCTCGATCTTCGGTGGCCGCGGATCGGTCGTGGGCACCGTCGGCGGTGCGCTCGTGCTCGGCCAGGTGTCGACGCTCGTGACGGTGCTGAACCTCGGTGCCAACATCCAGCAGCTCATCTACGGCGCGATCATCCTGCTCGTGATCTCGCTCTACGGGCGGCGGCGGGCGGGGTAGGCGCGGCAAGTCGCTGCAGCGGCAGGTCGCTGCGGCGGTCGGTCGCTGGCGGTCGGTCGCTGCGGCGGCCTCAGCGGTGGCGGCCTCAGCGGTGGCGGACGACGACCTCCGTCCTCCGAGTCGGGGTCGTCAGCCGGCGTACGGCAGCACCGGCTGGCCGCTCACGCCGACCTCGGCGCGGAAGACGGCGCCCGCGTCGGGCTCCTCGCCCTCCGGCAGGCCCTCGCGCGAGGTCGTGATGAAGAGGGTGCGGAGGTCGGCGCCGCCGAAGGTGCACGAGGTGACCTTCGAGACCGGGAGCTCGACGACCTCGCCCTTCCGCCCCCTCGCGTCGTAGTGGTGCACGGCCGATCCGCCGTAGAGGGCCACCCAGACGCCGTCCTCGGAGTCGACCCAGAGGCCGTCCGGAGCGCCGTCCTCCTCGGGGATCGTCACGAAGGGGCGGCGGTTCACGGGCCGCGCCGCGGTCTGCGCGTCCTCCACGTCGAAGACGTCGATCCGGCCGGTCTGCGTGTCGGCGTAGTACATCCGCTCGCCGTCGGCGGTGAAGCCGAGGCCGTTCGAGATCGTGACGCCGTCGAAGAGCGGATGCACGTGGCGGGCCGGGTCCAGACGCATCACGGCGGCGGCACCCTCCTTCTGGTCGTAGGCCATCGAGCCGCAGATGAGGCTGCCGTCGGGGGCGCAGCCGCCCTCGTTGAGGCGCACGCCGTCGGGGGTGAGGATGTCGGAGCTCCACTCCTTCTCGCCCGCCGCCGTCCAGAGCGTGAACTCGCGCTCGGTGGCCACGAGCCAGCCTCCCGCCCGGCGGGGGCGCACCATGGCCGCGATCGGGGAGCCGGTGGGCGTGCGGGTCGGGCGGCCGGCGTCGTCGAGGTCGACGAGGTCGCCGGTGAACATGTCGACGACGCGCAGCCCGCCCCAGCCGGGATGCCAGACGGCGCCCTCGCCGTGGAAGGTGACGGGGGCGGTGAACTGGTCGGCCTGCATGGTCCCATCCTGGTGCACCCTCTTCGCGGGCGCTTCAGGCTGGCTTCAGCGGCCGTTTCGCAGTATGGGGGTGTTCGTCGCGGAGGGCAGGCCCTTCGCCACCCGCGTCACTCACATCACTCACATAACTCACTTCACTCAAGGAGCAGTCATGCGCAAGAAGACCATCGTCATCGTCGGAGCCGCTGCGGCCGTCCTCGTCGTCGGACTCGGCGGCACCGGCATCGCCTACGCCGTCACCGACGGGTTCGAGCAGTCGGATGCGCTGACCGGCTCGGACCTCGACCGCGCGAGCTCGGCCGCCCTCGACGAGATCGGCGGCGGCACGGTCACGAGCGCCGAGCGCGACGACTCGTTCTACGAGCTCGACCTCCTGGGGAGCGACGGGGTCGGGTACGACGTGGTGCTGGATGAGGGGTTCGGCGTGGTGTCGGTGGAGCGGGACGGGGCGCGCGACGCGTCGGATGACTCTGGGTCGGATGACTCGTCCGCCGAGACCGGCACCGGGACCGGCACCGGCGCCGCGCGCGACAGCGACGACCTCGTGGGCGAGGAGCTGCAGAAGGCCTCGGATGCGGCGATCGCCGCTGCGGGCGGGGGAACCGTCACGGACGCCGAGAAGAGCGACGACGCCGACCACGCCTTCGAGGTCGAGGTGCGCCTGGCCGACGGCACCGAGGTCGACGTCGAGCTCGACTCCTCCTACACAGTCACCCGCACCGACCGCTGATTCCACCGGCTTCCCTCGCAGGCGTCGCGACGTGCCTGCCGGGCTAGCCTGAAGGCACATCCCGGCAGGAAGGAGACATCGTGCGAGTCCTCGTGGTCGACGACGAGATCAATCTCCTGAACGCGGTGGAGACCGGTCTCGAAGCCGAGGGCTTCGCGGTCGACACGGCCACGAACGGCACCGACGGCCTGTGGCTGGCGCAGGAGAACGAGTACGCGGTGATCGTGCTCGACATCATGCTGCCGGGCATGAGCGGTTTCCGGATCTGCGAGGAGCTCCGGCGCTCAGGAAATCTCACGCCGGTCATCATGCTCACCGCGAAAGACGGTGACCTCGACCAGGTCGAGGCGCTCGACACGGGTGCCGACGACTACCTCACCAAGCCGTTCTCGTTCCAGGTGCTGCTCGCCCGGCTGCGGGCCCTCATCCGGCGTGGTGGTGCCGAGCGGCCGCCGCTGCTCACGGTGGGAGACCTCGAGCTCGACCCGGCCGCCCGCCGCGTGCGTCGGGCCGGGCAGCCGATCGAGCTCACGACGCGGGAGTTCAGTGTGCTCGAGTTCCTGGTCTCGCGGGCCGGGCAAGTGGTGTCGAAGCGCGACGTGCTCGGCGGGGTGTGGGACTTCGACTTCGAGGGCGATCCGAACATCGTCGAGGTCTACATTCGGCACCTCCGCAACAAGGTCGACCGGCCGTTCGCGCGCACGTCGATCGAGACCGTGCGCGGAGCGGGCTACCGGGTGGTGGCCGATGGCTGACGGCGGCCGGGCGGCTCCGGCGGGTGCGGGCGCAGCACCGCCACCCCCGCGGGCGGCACCACAAACGTCACGCCGCTGGGGGCCGCGTTCGCTGCGGGCGCGCATCACGCTCCTCGCCACGGTCGTGGTGGCGCTGGCGGTCGGGCTCGGCGGGGTGGGCTTCGCGTTCGTGCTCTCGAGCACGCTGGCCGACAGTGCGGCGAGCGCTGCACAGGCCGAGCTCTCCCGCTTCGAGGAGGTGCTCGACCGGTCGGGCCCGGGCGGCCTGTCGGATCTCGACGGCTACGCGCAGGTCGTGAGCGACGGCCGGGTCGTCGGCGCCACGGACGATCTCGAGGGCGCGCTGCCCCTCGCCGAGGCGGAGTTCGACGGAGCCCGCACGGTCGGGGTGCGCGAGGGCGATGACTCCTCCAGCGAGGACGTCGAGGTCGTCGATTCCGGCGATGGCGACTCCGCGGGCAGAGACTCCGGCGACAGCGACTCCGCCGGCAGCGACTCCGGCGACGGCGACTCCGGCGACAGCGTGGTGGTCGTCTCCACCGAGGTCGACGACGGCCTGCTCATCGCGGGGGTCGACGCGGAGGGCCGGTTCGAGGCGGTCGGCACCACCATCGCGCTGCTCCTCGTGGCGGTGCCGCTGGTCGTGGCGCTCGTGGCCATCACGTGCTGGCTCGTCGTGGGGCGGGCGCTCCGGCCGGTCGAGCGCATCCGTCGCGAGACCGAGCAGGTGTCGGGAGACGACCTCGCTCGTCGGGTCGCCGAGCCGGGCACGCACGATGAGATCGGTCGTCTCGCCACCACGATGAACAGCATGCTCGACCGGCTCGAGCAGTCCCAGCTCCGGCAGCGCCGCTTCGTGGCCGACGCCTCGCACGAGCTGCGCTCGCCCCTGAGCTCGCTGCGACAGAACGCGGAGGTGGCGCGCGACTACCCCGGCCGTGTCGACCCCACCCGTTTCGCCACCACGGTGGCCGAGGACTCCGAGCGCATGGCCGAGCTCGTCGACGCCCTGCTCGTGCTCTCGAAGGCCGACGAGCGGAACCTGCGGCTGAGGCTCGGGCCCGTCGATCTCGACGACCTCGCCCTCGCCGAGGCCGCGCGCCTCCGCTCAGTCCCCCGCGCGCTCCCGCTCCCCACGGGCCTCGACCACGCCGGCACGGTGCCCGATGGGCTCGACCACGTCAGCACGGCGCACCGCGAACTCAATGGCGCGAGCGCGGCGCCCGGTGAACTCGACGACGCGAGCCCGATGACCGGCGCAATCCTCGTCGACGCCTCAGGGATCTCGGCCGCCCGCACGCTCGGTGACGACCGGATGCTCGCCCGCGTGCTCCGCAACCTCGGAGACAACGCCGCCCGGCACGCGCGCGGCCGCGTCGCGATCTCGACCGGGATCGTCGACGGCCGCTCCACGGTGACCGTCGACGACGACGGCTCCGGCGTCCCCGAGGCCGAGCGCGGTCGTGTCTTCGAGCGGTTCGTGCGGCTCGACGAGGCGCGCTCCCGTGACCGGGGCGGTTCGGGCCTCGGGTTGGCGATCGTGCACGAGCTCGTCGTGGCGCACGGCGGCACGATCACGGTCGAGACCTCACCCCTCGGCGGCGCCCGCTTCGTCGTGAGTCTTCCCGCTGAGGACTGATCTGTCCGGGACTAGTCCGTCCGGGACTGCTCCGTCCGGGACTGCTCCGTTCGGGACTGCTCCGTCCGGCACTGCTCCGGCCAGCACTGCTCCGGCCAGCCTGGTCCTCCCGGGGCCGATCCGTCCGGGACTGATCCGGCGCTGACTCAGCTGCCACCGGCCCCGTCCATCCATTCATCCGCCTCGGGCTGCTCGCCTGCAGCGAAAACAACTTGCACAGCGCTGTGCAAGTTAGTACGATCAGCACGTGCCTGAGACCCTGACCCCGCCGCGCGCGCCGCGGAAGGATGCCCTCGAGAATCGCGAGGCCATTGTCGCGGCCGCGGCGACCGTGTTCCGCCACGAGCCCGAGGCGTCGCTCGACGCCGTGGCCGCCGAGGCCGGCCTCTCCCGCCGCTCCATCTACGGCCACTTCGCGTCGCGCGACGAGCTGCTGGCCGAACTCCTCACCCGCGGCGGCTCGCGCATCTCGACGGCCCTCGCCGGTGTGCACCACGACGACCCGCGCATCCACCTCGCCCTCGTCGGCGCCGCCCTCTGGGCCGAGGTGCAGCAGGTGCGCGTGCTCGCGCAGCTCGCCGTGCACGGACCGCTCGAGCGCACAGTCGCCGAGGCGCTCGAGCCCGTGCGCGCCTCCGTGCGCGATGCGGTCGCGCGGGGCGTGACGGCGGGCTGGTTCCGCGACGACGTCGCTCCCGAGACCCTCGCCCGCCTCATCGAGGAGGCCGCGATCGCGGTCCTCGACGAGGCCGTCCGCGCCGACCTCACCGAGCCCGAGGGCGCCCGCCTCGTCATGACGATCGGCCTCTCGGTGGCCGGCCTCTCCTGGCAGTCGGCCGCCGCGGTAGCCGACGCCCTCCCCGCCACCGCCATCACCCCCGCCGCGTCCTCCGCCCCCGCGCCGAGGGCCGCCGTGTCCTCCCCCTTGGCGCCCGCCGCCCCCAGCCGTCCCCTCGCCACGTGAGTCGCGTCGAAGTGTCGTCACAGCCACCGAAAGTGTCGGAATTCCGACACTTCGGCGCAACTCAGTCGCCCGAGGGCGCACCCGCACAAACAGCACCAGCCCGAGGAGAGCGCTCATGAAGATCGAGGCCGTCGGCATCAGCAAGGGCGCGAACGGGATCCCGCTGCCCGAGACATCCGTGCTCGTCGAGACCGGGAGCGTCACCGTCGTCGAGGCCGAGACCGGCGACCAGCCGACCGTCGCGGCCCTCATCCTGAGCGGACGTATGGTGCCCGACACCGGCACGATCACCCTCGACGGTCGCGACGACCCGGCCGCGCTCCGCGAACGGATCGCGCTCGTCGACGCTCCCGAGGTCAGCGAACCGGCGGCCGACCTCCCGCTCACCACGGTCGTGCGCGAGGAGCTCCTCTACGCCGGCCGCTCGACCTCGCGGGCCACCGTGGCCGCCGCCATCGCCGAGGCCGGCGGATCCGACTTCGCCGGCACCCGCATCGCCGACGTCCCCGCCGCGGTGCGCGTGCGCATCCTCGCCGAGCTCGCGTCGTTCCGCCCGGGCGTGCAGGGCCTCGTCATCACGAGCCCCGACCGCCACGGCGGCGACCCCCGCGACTGGCTCGCCGTCGCCCGCGACCTGGCGGCCCGCGACTTCGCGGTCGCCATCGTCTGCGGCGCCCCCTCCGCCGAGCTCGTCCGCCCCCTCCTCGAGGCCCATTCCACCCCATCTCCAGCCACCACCGCCCACGCCGCACCCACCGCCTCGGCCGCCACCGCCGCGACCACCCCCGCAGTCGCCACCGCCACAGCCTCCACGCCCGCCCTCGCCGCGACCGATGC
>NZ_JAHFUY010000153.1 GCF_023264895.1 Herbiconiux sp. | reverse complement strand
CTGAAGACGTGATTCCTTGTGCACTCCATGATGAATCATCATGCAGTGATCACACTAGCTGTTTACTGGTTGTGCTGGAACTGCAGTGGGCCACCTGTAACACGTTGATGCCGTCTGCACCCGGAGCGGGCAAGACGATGCTCGCGCACCGGCTGCCGGCGCTCCTGCCCGATCTGTCGCCGGAGGCGTCGCTCGTGGTCACGTCGCTCACGTCGCTGTCGGGGCGAGCGCTCGACGGTCTCGTCACGAGGCCTCCGCTCGAGAGCCCGCACCACACGTCATCGGCCGCGGCGCTCGTCGGAGGAGGTTCGAAGATCATCCGCCCGGGCGCTGCGGCCCGGGCTGCCCACGGCGTGCTCTTCCTCGACGAGGCACCCGAGTTCCCGGCCGCGGTGCTCGACACACTGCGGCAGCCGCTGGAGTCCGGCACCATCACCATCCATCGCGCGAGCAGTGTCGCGCACTTCCCGGGCCGCTTTCAGCTGGTGCTCGCCGCGAACCCGTGTCCGTGCGGTCAGCACGGAACGTCCGACATCGCCTGCGTCTGCACGTCGATCGCCCGGCGACGGTACCTGGGGCGCCTGTCAGGCCCGCTGCTCGACCGGGTCGACCTCCAGTTGCGCGTCAATCGCGTCACCACGGCAGCGATCCGCCTGGCGGGGGAGCCTTCGCGCGAGACGACGGCCTCGGCGCGGCTCCGGGTCGAACGAGCGCGAGAGGTGGCCGCGGCGCGACTGTCCGCCACGCCCTGGCGCACGAACGCGGAGGTGCCGGGCTCCTGGTTCCGCACCGGGTCGCGGCGACTCCCCGTGGCGGTCACGTCTCCCATCGACCGCGCCCTCGAGCGCGGTACGCTCACGATGCGCGGCTACGACCGGGTGCTGCGGGTGGCGTGGACGCTCGCCGACCTCGACACGGCGTCGGCGCCGTCGGCCGAGCACATCGGCCGGGCGCTGTTCCTCCGCAAGTCGGTGACCACGTGATGCTCCACCATCTGGATCGTGCGCACGTGGAGTCCGCCGTGCGGGCCGTGACCGCGGCGGAGCTCCTCAGCCCGGAAGAAGGTGCTCGGCCTGTTCCGCTGGGGGCCGGGGCGGGGACATCCTCCGCGATGGCGCCAGCGACACCGACCGCGCTCGTGGGCGACGGACCGCGCGAAGGCGTCGCGTCGATCGATGAGCGGTTCGCCCGCGCGGCCTGGTCGAGCCTCGTCGAACCGGGGGATGTGACCGCCGGGACCATCGTGGGTGAGTTCGGAGCCGACCGGTCGCTGTCGATGCTGCTCGAGAGGCGCACTCCCGATGAGTGGGTGGGGGCGTGCTCGGCCGAGGCGCGCGCCGATCTCCCGCTCGCCGACGTGGCCGCGGCACTGGAGCGCTGGAAGCCGCGACTGGCGTCGAAGACCGTGCTGACCGCCTTGAGGGCGGCCGCGCACCACCGAGCGCAGCTCGTCGTTCCGGGTGATCCGGCCTGGCCGGAGGGACTCGCCGACCTCGGCCCCCACGCCCCGCTCGCGCTGTGGGTGCGAGGGGACCCCACGTGCCTCGGCGGGTCCGGGGACTCGGTCGCGCTCGTCGGTTCGCGAGACGCCACGAGCTACGGCGAGCACGTGGCGATGGACCTCGCGGCCGGTCTCTCCGACCGCGGCTTCTCGATCGTCTCGGGGGCCGCCTACGGCATCGACGGGATGGCGCACCGGGCGGCGCTCGCATCGAGCGGCACCACGATCGCCTATCTGGCCGGCGGGGTGGATCGACTGTATCCGAGCGGCCACGGAGACCTGCTCCGGCGCATCATCGCTGTGGGCGCAGTCGTCTCCGAACTCCCGTGCGGAGCGGCACCCACTCGTTGGCGCTTCCTGCAGCGCAACAGGCTCATCGCCGCGACCTCGGTGGCGACGGTGGTGGTCGAGGCCGGGCACCGTTCGGGTTCGCTCAACACGGCGGGCCATGCTGCGGCGCTCGGGCGCGCTCTCGGGGCGGTGCCCGGGCCGGTCACGAGCGTCAACTCGGCGGGGTGCCACCGGCTTCTGCGCGAGTACGACGCCGTGTGCGTCACCTCGGCAGCAGAGGTCGCCGAGCTCGCCCTCGGCAGCCTCAACCTGGAGCCGTCGCTGCTCGACGGGCTCGTGGGCGAACCCGAACGACCGCCCGCGTCGGGCGTGCCCTCGCCTGGTGCGCCGCCGACGGGACGAGCACCACGAGGCTCGGCTCCGGCTCCGGCTGCGACCTCGGCCGCCACCGCCTCCGTCGGTGCTGGGGTGCCGAGTCGGCCGAGTCTCGCCGCGGCTCCGACCAGGGTCCACGACGCCCTGAGCAAGCGGGCGGCTCGCGACGTCGCCGACCTGGCGAGGCGCTCCGGTCTCGGCCTCCGTGAGGTCGAGGCCGCCCTCGGCGCGCTCTCCCTGGAAGGCACCGCCCGCGAGATCTCCTCCGGCTGGTTGCGATCGTGACCTCCCGGCTGCGATCGTCGACCTCCTGCCTGCGCCTGCCGCCGGCCGCTTGCCACTGTCCACCATCAGGTATCCGCCGTCCGCTCGCGACCGTCTGGCACCCCCATCCCACCCCATCCGCCGTCCGTCATCCGCGATCCACTGGCGGCCGTCCGGCACCTCGCACCCGCAACCCCACCGGCACCCCCGAGCGCACCCCGCCCGCCCCTCATCCGGCACCCCCGAACGCCAGGTGGCGTCCATTGTTCACCGACTGTTCCGGCGGGAGCCGGGCGGGTGAGCGAGCCGGACGGGCGGGCGCGGAGGGGTCTGCGAGACTGGGGGCATGTCCGAGTACGGCGCGCCACCGCACACGATCGTCCACATCAGCGACACGCACTTCCTGGCGGGCCAGAGGCCGCTGCACGGTGCGATCGACACGGATGCGACGCTCACGAGGGCACTGGCTCAACTCGAGGAGTCGGGCATCCGGCCGGAGGCGCTCGTGTTCACGGGGGACATCGCCGACCTGGGGGAGGAGGATGCGTACCGGCGCATCCGGGGAATCGTCGAGCCGGCTGCCGCTCGGCTGGGAGCTCGGGTGCTCTGGGTCATGGGCAACCACGACGACCGGGCGCGGGTGCGCACCGAACTGCTCGACGAGCAGCCGCTCACCGATCCGGTCGTGGCGAGCATCATGCTCGGTGGCCTCCGCATCATCGCCCTCGACACGACGGTGCCCGGCTATCACCACGGCGAGCTCTCCGAGGAGCAGCTCCGGTGGCTGTGTGCAGAGCTCGAGCACGCCGCGCCGGAGGGCACGCTCCTCGCGCTGCACCACCCGCCCATCCCCACGACGCTCCCGCTCATGCCCATTCTCGAGCTGCAGCGCCAGCACGAGCTCGCGGCGGTCATCGAGGGCACCGACGTGCGGGCGATCCTCGGCGGGCACCTCCACTACTCCACGACGAGCATGTTCGCGGGCATCCCCGTCTCGGTCGCGGCCGCCACCTGCTACACCATGGACGTTGCCGGCCCGAGGGGCGCCCTCCGGGGCCTCGGCGGAGGCCAGTCGTTCTCGATCGTGGACGTCTACGACGACCGCGTGGTGCACTCGATCATCCCGATCGGCGACTACCCGATCGTGACCTCCTTCGACCACGACTTCGTCGCCCGCGTCGATGCCCTCCCCGCTCCCGAACGCCTCGAGGCGTTCTCGCGGCAGGTCCCCCCGATCTCCAGCTGAGAGCCCGGTCTCGCTCCGCGGCCGGACCACCAGGTCTGCTGAGGGGTGCCGGTGTTCGTCGGGAGATGAGCCTCCAGGTGTCTCGATCGAGTGCGCGAACGCCCTGTGCGCGAGGCCGGGGGGAGGCCTCGGCGAGTGCTTCGACGGGATGCGGCCGGACGGCATCCGGCATGTGGTGGCCGAGTGAATGCGGGTGAGGCCCGCGAGGTGCTCGGGCGTCCGGGACAGGAGGAGGCAAGCTGGGGGGATGAGGATCGGAGACGCCAGGGATGCGTACGAGCGGCATCTGCGGCTCGATCGCGGGTACTCGGCGCACACGGTCCGGTCGTATGGGGCGGACCTCGCCGATCTCGAGCGGTTCGCTGCCCAGCGAGGGATCGAGGACGTGCAGGGGCTCGATCTCGAGCTCTACCGGGACTGGCTGTGGGAGGCGTCGCAGCGGGAGCTCGCCAAGTCGACGCTCGCCCGTCGCTCGGCCAGTGCGAAGACGTTCTCGGCTTGGCTGCGGCGCACGGGGGTCATCGAGATCGACACCGCGGTGCGGCTCCGCGCACCCAAGCCGGACCGGACGTTGCCCCGCGTGCTCTCAGGTGACTCGATGACCGAGGTGCTCGAGCACCTCGACGCGGCCGCGGCCGACGGTGATCCGGTCGCCCTTCGTGACCGGGCGGTGATCGAGCTGCTCTACGCCTCGGCCCTGCGCGTCTCGGAACTCGTCGGCATCGACCTCGACGACCTCGATCTCGATCGGCGCACCGTGCGCGTGGTCGGCAAGGGCTCGAAGGAGCGGGTCGTGCCGTTCGGGACCCCCGCGCACACCGCGGTGGCCGACTACCTCGCACGCGGACGGCCGGCTCTTCGCGCCCGTGCGGCGGCGTCGACGCCCGCCGCCGCGCCCGCCGGGTCTGCCGCACGGGCCCCATCAGCGTCCGCCGGCTCGAGCGCGGCGCTGTTCCTCGGGGTCCGGGGCGCCCGGCTCGGCACGCGCTCCGTCTACCAGCTCGTGGCGCGCCTTCTCGAGGCCGCACCCGGCTC
>NZ_JAHFUY010000084.1 GCF_023264895.1 Herbiconiux sp. | reverse complement strand
CGGGCAGCGCGGCCGATGCGGGTGGTGCAGGCGGCGCGGCCGATGCAGGCCGTGCGGCTGGTGCAGGCGGCGCGGCCAGTGCGGGCGGCGCGGCTGGTGCGGGCGCGGCGGATGCGCGGCTACCGTCGGTCGCGTCGTTCTGCTTCCCGGGGACGAGCGGCGAGAGCATCCTGCTGCAGCTCGAGGAGCGTGGGGTGATCGTGTCGAGCGGATCGGCCTGCGCCGCCGGCAGCGACGACCCCTCGCCCGTGCTGCTCGCGCTCGGCCTCGCCCCGGAGGTGGCGCAGACGGCCGTGCGCTTCACCTTCACCGCAGACACGACCGCCGCCGACCTGAGCGCGGCATCCGACGCCCTCGTCGCGGCCCTCGACGACATCCGCTCCCTCGCGAGCTGAGCCCCGCCCCCGCGCTCGATGCGGACCCTGGGGCTGACCGAGCCCGAGCTCTAGGCCACGAGCCTCGCGACCCTCATCACCCCGCCGACTTGACACAAATCGCGCCTAAAACCGCCGACTTGGCACATCTTGTGTCAAGTGGGTGAAGCGGGCGGCGCGGGAGGCGGGGGGCGGGTCAGGCGGAGAGCCAGAGGGCGTCGGGGGCGTGCACCTCCACCGGGGCCGCACCCGCGACCTCCGTGAGCATGAGCACCACGGGGTCGACGGCGGGAGCGCCGTCGGGCTCCGTGACCGCCGGGTCGGGGTAGCCCGCCTCGGCGTAGGTCACGACGCGCACCGCGGTGCCGGGCCCGATGCCCTGACCGGCGAGCGACTGCAGTAGCGACGGGTCGCGGTCGTTGATGCGGAGCACCCGGCCCTCGTGCCCGATCGGGGCCTCGGCGAGCAGCACCGCGTCGAACGAGGGCACGTGGCCGTCGGCGGTCGGGATGGGGTCGCCGTGCGGATCCTGCACCGGCCGCCCGAGCCGCTCGTCGATGGCGTCGAGCAGGCGGTCGCTGAGCGCGTGCTCGAGCACCTCGGCCTCGTCGTGCACCTCGTGCCAGGCGTAGCCCATCTCGCGCACGAGCCAGGTCTCGATCAGCCGGTGCCGGCGCACCACGCCGCTCGCGCGCATCCGCCCCACCGGGGTGAGCGTCAGCGGACCGTAGGGCACGTGCGTGATGAGCCCCGCCGCCGCGAGCTTCTTGACCATCTCGGTCACCGACGAGGGCGCCACCCCGAGCCGCGCGGCCAGCACCGACGGGGTGATGGGGGCGGGCTGCCACTCGGTGTGTGCGTAGATCGTCTTGAGGTAGTTCTCCGCCGCGGTGTCCTGGCCGTGTGTCATCGACATGATGCTCCCACCCTAGGCGGCCCGAGCGCGCGGCGGCTAAGGTGCAGGAGTGTCCGACGACAGCGACGAGAAGCGCTCCTCCCCCTGGCGCTGGCCGGCCGAGTGGATGAGCGAGGAGAAGTTCTGGCGCGACATCGGCACCCGCGTGCTCGCGGGCGTCGTGACCGCCGCGATCGTCTACCTCGGCGCCCTCGTGCTCGGCTACCTGCACACCCCCGAGATCGGCGCGGGCGTCACGATCGCGCTCGCCGCCATCGCCGTGGTGCTCCTGCTGGCGGGGGTCGCCGCCCTCGTGGTGCGCCTGCCGTCACGCGCCAGGGCGGGCCGACCGATCGCCGCGCGGATCGTGGTGGCAGCGCTCCTCGTGGTCGTCGCCGTCGCACTCGTGCTGGGCGTCGCCGCCGACCTCTCAGCCGGCTGAGCCGCTCCGCGACCTCGAGGCCGCGGCGACCACGACACCGGATGCGCCGAGCGCGAGGGCGAGGACGAGTCCGGGAGCGAGATCCAGACCCGTGTCGGCGAGGTCGCCGTCGTGCCCGGGGGCGGGCCCGTTCGTCGGAGACGCGCTCGGGCCCGGGCTGGGCGCGGGAGTCGGGCCCGGAGTGGGAGAGGGATCTGGAGTGGGCGAGATGGTGGGTCGAGGCGTGATCTCGACCCCCACCACGATGCCCGGCGCGGGCTCCGGATCGGGCGCGACCACAGTCACGCCGGGCAGGGCGTGGGCCGTCGCGGAGGTGGCCGTCCCGACCAGGATCGTGCCGAGCGCAGCAGCCCCCAGCAGGGCACCCGCCAGTGCGATGGTTCGTGCCGCGGCGCGCCACCGAGCCCGCAGAGCCGCGCTCATCGGGCCACCGCCGACTCGCGGCGGCCCTCGGCGCGGGCCTCGGCGATGAGCCGCTCCACCGCGGCCTTGCGGCGCCGCCGTCCGATCACGAGCAGCGCGACCACGAGCGCGATCCCGGCGAGCACCGCCAGGTGCAGCCACGGCACAGCCCAGACCGTGACCGTCTTCGTCGCCGGCGCCACCGCGAGCCCGGGGACGCTCGGAACGGACGACTCCACCACCACGTCGACCGTGATCAGTCCGATCGGCCAGGCGGAGGTCGGGGCGACGGCGACGGATCGCGACTCCCCTGGGAACAGGTCGCCCCGGTCGGTCACCGCGCCGTCGACGACCTCGCCGAACGCGAGCTGCGTGTTGCCGGTGTTCTCGGCCGTGTAGCCGACCGTGAGCGATCCGGGGGTGAAGAGGTTCCAGGAGGGCGTGTAATCGACTGTGGCATCCGTGACCGCGAGGGCGGGAGCGAGCGCACCCGTCACCTGCGTCATCACGCGGAAGCCGACCCGGCTGTTCACCCCGATCTGCGCACCGTCGCTCGTGGTCCCCGTGCTCGAGACCGAGGCCGCGATGCCCGCGGCGTGATCGCCGGGGGTCGCGTTCTCGGGCACCGTGACCGTGAAGGGCACGACCGCCGTCGCGCCGGGCGCCACGGTCACCGACTCCTCGACCGTGATCCAGGTGCCGGCCGCCACGGAGGTCTGGCCGCCCTGCAGCATGTTGAAGCGGCCGGTCTCGGTGAAGTAGCCGTCGGCGGCGTCGAGCGCGAACGTGGTCTCGGTGGCCCCGAGGTTGCGGAGCGCGAGGTGCTCGGTGACGGTCGCGCCGGGGGCGAGCTCCTGCTCCACCCAGGATCGGCCGTCAGGTCCGTCGACGGTGGCGGGCGCCACCGACCACGTCACATCCTCGGGCGAGGGGGAGGGCGCGGCAGCAGCCGCCGCCGCAGCCGGAGCCGCCGAAGCCGCATCCGCCGCAGCCGGCCCGGCCACCGCCAGAACCGCCGCGGCCGCGAGAGCGGCGGCCGCGGCCAGAGCCTTCGCTCTCACGGGCCGGCTACTCGAACAGGGACAGCGTCAGCGTGGCCGAGTACTGTCCGGGCGCAACGGTGGCTCCGGTGAGCAGCTCGAGCCCGGCGTTCGCCGACCAGCTGCCCTCGGGTGCGATCTCGGCCGAGTCGTAGGCCACCGAGAGGATCTCGGAGTCGACGAAGCCCTCGCCCGGGTCGACCTCGTCGCCCGCCGAGACGCTGCCGGGGTCGCCGGCCACGAGCGCGGGGGCCCAGCCGAAGCTCTCGGCCGAGACGATGTCGGGCTGCCCGGCGTCGCCCGTGAAATCGGTGATCGAGCCGAGCACGTACCAGAACGCGCCCTCGGGGATGTCGGCGGGGTCGCGGGTGTCGGTCACGGTGACGGTCGGCAGCGTGCCGGTGAACTGGCGCGAGGTGGCGGTCGATCCCGACTCGGTGAGGGCGGCGGAGGAGCCGGCCACGGTCATGGCGAGCGCGCCGGGCCCCTCGAGCTCGGGGATCTCGACCGACACGGCGACGTCGCTGTCGCCGTAGGGGTCGTCGAGGGCGGCGGCGAGTCCGCTCGATCCGATGACGGAGAGCGTCAGGGCTCCTGCGGCCGCGATGCTCACGCGGTATCCGATGGCACGTCTGTTCACGGTGATACTCCAGGGTCGGTCCGCTCAGCGGAAGATCAGCCCGCCGGCACAACCGCCGTCGGTCGGGGCGACTCTACGTGTTCCGGATGACATTTGTCGAGGGGCGATTTAAAGTTGTAGACCCAGCGAGCAAAAGCTGCGTACACTTCAGGCGCCGGACGGATGCGCGGTTGCCTCTGCTCGGTCTGTGACGTCTCACGCAAAGGAGCAATGGTGCCCACACCTGTCAGACCGCCGAGAACTCGGCTCAGATCACGAACCGGACCGGCGGCGATCGTCGCCGGAACCCTCGCAGGCCTGCTGGCCGTGACCGGCCTCGCGCCCACCGCGCTGGCCGCGATCCCGGAGCAGGAGCCCGGAGTGACCCTCCGCGCGTTCCAGATGCCTCCCGGCCTCGCCGACTTCTGCACCATCAAGTCGGGCAGCACCCCCAACGTCGACAAGCTCATGCCCACGATCAACTGGGTCAGCGAGGCCGACTTCGGACTGAACGACGACTTCCTCGCCGAGGTCACGGCCAATCTGACGGTGGCCACGGCCGGTACCTACACCTTCCGCCTCACGAGCGACGACGGCTCCAAGCTGTCGATCGACGGCGCGCTCGTGGTCGACCACGGCGGCCTGCACGGGAACACCTCCAAGGAGGGTGCAGTCAACCTCACGGCGGGCACACATGCCCTGCGCCTGGACTACTTCGAGGGCGGCTACGGCCAGGAGCTCAAGCTCGAATGGAAGAAGCCCGGCGCCTCGACCTTCGAGATCGTGCCCACCTCGGTGCTCAGCACCGAAGCGAACGTCGTGCGCGTCACGGCCCCCGGCACCAAGTACTGCGAGGGCGCGGCCGACACCGCCGGCGACGGCCTGCGGCTCGACTCGGTCAACCCCGACTACACGCTGACCGACCTCCGCCCCGCGGGCTTCGAGCCCAAGGTCACGGGCCTCGACTTCACCGACGACGACGAGCTCGTGCTCATCACCTCGGGCTCGGTCAGCTCGGCCGGCTGGGTTCCGGATGCCCAGCCCGGCGAGGTCTACCTCGTCGCCGGCGCGACGGGTGCGACGAGCGCCGCCCAGGTCGTCCCCACCAAGATCGCCACCGACCTCCTGAACCCCATGGGCGTGGCGGTCATCGGCGACGAGATCTTCGTCTCCGAGCGGCACCAGCTCACGAAGCTCACCGACCCCGACGGTGACGGCTTCTTCGATGTGCACTCCAAGGTCGCGGAGTGGCCCGATGGCGGCAACTTCCACGAGTTCGCCTTCGGACTCGAGTACGACGACGAGAACTTCTACGTGAACCTCTCGGTCGCCATCGACAACGGTGGCGCGACCACCACCCCGCAGCCCGCCCAGAACCGCGGCACGGCCATCAGCATCAGCCGCACCACGGGTGAGGTCAGCTACATCGCGGGCGGTCTGCGCACACCGAACGGCGTCGCTCTGAGCGCCGAGGGCGAGCTCTTCGCCACCGACAACCAGGGCGGCTGGCTGCCGGCCTCGAAGCTCGTGAACGTGAAGAAGGGCAAGTTCTTCAACCACTTCACGACCCCGGCGGGCCCCTTCGACGCGAACCCCGTCTCGCCGCCCGCGGTCTGGATCCCCCAGAACGAGATCGGCAACTCCCCGAGCGCACCGCTCATCCTCGACGACGGCCCCTTCGCCGGCCAGATGCTGATCGGCGACGTGACCTACGGCGGGATCCAGCGCGTGGCGCTCGAGGAGGTCGCCGGTGAGTACCAGGGCGCCATCTTCCGTCACTCCGCCGGTCTCGAAGCCGGCGTCAACCGCATCGTCGAGGGCCCGGACGGCGCCTTCTACGTGGGCGGCATCGGCGAGGGCGGCAACTGGGGCGAGACGAACAAGCTCAAGTTCGGGCTGCAGAAGCTCACCCCGACCGGCGCCAACACGTTCGACATGAACACCGTCAAGATCACCGAGACCGGGTTCGACATCACCTACACCCAGCCCATCTCGGAGGAGACCGTGGCCGGCATCGCCTCGGCCTACCGCGCCGAGCAGTGGCGCTACGTGGCCACGCCGAGCTACGGCGGTCCGAAGGTCGACGAGGAGATCCTCGTGGTGACGGATGCGACGGTGTCGGAGGACCGCAAGACGGTCTCGATCACCCTTCCCGGCATCAAGCCAGGCAACGTCGTGCACCTGCGCTCACCGCGGCCGTTCGCGTCCGCATCCGGAGCCGAGCTGTGGAACACCGAGGCCTGGTACACCGCCAACGCGGTCCCCGGCTACGTGGCCCCGGCCGACCGCGGCTGGTACGAGGCCGAGGCGGCGTCGCTCACCGGCGGCACCAAGCCCGACACCGAGCACAACGGCTACTCCGGCACCGGCTTCGCAGCCGGCATGCAGAGCACCGGTGCCGCGGTGACCTTCACCACGAACGTCGCCGAGGCGGGCTCCTACCCGGTCAACCTCCGCTACGCCAACGGCCCCAACCCGTTCGACGGCACCAAGACGGTCTCGGTCTACGTCAACGACGTGGAGGTGGCCCCGTGGTCGCTCACGAGGACGGGCAACTGGAAGACGTGGACCACCGCGACCAGGAACCTCGACCTCGCAGCCGGCACCAACCGGATCTCGATCCGGCAGGATGCGGGCGACTCCGGCAACGTCAACCTCGACGCCCTCTCGGTGGGCGCGAGCACCGACATCTGCGCCCCCGGCGAGGTGGAGGAGGGCTACACGGGCCTCTTCGACGGAACCCTGGCGAGCTTCGACACGTGGCGTCTCTCGGGCCCCGGCTCGTTCGGCCGCATCACGGACGACTGCAGCCTGCGCGGCTCGGGGGGCCTCGGCCTCCTCTGGTACACGGCGGCCGAGTTCGAGGCCTACAGCCTCAAACTCGACTGGAAGCTCGTGGCCGACCACAACGGCGGCGTCTTCGTGGGCTTCCCCGACCCGGGCAACGACCCGTTCGTGGCCGTCAACCAGGGCTACGAGATCCAGATCGACGCCACGGATGCCCCCGACCGCACCACCGGATCGATCTACACCTTCCAGGGTGCGGACCCGGAGGCGGTGGCCGCGGCGCTGAAGCCCGTGGGCGCCTGGAACTCGTACGAGATCGTGGTGCAGGGGCAGACCATCAAGGTCGTGCTGAACGGCACGGTCGTGAACGAGTTCACGAGCACCGATCCTGCCCGCGACATCTCGCAGGGCTTCGTCGGCATCCAGAACCACGGGGCGGGTGAGGCGGTCTCGTACCGCGACATCCGCATCAAGGAGCTGGATGCGGCGCTCGCGGTGACCGCGACCGCCGAGGTGCGCTGCGTGGCCGGCAAGGCGCTGGTGGCGGTTCGCGCCACCAACGGCGACACCGTGCCCGTCGACCTCACCATCTCGACGACCTACGGCGAGAAGACGCAGAAGGCCGTGAAGCCGGGCGCCGCCCTGTTCCACACCTTCACCACGCGGCTGAAGAGCATCCCCGCCGGCACGGCGACCGCCACGGCCTCGGCCGACGGGCGCACGGGCACGGCGGAGGTGACCTGGGCCGCGAAGAGCTGCGGTTGATGCCGCTCTGATCCCTCGATCCCCCGGGGGCGGGCCGCGCGCCGGCCCCCGGGGGATCACCCTTCCTCTTTCAACTCCCCTGCTCGGTCACGGAAGGACCACCGCTCATGCTCGAATCCCTCGGACGCTGGGTGGCTCGCCGCCGCGTGATCGTGCTCGCCGCGTGGGGAGCCCTCATCCTCGCCGGCGTCGTGCTGGGGGGCGGGGTCTTCGACCACACCAGCCCCGTGGAGGACTCGCCGACCGGGAGCGAGTCGAAGCTCGCCGACGTGCGGCTCGACGCCCTCGACCCCGAGGGCGAGATCGTCACCGCGGTGCTCACGGGCACCGACTTCTACTCGCCCGAGCTCATCGCGAACGCGGGGGCCGTGATGCAGCAGCTCCGCGAGGTCCCCGGGGTCGTCGAGGTCAAGGACGCCTACACCTCGGGCGGCATCGTGGGCGACGACGGCCGCAGCTCGCTCGTGACCGTCGAGCTCGAGCAGTCCCTCGACGAGGCCTCGACGCTCGCGGCGGCCACCGAGGTGTCGGAGCTCCTCCGCACGATCGAGCCGGCCGACGTGCTCGTGGGAGGCAAATTCCTCGCCGAGCAGGCGTTCGTGGACCGGGCCGTCACCGACGCCGCGATCGGCGAGGGCATCGCGATCGTCGTGCTCTTCGTGCTGCTCGTGGTGGTGCTCGGCGGCGTGCGGGTCGCCGCCTTCCCCGTGGTGGCGGCGCTCGCCGTGATCGCGGTCGCGCTGCTCGCGCTCTCCGGGCTCATCCTGCTGATGCCCGTCAACGAGTTCGCCGTCAACATCGTGACCATCCTGAGCCTCGGCCTCGCGGTCGACTACAGCCTGCTCGTGATCGCTCGGTTCCGCGAGGAGCGGCACCGGCATCCGGAGGCCTCGCTCGTCGACTGGGTGGGGGCGACCGTCGCGTCGTCCGGCCGCGCGGTGCTCGTCTCCGGGCTCGCCGTGTTCATCGCGCTCGTGGGGCTCATGCTGCTCGGCGACCCGCTGCTGTCGGGCATGGCCGTGGGCGGGGCGGCCTCGGTGCTGCTCGCCACCCTGGCGGGGCTCACGCTCGTGCCGGCGATGCTCGCCGCGTTCTCGCGGCACGTGCCGGCGCCGGGGCGTCGGCGGTGGCCGCTGCGGTCGATCCCGGCGGATGCGGTGCGGGTCGGGGCCCTCGGGCGGCTGGCGATGCTCGCCCAGCGGCGCCCCGTGGCGGTGGCGGTGGGGGCCGGCGCCGTGCTCCTGCTGCTCGCGGCGCCGCTCGCCACGCTCACCGTCGGGAGCTCCGACATCCGGGCGCTGCCCGTCGAGGCCGAGGAGCGCCGCACGAGCGAGTTCGTCGACGCCGGTTTCGCCGACCTCAGCGAGACCGCCGCGAGCGTGCTCATCAGCGCTCCCGTGACGGATCCGCGGGTCGTCGGCCTGCTCGACGAGATCGCCGCGCACGAGCTCGTGATCGACGCCGACCAGGTGCTCGACCTGCCGCAGGACGTCACGGTGGCCGACTTCGCCGCGCCCGGCGACACCACCGGAGCGGAGGCGCAGCAGCTCGTGCGCGACATCCGCTCGCTCGCCGGCTCGGCCGCCTACGCCGACCTCGAGGTGCAGGTGGGCGGGCCCGCCGCCGAGGTCGTCGACACCCAGGACCACCTGCTCGAACGGCTGCCGCTCGCGCTCGGGGTGGTGCTCGTGGCGACGTTCGGGCTGCTGTTCGCGCTCACCCGATCCGTCGTCATCCCGCTGAAGGCCGTGGTGCTGAACGCGCTCACGGTGGCCGCCACGGTGGGGGCGCTCGTGGCGGTGTTCCAGTGGGGTTGGGGCGCCGGCCTCCTCGGCTTCGCGCCGTGGGGGGCACTCGATGTGACGACGCCGCTCATGATCGCGCTGCTCGCGTTCGGGCTGTCGATGGACTACGAGGTGTTCCTGCTCGCGCGGATCGCGGAGGAGTGGCGGGCGCGCGACCGCTCGATCGACCCGCGGGTGGCGAACGACCGGGCCGTGCTCCGCGGCATCACGGCCACCGGGCCCGTGGTGACCACGGCGGCGGTGGCGATTGGGGTCGTGTTCCTCGGGTTCTCGGCGAGCAGTCTCGTGGGCATGAAGGAGGTCGGGATCGGCATGGCGATCGCGATCCTGCTCGACGTCACGATCGTGCGGGGGCTGCTGCTGCCGGCGCTGATGACGCTGCTGGGGCGCTGGAACTGGGTCGGGCCCGGGTTCGGGCGGCGCGGCGGCCGTGCCGGTGGTGATGCCGGCGGCGGCGAGACTGGGCGCTCGGCGGACTCACGCCCGGCGGAAGCGCTCGTGGAGTCGGGTTCGCGTTCGTAACGGCAAACCTGCGGGCATCCGGGTCGATATACGGCTCGGATGCCGGCACGTGTGGCGTTCTCCACCGGACACGGCCCTCAGACGCCGTGGTAGCGGCCCGGGCGGTGGTTGAGGGCGAGCACGAGGTTCAGCAGCACGGCGCCGGCCGCCGAGAGCAGCACAGTGGGCACGGGAGCCACGGCGAAGGCGCACGCCACGATCGTGACGTCGATCGCCATCTGCACGTAACCGGCCCGCCAGCCGAGGCGCTCCTGCAGGATGAGCGCGAGGATGTTCACCCCGCCGAGGCTCGACCGGTGCCGGAACAGGATGAGCAGCGCGACCCCCGCGAGCAGGTTGCCGGCGATCACGGCGAAGACGGGGTCGATGCGGTCGAGGTCGACGGCGAGCGGCACGAGCAGCGAGAAGCCGGAGACGAGGGAGACGCTGAGGGCAGTGCGGAGGGTGAAAACCCAGCCCTTCTTCCAGACGGCGAGGGCGAAGAACGGGAGGTTGACCAGGAGGAAGAGCACCCCGAACGGCAGCGGCACGACGTAGCTGAGGAGCAGCGAGAGGCCCGCGGTGCCTCCGGTCACGGCGCCCGTCGACTTCAGTAGGAAGAGCCCGAGCGACGACACGAACGTGCCGGTGAGCACGCCGAGCACGTCTTCGACGGGCGAGTGGGCGAGCGGATCGCGGGTGGCGGTGGGGTCGGCGGATGCGCGGTGCGGCCGCAGGCGATCGAGCACGCTCACCGCGCACCGGCCGGGGCGGGCTCGGCGGCGAAGCGGGCGAGGGTGGCGAGCACGCGGTCATTGGTGGCGGGGTCGGCGAGGGTGATGCGGAGGCCGTCGCCCGCGAAGCCCCGGGCGAGGATGTCGGCCTCCGCGAGCAGCCCGAGCGCGCGCTCGCGGCCTGTGTCACCCAGCCGCAGCCAGACGAAGTTGGTCTCGCTGTCGGGGGCCGTGAAGCCGAGCGCGCGGAGGGCGGCGAGCACGCGCGCCCGCTCGGAGCGGACGAGTGCCACGCGCTCCTGAAGCTCGTCGCGCGCGGCGAGGGAGGCGATCGCGGCCCGCTGGGCGAGCGCGCTGACCGTGAACGGCATGCCCGCCCGGCGCAGCGCATCCGCCACCGGCTCGGCCGCCACCGCGTAGCCCACCCGCAACCCGGCGAGACCGTGCGCCTTCGAGAAGGTGCGCACGACGCAGACGTTCGGGTGCCGGCGGAGCAGCCCGATCGCATCCGTCGGCCCGGCCGAGGAGTACTCGAGGTAGGCCTCGTCGAGCACCACGAGCACGTGCGGCGGCACCGCGGCGAGGAACGCCTCGAGCTCGGCGGGCGAGAGGGCCGTGCCCGTGGGGTTGTTGGGGTTGCAGACGAGCACGACGCGGGTGCGATCGGTGACGGCGGCGGACATCGCTGCGAGGTCGTGACGGTCGAACGGATCCAGCGGCACCGGCACGGGAACGGCTCCGGCCAGCTGCACCAGCAGCGGATACAGCTCGAACGAGCGCCAGGCGAACACCACCTCGTCGCCCGCGTCGCAGTGCGCCGTGATGATCTGCTGCAGCACTCCCGTGCTCCCTGCCCCCACCACGACCTGGCCCGGCACGACCTCGTCGGCCGAGACGCTGAGCGAGGTGGCGAGCTCCTCCCGCAGGTCGAGGGCTCCGTTGTCGGGGTAGCGGTGGAGCTCCGCCGCAGCGCGGGCCACCTCCTCGAGCACCGAGGGCAGCGGCGGGTAGTGGCTCTCGTTCGAGGCGAGTGCGGCGGTGGTGGCCGTCGAAGCCCGTCGCCCGGCGACGTACGGCGGCACGGCCCGCACGACCCCTCGAGCGGGCGGCAGCAGGGAGGGCGAGGAAGCGGTCATGGTCACAGTGTGCGGATCGCTTGAGCACCGGTGCAACCGACGCCGTCTCTACTGCGCAGAATGCCCAGAGAAGACGCGCCGACTGACAGAATGACCGACATGACCAGCCTCGACGACCTCGACGCCCGCATCCTGCTCGCCCTCGACGACGACCCCGATGCCACCGTGCTCGCCCTCGCCTCGCGCCTCGGCGTGGCCCGCAACACCGTGCATGCGAGGCTCAAGCGGATGACCGCGGGCGGCGCCCTCGGCTCGTTCTCGAAGCGGGTCGACCCGGCGGCGCTCGGCTATCCGCTCGTCGCCTTCGTCTGGATCGCAATCAGCCAGGACGCCACCGAGCAGGCCACGGCGGGGCTTGCCGGCATCCCCGAGATCGTGGAGATGCACGCGACCACGGGCGACGCCGACCTGCTCGCGAAGGTCGTGGCGCGCGATCCGGCGCACCTGCACCGCCTCACCACGCGCATGCTCCGGGTCGACGGGGTGCAGCGCACGAGCACCGCGCTCTCGCTCGTGGAGGCGATGCCGCACCGCGTGCGCAGCCTGCTCGAGCAGGCTGTGACGCCGTCGGCCTAGCCGATAGGCGGGAGCCGGCAGGCGGCTAGAGGCTCAGGGCCACCTTCCGGCTGAGGGCCTCGAGGGCGCGCTCGTCGCGGCGGTAGTGCGACCACTGGCCGATCCGGGTGCAGGTCACGAGGCCCGCCCGCTGCAGCGTCGCCATGAACTGCGACGCCGTCGACTGCGAGACCTCGGCCCTGGCCTGGATGTGCTTGAGGCAGACGCCGACCTCGGCGGCCGGCTGATCCTGGGGCGGGAACGACTCCGGCTCCTTCAGCCAGCCGAGGATCGCCAGCCGCGTGGGGTGGCCGAGCGCCTTGAACGCCACCACCAGGTCCGGGTCGTCGGTCTCCGTCATGGGTCCATGATATCGCAATATCGCGATTCTCCGATGCTGTGGTAGATCTTAGATCGGCAAATCACGATCTAACGATGGAGGACGAATGGCGCAGCGGACAGCCCTGGTGGTCGGGGCACGGGGAGTGATCGGGGCACCCTCGTCGAGCATCTGGAGGCACTCGGCGACTGGGACGTCATCGGGCTGTCGCGCCGCGGCAGCCAGGATCGCGGACGCATCCGCCACCGCGCGGTGGACCTCCTCGACCGGGAGGGGACCGCCCGAGCGCTGCAGGAGCTCACCGAGGTGACCCACGTGTTCTACGCCGCCTACCAGGATCGGCCGACCTGGGCCGAGCTCGTCTCACCGAACCTGGCCATGCTCACGAACGTCGTCGACGCCCTCGAGCCCGTCGCGCCGGCGCTCGAGCACATCAGCCTGATGCAGGGCTACAAGGTCTACGGAGCGCACCTCGGTGCTTTCGCGACCCCCGCCAAGGAATCGGACCCGCCGCACATGCCGCCGGAGTTCAACGTCGACCAGCAGCAGTTCCTCGAGCGCCGCCAGGCCGGGGCATCCTGGAGCTGGTCGGCGCTCCGCCCCTCCGTGGTCGCCGGCATCGGGCTCGGCAACCCCATGAACCTGGCGATGGTCATCGCCGTGTACGCCTCGATGGGCAAGGAGCTCGGCATCCCGCTGCGGTTCCCGGGCAGGCCCGGCGCCTACACGAGCCTCCTCGAGATGACGGATGCCGACCTCCTCGCGAAGGGCACCGTGTGGGCGGCGACCTCCCCGGCGACGCGGAACGAGGCGTACAACATCACCAACGGGGACATGTTCCGGTGGTCGTCGATGTGGCCGAGGATCGCAGCGTTCTTCGATCTCGAGGTCGCGCCGCCCCTCGAACTGAGCCTCGCCGAGGTCATGGCCGACAAGGGCGAGCTCTGGAGCGGCATGGTGAAGGAGCACGGGCTGGAGCCCACCTCCTACGCCGAGGTGTCGTCGTGGGTGTTCGGCGACTTCGTGTTCTCGTGGGACTACGACGTGATCGCCGACACCTCCAAGTCGCGCCGGGCCGGGTTCCACGAGTACGTCGACACCGAGGAGATGTTCCTGCGCATCTTCCAGGATCTGCGCGATCGGCGGCTGATCCCGTGAGGGACGTGGGGGCCCGGCGGGGGCCTCAGCGCGTGCGGGGCCGGCGTGTGGGGGTCAGCGCGTGCGGGTGAGGAACGCGGCCGAGCCCATCGCCGTGAGGTCGCTGATCAGGATGACGACGCGCTCCGGGTTCTCGCGCGGCTGGCGGTAGCGCGCGGCGTAGCGGTCGACGCCCTCCTGCACCGAGGCGGCATCGTCGAGGATGCGAGCGTTCCCGCTGAGCGTGAGCCAGCGCGCGCCCTCCACCTGCGACACCGCGGCGCGGCCGTCGCGGCGCACGTTCAGCACCTTCTGACTCGGGCCGTTCGTGATGATGCGCACGGCGCCGCGGCCCCCGTCGCCCTCGGCGTCGAACGTGAAGCCGACGGGCACGACGTGCGGGGCTCCGCTCGTGGTGAGGGTCGAGAGCGTGGCGAGGTGGTACTCGGTCACGAACTCGAGGCCCTCCGGGGTGAGCAGCGGAGTGGTGGTCATGGCCCCAGCGTACGGTCGGGGGCACCCCCTAGGCGGATGCCCCGCGCTGTGCTACCTATTAGGCGTGCCTAAAAGCGTGACGACGACGTTGCCCGGGCCGGCGGTCAGACCCCGGTGGTGGCATCCGCTCGCCCTGCTCGGCCCCGCGTTCGTGGCCTCCATCGCCTACGTCGACCCCGGCAACGTCGCGGCGAACCTCACCTCGGGCGCCTCCTACGGCTACCTGCTCGTGTGGGTGCTCGTGCTGGCGAACGGGATGGCCATGCTCATCCAGTACCAGTCGGCGAAGCTCGGGATCGTCACGGGCCGCACCCTGCCCGAGCACGTGGGCGCGCGCACCCGGCCGTGGACGAGGCGCGCCTACTGGCTGCAGGCCGAGGCCGTGGCGGCCGCCACCGACATCGCCGAGGTCATCGGCGGGGCGCTCGCGCTCAACCTGCTGTTCGGGCTGCCGCTCGTGGTGGGCGGGGTGATCGTGGGCGTGGTGTCGATGGGGCTGCTGCTCGTGCAGTCGCATCGGCGGCAGCGCACGTTCGAGTTCGTGATCGTGGGGTTCCTCGCGGTGATCGCGATCGGGTTCCTCGCCGGGCTGTTCGTCTCCGACGTCGACTGGGGCGCCGCCGCCGACGGACTCGTGCCGCGCTTCGACGGCACCGCCACCGTGCTGCTGGCTGCGAGCATGCTCGGCGCCACGGTCATGCCGCACGCCATCTACCTGCACTCCGCCCTCGCCCGCGACCGCCACCACGCCGACTACGCCGCCTTCGCCGAGCGCACCGATTTCACGAGAGGGCAGAAGACGCTCGAAAACGCTCAGGATGGCGCATCTTCTGCCCACTCGTGGGACGTGGGCGACGGGGAAGGGGGCGCGGGCCGGCTCCGGATGCTGCTGCGCGTCACCCGCACCGACGTGCTGATCGCGCTGCTCATCGCCGGCGTCGTCAACATCTCCATGCTGCTGCTGGCCGCCGCGAGCCTCCGCGGGGTCGCCGGCACCGACACCATCCCCGGCGCCTACGACGCCATCCGCGCCGCCCTCGGCCCCGGCATCGCCACGATCTTCGCCATCGGGCTGCTCGCCTCGGGGCTCGCCTCCACCTCCGTGGGCGCCTACGCCGGATCGGTCATCATGAAGGGGCTGCTCACGGTGCGGGTGCCCATCCTGGCCCGCCGTGCGGTCACGCTCGTGCCGGCGCTCGCCGTGCTCGCCGGCGGGATCGACCCCACCTGGGCGCTCGTGCTCAGCCAGGTGTTCCTCAGCATCGGCATCCCGTTCGCGCTGATCCCGCTCATCCGGCTCACCGGCAGCCGTGCCGTCATGGGGGAGTTCGTCGACCGGCTGCCCGTGCGCATCCTGGCGTGGGTCGTGGTGGCGCTGATCGTGGCGCTCAACGTCGTGCTCATCGTGCTGACCGTCACGGGAGCGTGAGGCATCCGTTCACCGAGCCGCCGTACGCTCGAGCCATGACCCTGATCGACAACGCCGTCTACGTCGACGGCGTGCGCGCCCACGAACCCGCGAGCCTCGACGAGACCTACGAGATCGCGGCCGAGACGGGTGGGATGGCGTGGATCGGTCTCTACCGGCCGGACGCCCACGAGATCCGCTCCGTCGAGAGCGAGTTCGGCCTGCACCACCTCGCGGTCGAGGACGCCCTCACGGGCCACCAGCGCGCCAAGCTCGAGCGCTACGGCGACACGCTCTTCGTGGTGCTGCGGCCCGCCCGCTACCTCGACGCCGACGAGCGGGTCGAGTTCGGCGAGGTGCACGTGTTCATCGGGCCCGGGTTCGTCGTGACCATCCGCCATGCCGAGTCGCCGGACCTCGCCGCGGTGCGCCGTCGCCTCGAGCAGAACCCGGCGCTGCTCTGCCTCGGCCCCGAGGCGGTGCTCTACGCGATCGTCGACCAGGTCGTCGACGAGTACGGGCCCGTGGTCTCGGGCCTCGAGAACGACATCGACGAGATCGAGAAGCAGCTCTTCGGCGGCGACCCCGACGTCTCCAAGCGCATCTACGACCTGCTCGGCGAGGTGATGGAGTTCCAGCGGGCCGCGCATCCGCTCTCGGCGATGCTCGAGGCACTGCTCCGCGGATCGGAGAAGTACGGCGTCGACCTCGAGGTGCAGCGCGGCCTCCGCGACGTGCACGACCACGTGCTGCAGATCGTGGGGCGGGCGGATGCGTTCCGTGCGACCCTGCAGAACGCCCTGACCGTGCACTCCACGCTCGCCACGCAGCAGCAGAACGACGAGATGCGGCGCATCTCGGAGGCCAGCCTCAAACTCGCCGACGACACCCGGGAGCTCTCGGAGACGAGCCTCAAGCAGGGCGAGGAGGTGAAGAAGATCTCGGCCTGGGCCGCGATCCTCTTCGCACCCAGCCTCATCGGCACGATCTACGGCATGAACTTCGAGTACATGCCGGAGCTGCACTGGGTGTTCGGGTATCCGGCGGCGCTCGTGGCGATGGTCGTGATGGCGGTGGTGCTGTACAAGGTGTTCAAGCGGAATCGGTGGTTGTGAACGTGGGCGTGTCCCGCCGGTAGCCTGGGCGGGTGAGTGAGACGGATCCTGGGCACGGCACGACGGATGCGGCGTCGAACCCGAGCGTCGAGCTGAGCGCGGGCGGTGTGGGGCCCTGGGTGGGCGAGCTCCCCGACGATCCGCACTACGACCCCGAGCTGCTCGCGGCCGGCGACACCCGCAACGTGATCGACCGGTACCGCTACTGGCGCATGGAGGCGATCGTCGCCGACCTCGACGAGCGCCGGCATCCGTTCCACGTGGCCATCGAGAACTGGCAGCACGACATGAACATCGGATCGATCGTGCGGAGCGCGAACGCGTTCGCCGCCGACACGGTGCACATCATCGGTCGCCGCCGCTGGAACAAGCGGGGCGCGATGGTGACCGACCGCTACCAGCACGTGTCGAATCATCCGGATGTCGCGTCGTTCGCCGACTTCGCCCGCGATGCCGGGCTGCCGATCATCGCGATCGACAACGTGCCGGGCAGCGTGCTCATCGAGACGTTCGCGTTCCCGGCGCGCTGTGTGCTGATCTTCGGGCAGGAGGGCCCCGGTCTCTCGCCCGAGGCGCTCGAGGCGGCGGATGCGGTGGTCGAGATCTCCCAGTTCGGCTCGACCCGCTCGATCAACGCCTCGGCGGCGGCCGCGGTGGCCATGCACGCCTGGATCCTCCAGCACGTCCCCTTCGGCCCGAAGGCGTGAGTAAGGAACTCCATACCAAAGGTTAATCCTCTAACCTTTGGTACACTCAACCATGGTCAACCCTCCCACCTGGCCGCCTCTCGGCTTCGAGACGCTGCCGTGGCATCGCGACCACGACGCGGAGACCTCCAGGCGCTCCTACGTCGCTGCGGCCGGACCGTACCGTGCGGCCGTGCCGCCGCCCATCGCCGATCAGGCGGTCTCCCTGCCGAGCGATCTGCTCGCCCTCGCCGACGACGCCACGGCGGCCATCACCCGCTTCGATGCCGAGCTCGGTTCCGTCGCGGCTCCCTTCGCCGCGGTGCTCCTCCGCACCGAGAGCGCCTCCAGTTCGCAGGTCGAGCACATCACGTCGAGTGCGAAGCAGGTCGCACTGGCCGAGATCGGGGAGGCGAGCTCGAGCAACGCTCGTCTCGTGGTGGGCAACGTCCAGGCGATGGAAGCCGCGATCGAGCTCTCCGACCGCCTGGATCCGCAGTCGGTCATCGAGATGCACCGAGCGCTCCTCGGCGGCAGCGCGCCGGACATCACCGGGGCCTGGCGGGCGGAGCAGGTGTGGATCGGGTCGAGGAGCGCTTCTCCGCATCTGGCGGACTTCGTTCCGCCGCATCACGGCCGGGTGGCCGACCTCATGGACGACGTCATGGCGTTCGCGCGACGGACCGACATCCCGGTGCTGGTGCAGACGGCGCTCGCCCATGCCCAGTTCGAGACGATCCACCCCTTCCCGGACGGCAACGGGCGCACCGGTCGGGCGCTCGTGCAGGGGATGCTGCGGGCGGGCCGGGTCACCCGCAACGTGACCGTGCCCGTCTCAGCCGGGCTGCTCCACGATCTGCCGGGCTACTTCGCCGGGCTGACCGCCTACCGGGAGGGCGATCCGGGCCCGATCATCGAAGCGCTCGCCGAGGCGTCGTTCGCCGCCGTGCGGAACGGGAGGCGTCTCGCCGAACAGCTGCTCGCCGTGCGGGATCGGTGGGACGCCGATGTCGTGGCGCGCGCCGACTCCTCGGTGCACCGCCTCAAGACGTACCTGCTGCGCCAGCCGGTCGTGACGAACCGGGTGGTGGCCGCGACCCTCTGCGTCAGTGGTGTGGCCGCGCAGTCGAGCATCGATCGGCTGGTCGAGGCCGGCGTGCTGGAGCAGGCCGGCGGGGGCCGTCGCAACCGCCGGTGGGCGGCGCCCGAGGTGCTGGCGGCCCTGGATGCGTTCGGCGAGCGGGCTATGCGGGGCGCTCCGCGGTGAGGCCTGGGCGTTCGGGTTCGGGGGCTTCGGTGGTGGCGGTGCGCGCGGCTTGGACTGGGCCGGGGGCAGTGCCCGCGGGCGTGCCGGGCGTGGGAGGCGGGGTGCTCGCGGGGCGGCGGGGGCGCCAGGTGAGGGTGGCGAGGAGGACGCCGGCCACCACGACCGCGCCGCCGAGGAGGTCGGCGGGGCCGGGGATCTCGCCGAGCAGGAGCCAGGCGCTCGTGAAGCCCGCCACCGGGACGAGCATGGAGAAGGGGGCGACCTTGCTCGAGGGGTTGCGCTTCATGAGGGTGACCCAGATGCCCGATCCGACGATCGTGCCCATCACCACCGTGTAGACGAGGCCGAGCACCGCGGGGAGGGCCTCGGGGGTGAAGGAGGTGGCGAGGGATGTCCAGACGGCGTCGGGGCCCTCGATCACGAGCGACAGGGCGATGAGGGGGATGGGCGGCACGACCGACATCCACAGGGTGAGGCCGAGCGGGCTCGAGGGCTGTGCCTGGCGGCTGCAGATGTTGCCGAACGCCCAGCCGAGGGCGCCGCACAGGGTCAGGATGACGGGCAGGAGCGCCGAGACCTGGGCGCGGTCGGCCGCGATGATGCCGAGCCCGGCGACCGCGACGAGGATGCCGATGCCCTGCACGAGCGTGAGCCTCTCGCGGAGCCACACGGCGGCGAGCACCACCGTGAACGGCGCCGACGCCTGCAGCACGAGCGACGCGAGCCCGGGCGGCATGCCCGCCGCCATGCCCGCGTAGAGGAACGCGAACTGCAGGATGCCGAAGCCGAGCCCGTAGCCGAGCAGCCAGCGCACCTTCACGCCCGGCCACTTCACGAACAGCACGGTGGGGATGGCGAGCACGAGGAAGCGGAGGCCCACGAGGAAGAACGGCGGGTAGTGCTCGAGCGAGAAGTGGATCGCGACGAAGTTCACACCCCACAGCACGGCGACGAGCACGGCGAGGAGGCGGTCGCGTGTGGGCATGCCCTCAGCCTCGCGGGGCGGGGGTCGAGGGGCAAGCGAGCGTTGCTTCATGCAGGATGTGGCGGAGGTACACAGTCGGGCGGCGGCGGCCCGGGCATCCCTGCCATCCCGGCCGTCCCGCTCGCGCGCTGCGCCGCGGGGTAGCGCCAATCGCGCCAAAGCGGGCGGATCCGGTCGGTTGGCGCTACCCGGACGTGCGGTTCGCGCGATTCGCGGTTTCCGCGGTCGCGCGCGACGGCGGCGGGCTACTTGCCGTGCTCGGCGAGGATCGTGTCGAGGTCGATGCGCTTCAGGAGCGCCGCCCAGTCGGTGCTGCGGGCGGCCTCGATGGCGGAGTCCTCGGCGACGACGCGGCCGTTGCGCTCGATCGTGACTCCGGCGGGGGCCTCGGCGTTGAGGATGCTGAGGATCTCGTCGTTGACGGCCTCCGTGTCGAAGTCGGCG
>NZ_JAHFUY010000010.1 GCF_023264895.1 Herbiconiux sp. | reverse complement strand
AGTCGAGATGCAGTTCGGAATCTTCACCGTCGGAGACGTCACCACGGATCCCACGAACAACACCACCCCCACCGAGAACGAGCGCATCAAGGCCATCCTGACCATCGCGCAGAAGGCCGAGGAGGTCGGCCTCGACGTCTTCGCCCTCGGTGAGCACCACAACGAGCCCTTCGTGCCCTCGAGCCCGACGACGATGCTCGGCTACGTCGCCGCCAAGACCGAGAAGCTGCTGCTCTCGACCGCCACGACGCTCATCACCACGAACGACCCGGTGAAGATCGCCGAGGACTACGCGATGCTCCAGCACGTGGCCGACGGCCGCGTCGACCTCATGATGGGCCGCGGCAACACGGGCCCCGTCTACCCGTGGTTCGGCAAGGACATCCGCCAGGGCATCCCGCTCGCCATCGAGAACTACGCGCTGCTGCGCCGGCTCTGGGACGAGAAGGTCGTCGACTGGGAGGGCCAGTTCCGCACGCCGCTGCAGGGCTTCACCTCGACGCCCCGCCCGCTCGACGACGTCGCGCCCTTCGTCTGGCACGGCTCCATCCGGAGCCCCGAGATCGCCGAGCAGGCCGCCTACTACGGCGACGGCTTCTTCGCGAACCACATCTTCTGGCCCAAGGAGCACTTCCAGCGCCTGATCGCCTTCTACCGTCAGCGCTTCGAGCACTACGGCCACGGCGCCGCCGACCAGGCCTTCGTGGGCCTCGGCGGTCAGGTCTTCATGGCCAAGAACTCGCAGGACGCGGTGAAGCAGTTCCGCCCCTACTTCGACAACGCGCCCGTCTACGGGCACGGACCGAGCCTCGAGGACTTCACCGAGCAGACCCCGCTCACCGTCGGCAGCCCGCAGCAGGTGATCGACCGCACGCTCACCTTCCGCGAGACCTTCGGCGACTACCAGCGCCAGCTGTTCCTCATGGACCACGCCGGACTGCCGCTGAAGACCGTGCTCGAGCAGCTCGACATGCTCGGCGAGCTCGTGGTGCCCGTGCTCCGCAAGGAGCTCGACGCCAAGCGCCCGGCGCACGTGCCGGACGGCCCCACCCACGCCTCGGAGATCGAGCGGATGGCGTCGCGCCGCGCGGCGAAGGCCGTTCAGGATGCCGAGGCCCAGTCGAGCGTAGCCGCCGAGGCCGCGCGCGTCGGCCAGGGAGCCTGACATGACCAGCAGCACAAGCACCACCACGAGGATCGTCGCGCTGAGCGCCGGCCTCAGCCAGCCCTCCTCCACCCGTCTGCTCGCCGACCGCCTCACCGAGGCGGCGGTGGGCGACCTGGCCGAGCGCGGGGTCGAGGCCGAGGTGACCGTGATCGAGCTGCGCGACCTCGCGCACGACATCACGAACAACCTCGTGACGGGCTTCCCGAGCACCAAGCTCCAGGAGGCGATCGACGCCCTCACGGGTGCCGACGGGCTGATCGCCGCAACGCCCATCTTCACGGCGAGCTACTCGGGGCTGTTCAAGTCGTTCTTCGACGTGATCGACAACACCGCCCTCACGGGGCTCCCGGTGCTGATCGCCGCGACCGGAGGCACTCCGCGCCACTCGCTCGCCCTCGATCACGCGCTTCGGCCCCTCTTCAGCTACCTCCGTGCGCCCGTGCTCCCCACGAGCGTGTTCGCGGCCGCCGAGGACTGGGGCTCAGGCTCGGCCGACGACGGCTTCCCCACACTGCCCGACCGCATCCGCCGGGCCGCCGGTGAACTTGCGGCCGCCGTGGCCGTGTCGACCCGCTCGAGCCAGGTACGCGATCCGTTCGCCCTCGCCACCGGGTTCAGCCCGGGCGGGGCCGGCGGGAGCGGCGTCGGAGGTTTCGGGGAACAGTAGCCGGCGATCATGCCTACAGTGAAGGTATGGCTGTGAGCGTGAGGACCATCCGGACCGCCGTGCCGGCGACGGTCATCCGGCAGGAGCAGGTGCGCGATCTGTTCGCCGCCCAGCCCGGCCTCGGCCGGCTGGGCGAGCGGCTTGTCGCGACCTCGTTCGACGCCTCGGGCATCGACACCCGGCACACCGTGGTGACCGACTTCGAGGAGGGCGGGCACGGCGTGTTCATCGACGCGGAGCGCACCCTCCTCGCCCCCGGCACGGCCGCCCGCAACGAGCTCTACACGGTCGAGGCCGCCGAGCTCGCCGTACGTGCCGCGCGCGAGGCGCTCGACGCCGGATCGGGGTTCGGCGCCGCCGACGTCACCCACGTCATCACGGTCTCCTGCACCGGCTTCTTCTCGCCGGGCCCCGACTACGTGCTCGTGCGACGCCTCGGGCTCGATCCGGGCGTGCAGCGGTTCCACGTGGGTTTCATGGGCTGCTACGCCGCCTTCCCCGCCCTGAAGATGGCGAAGGCGTTCTGCGACGCCGATCCGTCGGCCGTCGTGCTCGTCGTGAGCGTCGAGCTCTGCACCCTGCACGTGCGCTCGTCGAGCGACCCCGACCAGATCGTCGCCTCGTCGGTCTTCGCCGACGGCGCTGCGGCCGCCCTCGTCACCGCGCGCGAACCCGCCGACGCCGATGCCGCAGCGGGCGGATCCGCGGTGCTCGACCTCGACTCCTTCTCCACGACCCTCACCCCGGTGGGGGAGGACGCGATGGCCTGGACCATCGGCGACCACGGCTTCGAGATGGTGCTCAGCTCCTACGTGCCGAAGATCATCGACGAGCACATCACTGGCGCGCTGGAGCCGCTGCTCGCCGGCACATCGTCGAGCGCCGTCGAGCGCTGGGCCGTCCATCCGGGCGGTCGCAGCATCCTCGACCGGGTGCAGGCGAAGCTCGGTCTGAGCGACGAGCAGCTCGCGCCGTCCCGCGAGGTCCTCCGCCGCTACGGCAACATGTCGAGCGCCACCATCCTCTTCGTGCTCGAGCGCATCCTCGCCGATGCCGCGGCGCATCCGGTGGCCGGGGGAGAGCAGGTCTGCGCCATGGCGTTCGGGCCGGGACTGACCGTCGAGACGGGCCTGTTCACCGCACGGCCCGGATCCGCCGCACGCCTCGCGGCCGGGATCGGTGCGGGGCGCGAGGCGGGGCGCACCGTGGGGGAGGCGGCCTGAGTGCTGGGCGTGCCCGACCTGCGCCGCCGCGCCGTCGACCTGCGTGAGCGGATGGACGACCCGGCCGCCGACCCGGCGCTGCTCACTCGCACCTACGAGCAGTTCGCCACGGTCAACCGCCTCATCTCGGGCTGGCGGGACACCTACAAGGAGCGGATCCGGCCCCTGCTAAGCGCCGACCTTCCGTCGACGCTGCTCGACGTGGGCTGCGGGGGCGGCGACATCGCCCGTGCCCTCGCCCGCTGGGCGAAGGAGGACGGGCTGCAGCTGCAGGTGGCGGCGATCGATCCGGATCCCCGGGCCATGGACTACGCCGAGTCGGTGCCGAACCCCGATGGCGTCATCTTCCTGCGTGCCCTCAGCAGCCAGCTCGTCGAGCGCGCCCAGCGGTTCGACTTCGTGATCTCGAACCACGTGCTGCACCACCTCTCGGCCACCGAGCTCACCGACCTGCTGATCGACTGCGAGCTGCTCTGCCGCCGGATCGCGCTGCACAGCGACATCCGGCGGAGCCCCGGCGCCTACCTCGCGTTCTCGGCGGTGACCGTCGCGCTGTTCCACGGCTCCTTCATCCGCGAGGACGGCCTCATCTCCATCCGCCGGAGCTACACCACCGCCGAGCTCCGTGTCGCGGCGCGTCGGGAATGGGAGGTCGAGTCTCAGGCTCCCTACCGCAACCTGCTCACGTACACGGGGCCCGTCGCCGACTGATTGACTAGGGGGATGCATCCCTCGCCCCGCCACAAGCCCCTCTGGCGCTGGGAGGTCTTCCTCTTCGCCGTCGTGCTGCTGCTCGCCATCGTCTCCGGCTTCCTCGTGCGCGCCGACTGGGGGATCGGCGGTGCGATCGCCGTGGTGGCGCTTCTGGTCGTGGCTGTGGCCGCTGCCGGGTTCCTGATCGTGCCGCTCCTCCGGCCGAACGGCCGCGACAGCGAGAACACGCGGCGCTCCGTCGAGGGGGTCGAGCTCGTGCCGCTCGAAGGCGACGTCTCCGACTCCGGCTCGCGGACCGTGCGCGTGCTGCAGTCGGAGCGCCGGCAGTCGGCGATCGAGGCGGCCCGTGCGAAGTCGGCGGGCGAGCCGAGGGGCGTGCTGACCCCGGATGCGAGTCGCTGGCTCGGCCGGCGGCTCCAGGTGGCCGTCGACCTCGTGGCCGACGACGGGGCGGTCTACCGGGCCGGGTTCCTCCCGCCCGAGATCGACGGCAGGGTCGACGCGCTGGTGCAGCCGCTCGCCGCCCGCGGCGCCGCCGCCGTCGTGCCCGTGCGCGTCGTGGGCGCCGTGCGGCCGTTCCGGGTCGAGATCGACGTGCCGGCGCGAGCGTTCCTCGGTTAATGCCTCCTTCACTGGTAGACTGGAGGGGTTGAGAGCAGGCCGGCAGGTAGCTGGTCCTCGGTGGTGGGTTTCCGGCGCACGTCGTGCATCCGGAGTTCTTCTACTGGTGGCCAGCATGTGTTCAGTCACAGCGTCGCCCTTCAACGCACAAGTTCAGGGAACGTCAAAGATCCCTGCTATTCCGCCTGCTCCCACGCGAGGAGTCGCACGCCCACACGGGGCCGCGACGCTAAACAAAGGAGAAAGACCTCTTGGAAGGTCCTGAAATCAAATTCGCCGAAGCCGTTCTCGACAACGGCAAGTACGGCACCCGCACCGTCCGCTTCGAG
>NZ_JAHFUY010000083.1 GCF_023264895.1 Herbiconiux sp. | reverse complement strand
GGCGCAGCAGTTCGTGGCGCGCGGCGAGGCGGTGCAGGCGATGAAGGCCGAGGGGATCGAGTACGAGCAGCGCATGGAGCTGCTCGAGGAGGTCACGCACCCGAAGCCCCTCGAGGGCCTCCTCGGTGAGGCCTTCGACACCTACCGCGCCTCGCAGCCGTGGATCGGCGACTTCGACATCTCGCCGAAGTCGGTCATCCGCGACATGTACGAGCGGGCGATGTCGTTCGGCGAGTACATCGCGTTCTACAAGCTCGCCCGCTCCGAGGGCCTCGTGCTGCGCTACCTCTCGGACGCCTACCGCACCCTCCGCTCCACGGTGCCCGACGAGCTGAAGAACGACGACCTGCTCGACCTCATCGAGTGGCTCGGCGAGCTCGTGCGGCAGACCGACTCGAGCGTGCTCGACGAGTGGGAGGCGCTGATCAACCCGGATGCCGTGCTCGAGGCCCTCGACGACGAGCAGGCCGTGGTCCCTCCCGCTCCGCGACTGCTCACCTCGAACCCGCGCGCGTTCCGCATCCTCGTGCGCAACGAGCTGTTCCGTCGGGTGTCGCTCGCGGCGCGCGACGCGTTCGACGAGCTCGGCGAGCTGGATGCCGCGGCGGGCTTCGGCGCCGACCGCTGGCAGGCGGCGATGGATGACTACTACGACGTGCACGACTCGGTCGGCATCGGGCCGCATGCCCGGAGCGCCGCGCTGCTCATCCTCGAGGAGGACGAGAAGGTGGCGGGGGCGGGGCTCTGGCGGGCACGGCAGATCTTCGACGACCCGGCGGGCGACCACGACTGGGGCATCACCGCCGAGATCGACCTCGCCGCCTCGAACGAGGCGGGCGTCGCGGTCGTGCGGGTGCTGGCGGTCGACCAGCTGTAGCCGCGCGGCCCACCTCGCCGTGGCGCGTCACTCCGCGCGGACTTCGCCAAACCTGCCGTCGACCGGCGGTTGTGAGGCGTCGCTCCGCGCGGACTTCGCCAAACCTGCCGTCGACCGACGGCCATGTCGCGTCGATGTGCGGCAGGACTGGCGAAGTCCGCGCATCCTCAGCGCGGGGTGGGTGCGTCCCAGCGCAGGCAGACGAGGCCGGGGCGGGTGTCCCACGGCTCCACCACCTCGAAGCCGAGCCGCTCGTAGAGCGCGAGGGCGCCCGTGCGCCACTCCCACACCGAGAGCCGCACGGCGGTGAAGCCCCTGACCACCGCGGCGTCGACGGCGGCGCGCACGAGGGCGGTCGCGAGCCCCTGCCCGCGTGCCGTCGGGTCGACCCAGAGCCGCTTCACCTCCGCGGCCCCCGAGAGCACCACGCAGCCGACGGGCGCGGCGGAGGCGCCGTCGCCTGCGAGAAGCACGACGTCGCGCGCGAAGGCGCTCGCCGGGTCGTCGATCTCCGCGCGGTAGCGGCGGGGCAGGTCGGCCGCGGTCGCGACCCCCTGCCCCTTCTCGTGCTCGGTCTGCAGGTGATAGGCCGTCAGCAGTGCTGAGAAGGCGGCGGCGGAGTCGCCGCCCCACGGCGGCCCCGGCCACGGAGCGATCAGGTTCCCGCCGGTCGCGTCCGTCACGCCGGACGCCCGTCGCCGTCGCGGTGCACCCAGCGCATGAGCAGCAGGCCGCCGCTCGAGGCGATGTGCCCCAGCTCGAAGCCGAGCGGCATGCTGCTGCCACCCGTCGCACTTCCGTCGGTGGCGGTCCGCGGCGCCGTCGCGATCCTCGGGCCGTGCCCGCCTTCCAGTACAGGACTGATCGTCAGGCACAGCTCGTCGACGAGCCCCGCCGCGATGAGGTCCCCGAAGAACGACGGGCCACCCTCGCAGAGGATCTGCGCGAGCCCCCGCGCGTGCAGCTCCCGCACCACGAGCGCCGGGTCGACGCGCCCGGTGCCCGCCTCGACGACGTCGGCGACCTCGGCGAGCCGGCCCCGGGCATCCGCGGGCGCGCCACTCGTGGTGAAGACGAGAGGGCGTCGGGGCGCCTCGGCGAAGAGGGCGCTCGCGGGATCGAGGTCGAGGCGGCCGCTCACGAGCGCCATCGCCGGATCCTCGGGGAGTCCGAGCGCGCGGCGCCGTGCTCGGTGCTCCGGGGCCACCGTGAGCGCCCCGTAGCCCTCCGAGCGCGCGGTGCCCGCCCCCACGAGCACGACGTCGGCGAGGGCCCGCAGGGTGTCGAATACGCGCTTGTCGGCGGGCCCGCCGAGCCCGCCCGAGAGACCCTGCACGGTGGCCGACCCGTCGAGGCTCTGCACGAAGTTCACCCGCAGCACGGGGGAGTCGCGCGGTGTCGGGGCGTAGAGCTGCCACAGCGCGTCGTCATCGAGCTCTCCGGAGCCGGCGGTGAGCATCCGGATCGCCGCATCGCCCGCACCCGGCCCTGACGCGGATTCGGACACAGGCCCGGACGCGGAATCAGACATTGTGCACCGCCTCGACCGGCTCCCGGAAGCCCAGCACGGTCTCGAGCATGCGCATCGAGGCCACCGCCGCCGGCACGTCGTGCATGCGCACGACCCGCGCGCCGAGCATCGCGCAGACCGTCGCCGCCACGATCGAGCCCTCCCGCCGCTCGCTCTTGGGAACGCCGAGGCTCTCGCCGATGAAGTCCTTGTTCGACACCGCGGCGAGCGTCGGCAGTCCGAGCGAGGTGATCTCGGCCATCCGCCTCGTGAGCTCGAGGCTCTGCACCGTGCTCTTGTTGAGGTCGTGGCCAGGGTCGACGAAGAGCCGCTCGGGCGGGATCCCCGCCGCCACGGCGGCGTCGACGCGCTGCTCGAGGAAGGCCCGCACCTCACCGGCCACGTCGTCGTAGTGGGGCCGCGGGTGCGGCTGCCGGGGAGCGGCGAGGCTGTGGGTGATCACGAGCGAGGCCCCGGATGCCGCGACGACGCCGGCGAGGTCGGGGTCGCTCAGCCCCGTGGTGTCGTTGACGATGTGCGCTCCCGCGTCGAGGCACGCGGCGGCCACCGAGGCGCGGAAGGTGTCGACGGAGATCGCGACATCGCTCGCGGCGGCGACCTCGCGCACGACTGGGAGCACCCGCTCGAGCTCCTCGTCGGCACTGATCTCGGGGCCGGGGGCGAACTTCGCCCCGCCGATGTCGACCCAGTCCGCCCCATCGGCGGCGGCCGTGAGCGCGGCCTCCACCGCCCGGTCGAGGGCGAACGTGGCGCCCTGGTCGAAGAACGAGTCGGGGGTGCGGTTGACGATCGCCATGACCGCGATGCGGCGGCCGAAGTCGATCTCGCGCTGCCCGAACCGGCGGACCGGATGGGCGAGCGGGGGGTGCACGATCTGCATCGTTCCATCATGCAGGCATGAGAAGCTGGAGGCATGACCGTGGTTCCGCCCCGCCTTCCGCCGCGCGACAGCGGAGATGCCTGGGTGGAGGGGCCCGACGGCCGCCGGTTCTGGGGCCGCTACGGCGCCGCCGGACTGCTCGTGCACGACCCGGAGGCCGGCATCCTGCTGCAGCATCGCGCCGAATGGAGCCATTTCGGCGGCACCTGGGGCCTCCCGGGCGGGGCCAGGCACGAGGGCGAATCGGCCATCGACGGCGCGCTCCGGGAGGCGGGCGAGGAGGCCGGGGTTCCCGCCGACGCACTCGGTCTCGCCTTCACCTCCACGCTCGATCTCGGCTACTGGTCGTACGTCACGGTCGTCGCCCGCACGCTCCGCGCCTTCACCCCGCGCATCGGCGACGCCGAGAGCCTCGAGCTCCGCTGGGTGCCGGTCGACGAGGTCGAGGCGCTTCCGCTTCACCCCGGCTTCGGATCCGCGTGGCCGGTGCTGCGCGAGCGTCTCGCCGAGCGCGTGCGC
Source organism: Herbiconiux sp. (assembly GCF_023264895.1). GTDB lineage: Bacteria > Actinomycetota > Actinomycetes > Actinomycetales > Microbacteriaceae > Herbiconiux. The sequence continues at coordinate 16,258 of NZ_JAHFUY010000083.1, read as the reverse complement.
ATCGTGGTCGACGCCGCGAACGTGGTCGGCTCCCGGCCGGACGGCTGGTGGAAGGATCGCGTCGGCGCGGCCGAGCGCCTTCTGGCCAGCGTGACGGCGCTCGCCGCCGCCGGAGTCGAGCCTCGGACGCTCGAGGGCTCGACGCCGGAGGGCTCGAAGCCGGATGCCTCGACGCCCGAGGGATCGGCGCCGGATGCAGCGACGCCCGAGGGCCCGGGCACCCGCTCCTGGCCGGCCATCCGCGTGGTGCTCGAGGGGCAGGCCAAGGGAGCTCGGGCAATCACCCCGCTCCAGCCGGGAGACTCCCTCCTGCTGCCCGCGGTCGGTGCGGAGCTCTCGGCGGCCGCCGGCGAGGGCGATGACACGATCGTGGAGGAGGCGGCCTCCGCCGTTGCCGAGGGATTCCGCGTGCTCGTGGTGACGGCCGACCGTGAGCTCCGCTCGCGCGTGGAGCGAGAGGGCGCCGAGGTGCGCGGGCCGGGCTGGCTGCTGTCGCTCCTCGACGCCGCCGTCGAGCCGCCCGCGCAGGATGTCCGTGGCGACGACTAGTCTTCGTCGCACGATGATCCCCGCCACCCGCCCCGCGCTGTCGCACACCGCGATGCTCGAGCGCGTGCACGAGTCGCCGCGCCCGCTCGACCTCCGGGCCACCCTGCAGCCGCTCCGCCGAGGGCCGGGCGATCCCTGCCTGCGCATCGACGACTCCGGGCTCTGGCTGGCGCTTCGCCCGCCGACGGCCGACACCACGACCGCCACCCTGAACTTCTCCCGCGTGGGCCCCGGCTCCCTCGGTGCCGTGCGGGTGCGCGCCTGGGGCGACGGCGCCGAGGCCGCGCTCGACCTGGTGCCCGACCTCCTCGGGGAGCACGACGACTGGAGCGACCTCGACACGAGCTCCTTCGGCCCCGGCGGCTACGAGCTGCTCGGCACGACCCTCCGCCGCAATCCCGGCCTCCGGCTCACCCGCACGGGCCGCGTGATCGACGCGCTCATCCCCGCCGTCATCGAGCAGAAGATCACCTCGACCGAGGCCTTCCGCGCCTGGCGCATCCTCGTGACGGCCCACGGCGAGCCCGCTCCCGGCCCCGCTCCCGCCGGTCTGCGGGTCCCTCCCACGGCCGAGTGCTGGCGCCGCATCCCGTCCTGGGAGTGGCACCGGGCTGGAGTCGATCCGCGACGCTCCGCCACGGCCGTGCGCGTCGCATCCGTCGCTCGGGGCCTGCAGCGCACGGCCGACGTGGAGCCGCGACTTCCGGGTGCCGAGGTCCGGCGCCTCCTGCAGACCGTGAGCGGGGTCGGGCCGTGGACGGCGGCCGAGGCGGCCCAGCGCTCGCACGGCGACCCGGATGCAGTGAGCTTCGGCGACTACCACTTAGCGTCGGTCGTGGGCTGGGCGCTGGTGGGCGAGAAGCTCGACGACGATGCTCTCGCCGAGCTGCTCGAACCGTGGGCCGGGCACCGTCAGCGCATCGTGCGGCTCGTGCTCGTCTCAGGAGTCATGCCGCCTCGGCACGGACCGCGCCTGACGATCCAGGACCACCGCCGGCACTGAGTGTGAGTGCAGGCAGGGCCATCCGGTGCAGCCACCGGATCAGTACCAGTGCGGGTTCTCCGAGTTCCAGAACGACAGGGCGCCGCACGGGGTGTCGTAGCGGCTCACGATGTAGGTGAGGCCCCAGCGGATCTGTGTCATCGCGTTCGTCACGTAGTCGGGGCCCGCGGAGGCCATCTTCGACGCCGGCAGCGACTGCGGGATGCCGTAGGCGCCGCTGGACTCGTTGTAGGCGTTGGCGCGCCACCCGGACTCGCCGATCCAGAGTCGCACGAGGCAGTCGTACTGGTCTCCGCCCCAGCCGTACTCGGGCATGATGCTCAGGGCGTAGGCCTTGGCCTCGTCGGGGCTCATGATCTCGCCGCTGCCGGGAACCCAGGTGCTGGAGGGAGCGTCGTCCTCGGCCGCGGCGGCGGCCTCGGCGGCGCGGCGGCGATCCTCCTCCTCCTTGCCCTTCTGGTACTCCTGCTCGAGGGCGGCCGCGGCGGCGTCGAGGGAGGCCAGCTGCGCGGTGAGCTGGGCGGTGCGGGTCTCGGTCTCGGCGATCTGGGCGACGGCGTCGGCCTGCAGCTGCTCGGCCTCCGCCTTGCGGTCGGCGGCCTCCTGCTCGAGGCGCTGGCGCTCGGTCGTGGCCTTCGTCGCCTGGTCGGTGAGCGCATCCGCGGTGTTCTGGGCGGCGACGGCGGCGTTCCGGATGCCTGCGGTCTGCTCGGTGAGCTTCGACATGGCGCCGAGGCGGTAGAGCAGGGAGTCGGAGTCCTCCTGGTCGAGCAGGAGGTTCATCGTGTGGTCGCCGCCGCTCCGGTAGAGCTGGGCGGCGAGGAGCCCCACCTGGGTGTTGGCCGTCGCGGCACGCTGGCTCGCGGAGTCGGCATGCGCCTGCACGGTTCCGGCGTACTCGGCGGCCACCTGGGCCGCGTAGCTGGCCTCCTGGTACTCCTGGCCACGATCGAAGGCGATCTTCTCGAGCTCGGCCGACCGGGTCTGCAGGTCGGCGAGGAGTCCCCGGATGTTGTCGACCTCTGCCTGCTTGGCGGCCTCGTTGTTCTTGGCCGCATTGACCTCGTCCCAGCTGGGGTAGTCGACGGCCGGGACAGCCGTGCCGCCGGCCCCGGCAGCCGAGATCGAGGGCGTGATGACGAGCGCGGCGACGAGGGCCACCACGCTCCAGCCGTGCGCCGGACGCTTCCTCATGGCTTCCAGGGTATGTGACGAAAGTGAAAGTTGTGAAGAGGCGGCCGCGCGCGTCCCGCTCCGGACTGGCTAGCATGTGGCCATGAATGCACTGGAGCTGGAGGGCTGGCACGACTTCGCCGTCGCTGCCGCGGGGGCTGCCGCCGCACTCGCCGGCCTGATCATGGTGGCCATCTCGGTCAACATCAAGGAGATCATCACGCTCCCCGGCCTCCCGGCACGCGCGGGGGCCACGATCGCCGCGGTCGTCGTGATCGTCGTCGCCGCGCTCGTCATCCTCATCCCGGGGCAGTCCGCCCTCGCCCTCGGCCTGCAGCTCATCGCGTTCGCCGTGGCGGGAACGTGCTTCCAGATCCCGGCGGTCCGGGCCCTCTTCCGCGCGCAGCAGGGTGCGCCGCTGCCCGCCAAGCTCCTCAACGCGGTGCTGCTGCTCACCCAGCTGGTGTGGATCGCGGTCGGGGGAGTGATCGTGGCTCTGGGCTCGACCGACGGGCTCGCCTACGTCGCGGCGGGCTTCGTCGTGATCGTGATCACGTCGATGCTGAACGCCTGGGTGTTGATGGTCGAGATCCTGCGGTGACGGAATTCATCTCCGTCCGGAATAATCGGACCGGTCGATGCATTTGTATTGACCGTGGGGCGATTCCTCGTCCTGCCCCGACTGCTCCTGAACGAAGAGAGACATCATGACCGACACCATCGAGATCCCCGGTTACAAGGCCGGCACCTGGACCATCGACCCCTCGCACTCCGAGGTCGGCTTCAGCGTGCGCCACATGCTCATCAGCAAGGTCAAGGGCAAGTTCGAGACCTTCGACGCCACCTTCGTGACCGGCGAGAACCCGCTCGACACCAAGGTCACCGCCAAGGCCGACGTCGCCTCGGTCAACACCAACGACAAGAACCGCGACGGCCACCTCGCCACGAACGACTTCTTCAACGCCCCCGAGTTCCCCGAGATCACCTTCGTCTCCACGGGCGTCCGCAACGAGGGCGGCGACTTCAAGGTCGACGGCGACCTCACCATCAAGGGCGTCACCAAGCCCGTCACCTTCGACTTCGAGTTCGGCGGCTTCGGCACCGACGCCTACGGCAACTTCAAGGCCGGCTTCGAGGCCAAGACCGAGATCGACCGCAACGACTTCGGCGTGAACTGGAACGCCGCGCTCGAGACCGGCGGCGTGCTCGTGGGCGACAAGGTCACCATCACGCTCGACGTGCAGGCTGTCCTCCAGCCGTAGTTGATGGGGGCTCCGGCCCCTTCGTCGTGCCGTGCAGACGCCGGCCGGGTCCTTCCCGGCCGGCGTCTTCCGTGTCTGCGGCGGGGTCCGATGCCATGGGTCGGCCGCCTTCTCCTCCACAGGCCGGATGCGCCGGGTCGGTCTCCACAGATCGGCCGGACCGCGTCCGCACCCGTGTCCGCCCTCGCGACACTGGGCGCATGACCACGATCACAGCCCCACCCCGAGTGCGCACCGTCGCGCTGCCCGCCCTCCTCCGAGACATCGAGACGGTGCTCGGCTACCGCCCGTCCGATTCGATCGCTCTGCGCGTCCGCCGAAGGCGGAGGTCGTTCGCGGTCCTGCGTGTCGACCTCCCGCGGCTGCACGACCTCCCCGGGGAGGAGCTGCTCGACGCGCTCGCGCACGCGGTCGAGGAGATGGTGGGCCGCATGACGGCGGCCACCGGATTCGACATCGTCGGCTACGGGGAGGGCCCTGTGGCCAGGCGGGCGGTCGAGACGGTGACCGCGCGGCTCGTGCTCGCGGGCCGGGTGGCGCACGAGGCCTGCCTGGTCACGAGCAGCCACTGGGCCGCTCTCCCCGCCGTCGATCGCAGCCAGGGGCGCGAGCTCCGGTGGATGGCACTGCCCTCACCCGGACCGGAGGCGCCGCCGATCGACGCCGATCCGCATCACGGCCGCTTCGTGCCGGTCCCCACCGCCGCCCCCGCCCGTCAGGCGGCGGCCCTGGCGGTGCTCGCCGACGAGGAGCCGCACGATCCGGAGCGCGACCTGCTGAGCGACCTCGAGTCGTGGTCGGCGGCCTTCGCCGACGATGCCGCGGTCGAGTCCGATCCCGCGGCCATCCGCCTCGCCTGGTCGCTCCGCCACAAGCTCACCCGGGACTGCGTGCTCATGCTGGCCGCGTGGGGTCCGGATGCCGCGTACCGCATGCTGGCCGAGAGTCTCGAGTCGCCTCGTCCTCCGTCACCCAGCTCTGTGCGCGCCGAGCAGCCGACGGTGCTGGCCACCTTCATCGGTCGCGGTGCCGAGGGGCCCGACGAGGCTCGGGTGCGGCGCTCGATCGACGTGCTGCGCCGCGTGGTCGAGGCGGCGCCGGCCTCGCTCGCGCCGCCGCCGCTCGTGCTGCTCGCCTGGCTGGAGTGGAGCCGCGGGCGTGGATCGGCGGCCGCGGGCTATCTCGACGCGTGCGCGGCGGTCGAGCCCGACTACGTGCTGGCTCGGCTGTTCCGGCGGTTGGTCGACTCCGGCCGCCTGCCCGACTGGTGCGGCTCGCGATGAGCGCGACCGCCGTCACAGCCACAGCCACAGCCACAGCCGCAGACGCCGCCGCAGCCGCCGCAGCCGTCAGCGAATTCCCGGCCGTCGCGCGTGCCTCAGTGACCGGTGAGAGGTGCGAGCAGGCGTGCCGTGATCGAGCGTCGGCCGGTGACCGACTCCTCCACGTCTGCGGCGCTCGTGCCCACGAGGCCGAGGTTGGCTCCTACGAAGCGCAGCGGTTCCGGCTCCCACTTCGGCGAGAGGTGGTTCACCCAGGGCAGTCGGGTGAGGGCGGTGCTCCGTCCCGTGATGAGATCGGCCAGGGTGCGGCCGGCGAGGTTGGTGGTGCTGAGACCGTCGCCCACGTAGCCGCCGGCGTAGGCCACCTGCGTGCGCGGGTTGTAGCTCGCGGTCGCGTGCCAGTCGCGCGGAACGCCGAGCGGTCCGCCCCAGCGGTGGGTGACGGCCGTGCCGCGTGCCGCGGGGAAGAGATCGAAGAGGGTGCGCTCGAGGTGCGTGAACACGCGCTCCTCACGGTCGTGACCCGGTGTGATCGAGGAGCCCCAGTGGTAGCGGGCGCCGCGGCCGCCGAAGGCGATCCGGTCGTCGGCGGTGCGCTGGCCGTAGACGAGCAGGTGCCGGTAGTCGGAGAACGTCGTGCCGTGCTCGATCCCGAGCTCGTCCCACACCTCCGCCGACAGCGGCTCGGTGGCGATCATGAGCGAGTAGAGCGGCATGATGCGCCGGCCGATGCCGGGCAGTCGCGCGCCGTAGCCCTCGAGTGCGAGCACGACCTGGTCGCACTCGACGAGCCCTTCACCGCCGGCGCCGCTGTAGAGCACCTGATGCGGTGCCCACTCCACGGCCTCCGTCTGCTCGGCGATGACGACGCCGAGCGCCTCCACCACGCGGGCGAGCCCCCGCACGAGCTTCGCCGGGTGCAGCCTGGCGCACGAGGGGTCGAAGCCCGCCGCGAGCGACGACGTGGCGGCGAGGGCCCTCGCTCTCGCGTCGTCGTGCGTCGAGGGCGTCACGAGCTCGAGCGGGTCGACGCCGAAGGCCCGCGCCGCGTCGACCTCGTCCACGGCGGCCGCGCGCTGCACGGTGTCCCGGGCGAACGTGAGGGTGCCGCCCTTCACGAAGTCGCAGTCGATGCCCTCCTCGGCGGTCACCCGCCCCACCTCGTCGACGGTGGCGATCATCGCCAGGCGGAGGTCGCGCGCGGCGTCGTCGCCGTAGAGGCGGCGGAGCCCGGAGGTCGACTTGGGGAACAGCGCCGAGCACCAGCCACCGTTCCGGCCCGAGGCGCCGTGCCCGGCGATGTGCTTCTCCAGCACGGTGATCGAGAGCGTCGGATCGGCCTTCTTGAGGTAGTAGGCCGTCCACAGCCCGGTCAGTCCGCCGCCGACGATGCAGACTCCCGTGCTCACGTCGCCCGTGAGAGGCGGCCGCGGCGCGAGGTCGTCGGCGCCGGAGCGCACGAGGGAGTCGAACCAGAAGGAGATGTCGCGATGCTCGCTCATGGCGTGCGAGGCCCCTAGAGCCTCGTCCAGGCCTCGGAGAGCACTCCGCGGAGGATCTGCTCGATCTCGTCGAACTCGCTCGCACCGATCGTGAGCGGGGGAGCGAGCTGGATGACGGGGTCGCCCCGGTCGTCGGCGCGGCAGTAGAGACCGGCGTCGAAGAGCGCCTTCGAGAGGAAGCCGCGCAGCAGGCGCTCGGACTCGTCGTCGTCGAAGGTCTCGCGGGTGGCCTTGTCCTTCACGAGCTCGATGCCGAAGAAGTAGCCGTCGCCGCGCACGTCGCCGACGATGGGGAGGTCGGTCAGCTTCTCGAGCGTCTGACGGAACAGGGGGGAGTTCTCCCGCACGTGGGCGTTCAGGCCCTCCTCCTCGAAGATGTCGAGGTTCTCGAGGGCCACGGCGGCCGACACCGGGTGACCGGCGAAGGTGTAGCCGTGGTAAAACGCGGTCTGACCGTGCTTGAACGGCTCGTAGACGCGCTCGTTCACGATCGTGGCGCCGATCGGGGAGTAGCCGCTCGTCATCGCCTTGGCGCAGGTGATCATGTCGGGCTCGAAGCCGTAGGTGTCGCAGGCGAAGTAGTTGCCGATGCGGCCGAACGCGCAGATGACCTCGTCGCTCACGAGCAGCACGTCGTACTGGTCGCAGATCTCGCGCACGCGCTGGAAGTAGCCGGGAGGCGGCGGGAAGCAGCCGCCGGAGTTCTGCACGGGCTCGAGGAACACGGCGGCGACGGTCTCGGGCCCCTCGAACTGGATCATCTCCTCGATCCGGTTGGCGGCCCACAGGCCGAAGGCCTCCTCGGTGCCCTCGAAGCCCATCTCCTTGGCGCGGTAGTAGTTCGTGTTGGGCACCCGGAAGCCGCCGGGGGTGACGGGCTCGAACATCTCCTTCATGGCGGGGATGCCGGTGATGGCGAGAGCGCCCTGGGGAGTGCCGTGGTAGGCCACGGCACGCGAGATCACCTTGTGCTTGGTGGGCCGGCCCTGCAGCTTCCAGTAGTACTTGGCCAGTTTGAAGGCGGTCTCTACCGCCTCGCCGCCTCCGGTGGAGAAGAACACGCGGTTGAGGTCGCCAGGGGCGAGATCGGCGAGCCGGTCGGCGAGCTCGATGGCGGAGGGGTGGGCGTACGACCAGATCGGGAAGAAGGCGAGCTCCTCGGCCTGCTTCGCGGCCACCTCGGCCAGGCGGCGGCGGCCGTGGCCGGCGTTCACCACGAACAGTCCGGAGAGGCCGTCGATGTACTTCTTGCCCGTGGAGTCCCAGATGTGGTGACCCTCGCCCTTGGTGATGATGGGGACGCCGGCCCCGGACTCCATCACGGACTGGCGGGAGAAGTGCATCCAGAGGTGGTCCTTGGCCATCGCCTGCAGTTCGGCCTCGGTGCGGCTCGCCCGAGCCTGGGAGGAGGAGGAGACGGGCTGTTCGGTGGTTGTCATCGTGTACCCCAGTTGTAGAGCTGCTTGTGCAGCTTCAAATAGACGAATGTTTCGGTGGCGAGCACGCCCTCGAGCTTCCGGATCTCGGAGTTGAGGAGGGCGATGAGGTCGTCGTCGTCTTCGCAGACGACTTCGGCGAGGATGTCGAAGGTGCCGGCCGTGAGCACCACGTAGTCGACCGCGGGCATCCGGGCGAGCGCGTCGGCCACGAGACGGGTGTCACCCGCCACCTTGAGGCCGATCATCGCCTGCCGGTAGAAGCCGAGCTGCAGCGGATCCGTCACGGCGACGATCTGCATCACCCCCGCGTCGGTGAGCTTCTGCACGCGCTGCCGCACGGCGGCCTCGCTCAGCCCGACGGCCTTCCCGATCTCGGCGTACGAGCGGCGACCGTCGTCCTGCAGCTGCTCGATGATCGCCTTCGACGTGTCGTCGAGTCCGGGAGGGCGTGACTTGCTGCTGCTCATGGCTCCGATCCTGTCATGCGAAACGGCCATCGGCAAGCGAATCCGTAGCCTGCGAGCCTATGGAGTGCTGAAAACAGCACTCGCTCGAGGCGGGCATCCGGTCACGATAGCGTGTCGTCATGGGTGCACTGCGCGTCGTGGCGGGGGAAGGGGAGTGGCTCCTCCTGGCGGAGTGGCCCGCTCTCGTGCTCGTGCCCGCCGCCGTGCCGCCCGACCTGGCTACGCGCATCCGCTCTGCTCTCGACGGCGCTCCCGCGATCGAGTCCATCGTCTCGGCCGTCCCCGTGCGCGGTGCCGAGGCCGTGGCCTCCTTCGCCGTGCTGCGGTTCGAGGAGCCCGGCGACGCGCGGATCCAGCGGGTCACGGGGGTCGTGAGGGGTGCGGCCGCGGCCGACCTGCTCTCGATCGGCGGCGCCCGTCGCTTCGGATCACGCGGGGCCGAGCCGTGGGCGCTCGCCGAGTTCACCGACGTGGTGGGAGTGACGCTCGGCGAACTGCCCCCGGTGCCCGAGTCGGCGCCGCACCTGACGGCGGATGCCCGACCGCTCGAGAGCGGTGCCGTGCACGTCTCGCGCGTGCTCTGGGTCGCCGATCCCGAGCGGCTGCTGTCGAACCCCGCTGCCGCAGCGGGGGAGTCACAGCCCCACCACGACCATGACCAATACGACGATGACACCGTCGTGCGCGCACCCGCACCGGAATCCGCTCCCGCAACCGTGCCTGACGACGCGCCCGTGCCCGACGCGCCGCCGGCGCCCGATGCCGCGGCCGCCCCCACCTACTCCCTCCGCCTCAACGGAGCAGCCCCCGTCGAGCTCACCGGCTCGCTCGTGATCGGCCGCCGGCCCCGCGAGCGACGAGCGCCGACGGCCCTCCCGCAGCACCTCCTCACGGTCGAGTCGCCCACGCAGAAGGTGTCGTCCAACCACGTCGAGATCGCCCTCAGCGGCCGCACGGTCGTGATCACGGATCTCCGCTCCACCAACGGCACCGTCGTGCGTCCGCAGGGCTCGGCGCCGGTGCGGCTGCGGCAGGGAGATTCGTTCGTGGCGAGCGGGTCGGCTATCGTCGAAATCGGCGACGGAAACGTTATCCACATCTCGTCGCGAGACCGGGGAAAGACCGGGATCACCGCTTAGGATTCCCGGAAAGCTGTCAGGAGTTGGTCACGTGACCCAGATCGGTCGAACGAGCGCGCGCGTGAGCGTGACGCGCGAGGGGGCGCATCCCCGTCGCGTCACGCTGTCCTGGGCCGCGCTCAGCGACACGGGCAACAAGCGGGCGGGCAACGAGGACAGCTCGATCTCGGACGTGCCGGTCTTCGCGGTCGCTGACGGCATGGGCGGGCACTCGGCGGGAGACGTGGCGAGCGCGGCCGTGGTCGAGCGCCTCGGCGAGATCGCCGAGGCCGTCACCGACGCCGATGCGCTCGAGGAGGCCCTCGCGAAAGCGCTCACCGACATCGACAAGGTGGGAGACGAGTCGGTGCTCGGCACCGGAACCACCGTCACGGGAGTGGCGCTCGCCGAAGTCGACGACGACCTCGCGTGGCTGGTGTTCAACATCGGCGACTCGCGCGTCTACCTCTATCACGACGGAGAGCTCCAGCAGCTCACCATCGACCACTCGGTGGTGCAGGAGCTTATCGACGCCGGGCTGCTCAGCCGCGAGCAGGCCGAGCACCACCCCGACAGCAACGTCATCACGCGGGCGGTCGGCTTCCACGAGAAGCCCATCCCCGACTACTCGACCATCCCCGTGGTCGCGGGCCAGCGCATCCTCGTCTGCTCCGACGGTCTCACCAAGGAGCTCACCGACTTCGGCATCCGGCACTACCTCTCCACCACGCCCGGCGCCGAGGCCGCCGCCCGGGAGCTCGTCACCGCAGCGCTCGCGAACGGTGGGCGCGACAACGTGACGGTCGTCGTGCTCGACGTCGAGACCGACGACGGCGCCGGCCGGAACTGAGGCGGGATGGCCAGACGTCTCCCCTCGGCACCGCCGCCGCTCCCGGGTTTCACCCCGGTGCGGGTGCTCGGTGCGGGCGGGTTCGCCGACGTCTTCCTGTTCGAGCAGAACATGCCGCGCCGTCAGGTGGCGGTCAAGGTCATGCTGCCCGAGGTCGTCAACGACCAGGTGCGGCGCATGTTCCAGGTCGAGGCCGATCTCATGGCCACCCTCAGCGCGCACCCGTCCATCCTCACGGTCTACGAGGCAGGCGTCTCCTCCGACGGCCGGCCCTACCTCGTCATGGAGCTGTGCTCCTCCTCGCTCGGCCAGAGCTATAGGCGGCAGCCGCTCCCCGTGGCCGAGGTGCTCCGCATCGGCGTCAAGATCGGGGGAGCCCTCCACACCGCGCACCAGCAGGGCATCCTGCACCGTGACGTGAAGCCCTCCAACATCCTGCTCACGGCCTACGGCGCCCCCGTGCTCTCGGACTTCGGCATCTCGTCGACGACACGCGGATCGGCGGCCGCGCAGGCGGTCGGCCTGTCGATTCCCTGGTCGGCGCCGGAGGTGGTGGCGGAGGAGACGCAGGGCACCGTGGCGTCGGAGGTGTGGGCGCTCGCGGCCACCCTCTACTCACTCCTCGCCGGTCGTTCCCCGTTCGAGGAGCCGGGCACGAAGTCGGCGCCGGGCGACCTGGCGCGGCGCATCGTGAAGTCCCGTCTCCCGCCGATCGGGCGCGACGACGTGCCGGCCTCGCTGGAGCGGGTGCTCGCCGGCGCCCTGTCGAAGAAGCCCCGCGAGCGGCCGGCCTCGGCGCTCGAGCTCCTGCGCGAGCTGCAGGCGGTCGAGACCGAGCTGGGGCTCGGGCAGACCTCGGCCGACATCGCGATGGCGGAATGGGCGAGCGGTTACGCGCGCGACGACGACGAGCGCACCGTCCTGTACTCCGGCCATTCCGGCCATTCCGGTCACTCCGGCCGCTCCGGTGCGGCGTCTACGGCGGCAGGGTCGGCCGGGAGCGGCGCGGCGGTCACGCGCCGGGCACGCCGCGCGCGCCGCCCCGGGGGGTCGGGTGCGGCTTCCGGGCCCGGCCACTCCGACGGCTCGGCTTCCGGCCATCCCGGGCGCTCCACCGGGTCCGGGGCCTTCTCCCGCACGGCGCTCGAATCCTCCGACCGCACGCGCGTGAACGGCGCCCGCGCCGCCGTGGGCACCACGTCACGCGCCGCGGCCGCCGGCGGCCGCCGCGGTGTCGGTGGCCCGCAATCCGGTCGTCGGCGCACCATCGTCGTCACGGCGGTCGTGGCGGGTGCCGCCCTGCTCGCCGGCGCCGGCATCACGCTGTTCGCCCTCGGTCAGTCCGACGGGTCCATCCCGCGCGTCGGTGAGATCACGGCGGTCACGACGGGCGGACGCATCCTCTTCAGCTGGGACGATCCCGGGCTCGAGCAGGGTGACGGCTACCTCGTGAGCACCGAGGGCGGAGCCGACTCGATGCAGCGCGGGCGCGAGTTCGCAGCGTTCCCCACGGGCGGCTCCTCGGTCTGCATCACGGTCGCGGTGGTGCGCTCGGGCACCACGGGCGAGGCCAGCTCGGAGAAATGCGCAGCGCTCGGATGATCTCGCGCTCCGGTGCGGGAGCCTGGCTGCGCGGCCGCCGTTCCCTCGTCACCACCCTCGTCTCGAGCGCCGCACTCGTGGCGGTCGTCGCCACCACCGCCTTCGTCTCGACCGGCTACACGGCGCAGAAGGTGGAGCTCGACGACGCCGCCGTGTGGCTGACGAGCGATCTGCACCAGGCCGCGGGCCGGGCCAACCCGCAGGTGGGGCTGCTGAACGCCGCCGTGCGCATGGAGTCGGGCTCGCTCGACGTGGCGCAGCGGGGCCAGACCGTCGTGGTGAGCGACCTGGGGGGCGGCGAGGCGCGGCTCGTGGACACGGCGAACGCCGAGGTCTCCGACACGTTCTCCCTTCCCGTCGGCGACGCGAGGGTGGAGCTCGGCGATGAGGTCGCCCTGCTCTCCTCGACCACGTCGGGCGACGTGTGGGTGGCCGACCCCGCCGCGCTCGCGGCCTTCGATCCCCAGTCGCCCCCTGATCTCACGCTCGGCGCGGGCGGGAGCGCGCTGCTCAGCAGCACGGGGAGCCTGGTCGCCGTGTCGTCGGCGACCGGCTCGGTGTTCACGCTGACGGACCCGGCATCCGGAACCCCCACCGGCGAGGCGATCGACGCGGAGCCCGGAGACCGCCTCTCGCTCACCGCGGTGGGCGACCGGTGGGTGGTCTACGACCACGACGAGCGGCGCCTGTTCACGCGCGAGGGCGACATCGACCTCTCGGCGAGCGTGGGTGCCGACGACAGCGTGTGGCTGCAGCGGCCCTCCTCCGCGGCGGCATCCGTGCTGCTCGCCACGGGAGGGGCCCTGCTCGAGGTGTCCCTGGCCGACGGCATCGTGAGCACCCGCTCCGAGGGGCACTCCGGCACGAGTGTGGCACCTGTGCAGGTCGACGGCTGCTGGTACGCGGCGTGGACCGACGGGCGATCGTGGGCGAGGTGCGACCGGGCGGCCACCGGCGTCGAGTCCACCCGCGAGGCCTCGGCGAGCGGTGACGAGCTGGTGTTCCGCACCGACGGATCCGGCGGCGTCCTGCTCTCCGACCACGTGACGGGCCGCGCATGGGACGTCACGCGTCAGAACGCCCTCATCGACGGGTGGGAGGAGCTCCTGCCCGACACCCCGGCCGACGAGCAGTCCGACGACGTGGTCACCGACGAGCCCGTCGAGACCGACCCCTCCCAGCGCCCGCCCGTGGCCGGCGACGACGAGCTCGGTGCCCGCCCCGGCCGCACGACGGTGCTCCCGGTGCTGCTGAACGACTACGACCCCAACGGCGACGTGGTGGTCATCGACGGCACGGTCGTGGCTCCGGATGCCGGCTGGACCGTCGACGCCATCGCCGACTCCCAGCAGCTGCAGATCACGCTGCCGCCGGAGGCCTCGGGCGAGGTCGCCTTCGCCTACACGATCTCCGACGGCCGAGGCGGCACCGACGAGGCGACCGTGCGCGTGCAGGTGCGGGCCGACGCCGAGAACTCCGCTCCCGTGCAGAGCACCACACCGAGGCTCGACGTGGCGCTCGGCGGCCGGGGCGAGGTGGACATCCGCTCCGACTGGTTCGATCCGGACGGCGACGCCTTCTACCTCCTGCAGGCGGGCACGGCCTCGCCCGATGCCGTCTCGTTCACGCCCGAAGGCGTGCTCACCTTCACCGACTCCGGTCAGGGCACCGGTCAGAAGGAGGTCTCGGTCACGGTGAGCGACGGTGTCTCCTCGACGGCGGGCACCGTCGTGGTGGGAGTGCACGAGGCCGCCGACGTGCCGCTCGAGGCCGAGGGCTTCGTGGCGTTCGTGCACGTGGGGCAGGAGCTCGAGGTCGACCCGCTCGCCCATGTCACGGGCGGCGGCAGCGGACTCCGGCTCTCCGGCGTGCCCGCTCATGAGGGCTACGGCCTCGCGCCCGACTACGCCGGCGGCACGCTCCGGATCACCGCCGGCACGGTGGGGGAAGGGCTCATCGACTACGCCGTGTCGGACGGCTCGAAGACGGCCTCCGGTGTCATCCGGGTGATCGCCGAGCTGCCGCCGGATGCCAGCACGCGCCCGGTCACCGTGCCCCACGCCGCCTTCGCCCGCCAGAACTCGAGCGTCGACGTCGACGTGCTGGCGAGCGACTTCGACCCGGCCGGAGGCGTGCTCATGGTCACGGGCGCCGCTGCCGGAGCCGGCGCCGGCGCCGCACCCGGAGCCGACGGCCTCCGGGTGGAGGTGATCGAGCAGCGGCTCCTCCGCATCACCCTCACGCAGCCGCTCGAGACCGGCACCCTCTCGGTGGCGTACGGCGTCACCAACGGTCTCGCCGAGGCATCCGGCTCGGTCAGCGTCGTCGAGATCCCCGAGCCCGCTGTGCGTCAGCCGCCCGTCGCGACCGCCGACTCCGCGTCGGTGCGGGTGGGCGACGTCGTCGACATCCCCGTGCTCGCCAACGACTCCCAGCCCGACGGCGACGCCCTGAGCCTCAGCCCCGACCTCGTGCGCCCGCTCGCCGCCGACGCCGGGCTGCTCTTCACCTCCGGCACCGTGCTGCGCTACCTGGCGCCCTCGACACCCGGTGACTTCACGGCCGAGTACCGCGTCGACGCCCCCGACGGCCAGTGGTCGACGGCCACCGTGACCATGAGCGTGCGCGAGGCGGATCCCACCGTGAACGCCGCGCCCGTCCCTCCCCTCGTCACGGCCAGGGTCGTCGCGGGCGAGACCGTGCGCATCCCGGTCCCGGTCGCGGGGATCGACCCCGACGGCGACTCCGTGCAGTTCGTCGGCATCGACTCGGTGCCCGAGAAGGGAGCCGTGGCCGAGAGCGGCAGCGACTGGATCGACTACACGGCCGGCGACTACTCCACGGGCACCGACACCTTCGGCTACACCGTGGTCGACCGTCTCGGAGCACGGGCCACCGGCACCGTCCGGGTGGGCGTCGGCGCGCGCCTGGAGGGGGCGCGGAACCCGGTCGCCGCGCCCGACGAGGTGCTCGTGCGGCCCGGCAAGTCGGTGCTCGTGCGCGTGCTCGAGAACGACTCCGATCCAGACGGCTCCGCCCTCACCGTGACCGCCGTCGAGCCGCTCGGCGACGGCACCGGCCCCGCCGCCGTCGCGACCGTGGTCGAGGGCGGCATGCTCTCGGTCGAGACCCCGGCCGAGCCCGGCCGCTACGGGTTCCTCTACACGGTCACGAACGAGCGAGGCGGCACGGGGTCGAGCTTCGCCACCGTCGACGTGCGCGCCGACGCCCCGCTCGCGCGGCCGCTCGTGAGCGACACCGTGCTCTCGCTGAGCGACATCCTCGACTCCGACACCGTCGATGTCGACGTGCGGGAGAACGTCTTCTTCGCCGAGGGCGGAGCGGGCCAGCTCTGGCTCTCCGTGCTCCCGGCCTACGCCCGCGCGGCCCAGGTCGTCGACGGGGAGGTGCGGGTCTCGGTGCGACCGGAGCGCCAGGTCATCCCCTTCACCCTCGCCCATCCCGACGACCCGAACGTGCGCTCCTCGGGGTTCATCTGGGTGCCGGGTCAGGACGACGCACTGCCGCAGCTCCGCGAGGGCGCACCCCGGTTGAGCGTCGAGTCGGGGCGCACCCTGCGCATCCCGCTCGCCGAGCAGGTCGTGGCCGTCGCGGGGAGCGACGTCGTGATCGCCGACCTCAACTCGGTGCGCGCGACCCACGCCGACGGCGGAGCCCTCACCTCGGGTTCCGGCACCCTCGTCTTCCGCAGCGCCGAGGGCTACTTCGGTCCGGCCTCGATCTCGTTCGAGGTGGCCGACGGCACGGGGCCCGACGCGCGCACGGCCACGCTCGTGCTGCCCATCACGGTCACTCCGCGCGAGAACCAGCCGCCCGTCTTCGAGGGGGCCGTGCTCGAGCTCGAGCCGGGAGCCCGGCGCGTGGTCGACCTCGCGAAGCTCACCACGTCGACCCCCGGGGCCGGTGCCCTCGCCTTCCAGCTGCTCGAACCGCGTGCAGCGGGCTTCGGCACGGTGCTCCTCGGCCAGCAGCTCACCATCACCGCCGAT
>NZ_JAHFUY010000152.1 GCF_023264895.1 Herbiconiux sp. | reverse complement strand
CCCACCCGCTCGATCAGCCCCACCACGAGGAAGAGCGCGGTCTGCACCATGATGTGGTGCACGATGTAGTAGATCGTGGCTCCGGTGGCGAGCTCGGTGCCGATGGCCACGCCGAAGATCATGTAGCCGATGTGGCTCACGAGCGTGAACGACAGCAGCCGCTTCACATCGGCCTGCGCGATGGCGCCGAGGATGCCGATGACCATCGTGAGTCCGCCCACGATGAGCAGGGGCACGGCGAGCGGCACGTCGAAGAACAGCAGCTTGTCGGTGCGGATGACGGCGTACACGCCGACCTTCGTGAGCAGCCCGGCGAACACCGCCGTGACGGGCGCGGGTGCCGTGGGATAGCTGTCCGGCAGCCAGAACGACAGGGGGAACACCGCAGCCTTCACCGCGAATCCCACGAGCAGGGCCGCGCAGAGGATCATCTGGATGTCGAGCGGGAGGTCGCGCATCCGCTCCGACAGCAGGGCCATGGTGACGGTGCCGGTGGCGCCGTAGATGAGCGCGATCGAGCCGAGGAACAGCAGCGACGACACGAGGCTCACGACCACGTAGGTGACACCGGCCCGGATGCGCGAGCCGGTCCCGCCGAGGGTCAGCAGCACGTAGCTGGCCGCGAGCAGCATCTCGAACCCCACGTACATGTTGAAGAGGTCGCCCGCGATGAACGCCCCGAACAGCCCCGCGGCGAGGATGAGGTAGGTGGGGTGGAAGATCGAGACGGGGGTGTCGCGGTCGCGGTCGGCGAGGCCCTGGCCCACGGCGAAGATGAGCACGCCGAGCAGCATGAGCGCCGAGACGACCACCATGATGGCCGACAGCCGGTCGACCACGAGCACGATGCCGAACGGTGGCTCCCAGCCGCCGACCTTGACCACGATCGGCCGGCTCGTCTCGTCGACGGCGGCCAGCAGCACGGCGGCGGCCGCGGTCACCGCGGTGAGCGCGGTGACGCTGATGGCGATCTGCAGGCGCGGGTAGCGGCCGAGGATGAGGGTGATCGCGGAGCCCACGAGGGGGATGATCACGAGGAGCGGGACGAGGGCGTTCATCGCATCACATCCCTTTCGTTCTCGCTGGGCTCTTCCTCGGCGGGCGGTGCGTCCTCGTCCGATTCGTCGGCGTCGCCGCCCTCCTCGAGCACGTGGCGCACGGCCTCGTCGTCGTCGTCGAGGTTGGCGTGGAACTGCTCCGCGGCATCCGCCTCGATCGCATCCGCGAGCTCCTCGTCGGCGAGCACGTCGTCGCCCTCGTCGCCGAGGTTCGAGAGCCACCAGGAGCGGTAGATGAGGGCGAGGATGAACGCCGTGATGCCGAAGTTGATCACGATCGCCGTGAGCATGAGCACCTGCGGCAGCGGGTCGACGATGTCGGCACCGGTCGTGTCGCCGTCGATGATGGGGGCGGCGCCCGAGCGGCCCGACATCATGAAGATGAGGAGGTTCGTGGCGTTGCCGACGAGCAGGAAGCCGATCAGGATGCGGGTGAGGCTCTTCTCGAGCATCACGTAGACGCCGGTGCCGTACATCACGGCCATCAGCACCACGAGGGTGAGGGATGCGCTCATCGGGCCTCACCTCCCCTGATGCCCGCGGCCGGCTGCTGACCGGGTCGCTGACGCCCGCTCGTGTCGCTCCCGGCCACCCGGCCGCGGGTGTCGGCCTCGTCGGCCACGACGGAGTGGTCGTCGGGCCGTGCGTCGACGTCGTCCTCGGCCTGCTGGCGGTCGACCTCGCCGCCCAGGGCGCGCAGGATGTCGAGCACGACGCCGATCACCACGAGGTAGACGCCCACGTCGAAGATCGTCGAGGTGCCGAACGAGACGTAGCCGAGCACCGGCAGCTCGGTCGAGAAGTAGGCCGAGGTGAGCACCTCGGCGCCGATCAGGAGCGACCCCACGGCCGTGCCCGTGGCCAGCAGCATGCCGGCGCCGAGCAGCACGCCCGGGCCGATCGGCAGCGTCTCGCCGAGCTCGTAGCGGCCGCCCGCGAGGTAGCGTGCGATGAGGGCGAGTCCCGCCACGAGGCCCGCCGCGAACCCGCCGCCCGGTGCGTTGTGGCCGGCGAAGAGCAGGAAGACCGACACCACGATGGCGGGGTGGAAGACGAGGCGCACGAGCACCTCGAGGATGAGCGAGCGGTTGGCGGGCGAGAGCGTCTTGCCACCGAGCAGCCACGAGTGCTGCCGGTCGTCGGGCACCTCGTCCGAGGTGTGCGGGTCGTCGACGAGCTGCGCGCGCTTGACGCCCTGCCGGCGGCCGCGCGACTCGCGGAGGCGCGGGATGGTGAAGTTGCGGCCCGTGATGAAGATGAGGCTCGCCACGCCCGTGGCCACGACGACGAGCACCGAGAGCTCGTTCATGGTGTCCCAGGCCCGGATGTCGACGAGCATCACGTTCACGACGTTCTGGCCGCGGCCCTCCTCCACGCTCAGGCGGGCGAGCTCTTCCGAGAGGTCGCCGACCTGGCGGGCTCCGAGCGCCACGAGCCCCACGATGCCCATCGTCACGCCCACGAGCGTGCCGATGAGGGCGCGACGGCCACGCCGCATGGGCTTGTTGTGCTGCGCGATCTTCACCGGGAGGCGCCGCAGCACGAGCACGAAGACCACGATCGTGACGGTCTCGACGAGCGCCTGCGTGAGCGCGAGGTCGGGGGCGCCGTGGAAGGCGAACAAGGCCACCATGCCGAAGCCCGTGGCGCCCACGAGCAGCACGGCGGCGAGGCGGTGGGTGGCCCGCGCGGCCATCACGGCAGCCACGCCCATGGCGGCGGCGATGAAGATCTGCACCGGGTAGTCGAAGAGCACGATCTCGCTCGGCCAGGTGCGGTTGAACGCCGTGGTGAGGCCGAGGCAGAGCACGAAGACCACGAGGATCGTGCCGAGGTACTGCGGCAGGCCGCCCTTCTGGGCGAACAGGGTGACCCGGGCCGCGCCCTGGTCGACACCGCGGATGATCGACAGGTAGCCACGCGAGGCGTCGATCAGCGGCGGCACCGTGCGCTGGAGCTTGGCGAACGGCTTCCGCACGGCGAAGAGGCCGAGGCCCGCGGCGATGATGAGCACCGAGATGCCGAGCGCGGGCTCGAAGCCGTGCCACAGAGCGAGTTGGTATGTGCCGTCGGCCTCGTCTCCGCTCCCGGCGGCGGACGCGACGTCGTACGGGACGCTGTCGGCCTGGACGCTGTCGGCATACACCGTGAGGGCGGTGCTGAGCGGCGCGGCGAAGAATCCGCCCGCGATGGTGGCGAGGGTGAGCACGATGGGGGCGACCAGGATGCCGCGAGCGGGCGGGTGGGACTCGTGGCCCGCATCCGCCGCCTTCTTCGCGCGTGTGGCGGCCACGGCATCCGCTGTGCGACCGGATTCGCCCTTCTTGGTGAAGAAGGCCCCCCAGAAGAAACGGACGCTGTAGGCGACGGTGAGGATCGAGCCGAGGCTCACGCCCACGAGGGCCACCCAGCCCCAGGCGTCGCCCGCCTCTCCGGCGTGCAGGAAGGCCGACAGCACGGCCTCCTTCGAGACGAAGCCGAGGAGCGGCGGGATGCCGGCCATGCTCGCCACGGCGATGAGCGCCACGGCCGCGAGCACGGGCCGGCGGCGGCCGAGGCCCGAGATCTCGCGGAGGTCTCGCGTGCCCTCGTCGTGGTCGACGATGCCGACCACGAGGAAGAGGGTGGCTTTGAAGAGCGCGTGCGCGAGCAGCAGCGCGGCGCCGGCCAATGCGGCGTCGCGCGATCCGAAGCCCACCACCACGGTGAGGAAGCCGAGCTGGCTGACCGTGCCGTAGGCGAGCAGGAGCTTGAGGTCGTACTGCCGGAGCGACCGCCAGGCGCCGACGAGCATGGTCCAGACGCCGAAGGCCACGAGCACGGGAACCCAGCCGGGGGTGTCGGCGAAGCCGGGGGCGAAGCGGGCCACGAGGTAGATGCCGGCCTTCACCATCGCAGCGGCGTGGAGGTAGGCGCTCACCGGGGTGGGGGCGGCCATGGCGGCGGGCAGCCAGAAGTGGAAGGGCAGCAGCGCCGACTTCGAGAGCGCGCCGACCAGGATGAGCATGATCGCGGTGGTGACGAGGCCGCTCGACGCGGGCGGATCGGCCACGAGCGCCTCGATCGAGCTCGTGCCCGCCTCGGTCGAGAGCAGGATGATGCCGACGAGCATGGCGAGGCCGCCGAAGGTGGTCACGAGGAGGGCCTGCAGGGCGGCACCTCGGCTCTCCTTGCGGCCCGTGTAGTGGCCGATGAGGAGGTAGGAGAGCACGCTCGTGATCTCCCAGAACATGAACATGATGTAGATGTCGTCGGCGGTGACGAGGCCGTACATCGTGCCGGCGAACGCGAGCAGCAGGGCGGCGAAGCGGCCGAGCTGCGGCTCGTCGTCGCTGAAGTAGCGGGCGCAGTAGACGAGCACGAGCGCGCCGACGCCGGTGACCACGAGCGCGAGCAGCCACGCGAGCAGGTCGACGCGGAAGGAGAACGCGATGCCCAGCTGCGGGATCCACGGCACCGATTGGGTGGCCTGCCCGCCCGCGAGGACCGTGCTCGTCTGGCTCAGGGTGTAGGCGAAGGCGGCGGCCGGGAGCGCCGCGACGAGGTAGAAGACCTTCGTGCCGAGGGCCCTGGTGAGAAGGGGAGTGAGCGCTGAGAGCCCTGCGAACAGCAGCAGGACCAGGATCACGCGGACTCCTCATGTCGGGGAGAGGGCAGGGTGGCCAGTCTACCGTGGGTTCGCGGGTGGTCGGTCGCGGGGGTGGGG
>NZ_JAHFUY010000022.1 GCF_023264895.1 Herbiconiux sp. | reverse complement strand
GTGGTGGTCGGCCACGGTGGTGACGCCCCCGAGGAGGCCCTCGGCGATGCCCGCACGGGCGGCCGCGTGGGCGAGCTCGGGGTCGATGCCCACCGCGGAGTAGGCGGCGGCCATGGTGGGGAGCCAGACGTGCATGGGCACCCCGCGGGTGCCGGGCAGGGTGCGGAAGGCCGTCTGCAGCAGGTGGTGGTGGGCGTTGACGAGGCCGGGGGTGATGATGCAGCCGGATGCGTCGAGGTGCTCGGTGGTGGGGGCCGGGGATTGGGGGTCGAGCTGCGCGCCGGGCTGTTGGTGCGGCTGGTCGAGGGGCGTCGTGGGCCGGCTGACCGCGGGGGCGCCGAGCTGCGGGTACGGCTGCTCGTGCGGCTGCTCGTCGGGCACGGTGCTGCCCACCGCGAAGTCGCCGGGGCCGAGCTCTGTGTCGGCGTCGATCACGATCCGGGCCGCGTCGTGGATGATGAGCATGCGAGATTTCTAACACGCGGATGTGTCAGGCTCATGTCGTGGGCGGGTGCGGGCGGGTCCTCGGGCCCTGACCGTCGCAGCACGTCGCACGCATACGATCTCGCGCCGCACGCTCGCACTCCGTCGACCGAAGGGGGCTCCATGCTCGAACTCGCCGCAGCACTCCTCGAGTCGCTCGCCGCGGGCCGGCGGCTCGCCGTGGCCACCGTCGTGGCCGTCGACGGCAGTGCGCCGCGCGCGCTCGGCACCTCGATGGCCGTCGACGACCTCGGGCGCGTGATCGGCAGCATCTCGGGCGGCTGCGTTGAGGGCGCCGTCTACGAGGCGTGCGGTCGCGTGCTCGAGACCGGTGACGCGGAGGTCTGCTCGTTCGGCTTCAGCGACGCCGACGCGTTCGCCGTCGGCCTGTCCTGCGGCGGACGCATCACCGTCGCGGTGCACGAGCTCGCGCCTGCGGGCCTGCGCAACGAGGCCTCGGCGGCGCTGCTCGGCGAGCTCGCCCTGGCGCGGGAGGGCCGGGCGGCGGGGGTGGCGATCGTGCTGCCCCAGGCATCCGGAGACCTGGAGGAGCAGGACGAGCTGGGGCGCCGCGCCGTGGGCGAGCTGCGGCTGATGACCGAGCACCACACGCCGGAGGTCGATCGCGGCGGTCTCGGACCGACTGTGCTCGAGTCGGCGGCGCGGACGGCGGTGCGGACGGCGCTGCGGGGTGCGCTGCATCGCGGGCGCACCGAGCGGCGGGGGATCGAGTGCGAGGGGGTTGTGGTCGAGGCGGTGCTCGTGGTGGCCGCCGCGCCGCCGCGGATGATCGTGTTCGGCGCCGTCGACTTCTCGGTGGCGCTCTCGAACGCCGCGGCGCTGCTGGGCTACCGGGTGACGGTGTGCGACGCGCGTCCGGTGTTCGCGACCCCCGACCGCTTCCCGAACGCCGAGGTCGTGAACCGCTGGCCCACCGACTACCTCGCCTCGACGGAGGTCGACGAGCGCACGGTCGTCTGCATCCTCACCCACGACGACAAGTTCGACCTGCCGCTCATCGAAGCCGCGCTCGCACTGCCCGTGGCGTATGTGGGGGCGATGGGCTCGCGGACCACCCACGACCGTCGGATCGCCGCCCTCCGCGCGCGCGGTCTCGACGACGAGGCGCTCGCGTCGCTGCACTCGCCGATCGGGCTCGACCTCGGCGGGTCGACGCCCGAGGAGACTGCGGTGTCGATCCTGGCGGAGGTGATCGCGGTGCGGAACGGAGCGTCGGGAGCGTCGCTGCGCTTCGCATCCGGGCCCATCCATCGGGGCGATGCGGTGCCGGTCGATGCTGTGCCGGTCGATGGTGTCGTGGGTCGGGCGCGGGTCGATGGGGTCGCGGATCGCGCGCCGGTCGATGGTGTGGCGGATCGGACGCCGGTCGAGGGTGACGCGGGTCTGGTGCCGGTCGATGGTGTGGTGGATCGGACGCCGGTCGAGGGTGACGCGGGTCTGGTGCCGGTCGCTCGTGTGGCGGATCGCGGGCTCGTCGATGGTGTTGCGGCTCGGACGCCGGTCGATGGTGTGGTGGGTCGCGCGCCCGTCGATGGTGTCGCGGATCGCGCGCCGGTCGTGGGGGAGGCGCCGTGAGTGCGGCCCGGGTCGTCATCGAGAACGCGTACGTCGTCACCGTCGATGCGGCCGGCACGGAGCACGAGTCCGGCTACGTGGTGCTCGAGTGTGCCGAGATCGTGGCGGTGGGCCCCGGAGCCGTGCCCGACGAGCATCTCGGCGGCGGCGCATCCGTGACCCGGATCGACGGCACCGGGCACCTGCTCACGCCCGGGCTCATCAACACCCACCACCACCTCTACCAGTGGCTGACCAGGGGGATCGCCCAGGATGCGATCCTGTTCGACTGGCTGACGGCGCTGTACCCGACGTGGTCGCGGATCACCGCCGACACCGTCGGGCCGGGCGCGCTCGGCGGGCTCGCCGTGGGTGCGCTCTCGGGCTGCACCACCATGGGCGACCACCACTACGTGTTCCCGCGCGGGGGCGGCGACATCCTCGGGGCGATCGTGGAGGCGGCCGGCACTGTCGGTGTGCGGCTGCACGCGACGCGCGGATCGATGGACCTCGGACGCTCGCAGGGCGGGCTGCCCCCGGACTTCGCCGTGGAGACGACCGCCGCGGCGCTCGAGGCGAGTGCGGAGGCCGTCGCGCGCTTCCACGACCCCTCGCGTGAGGCGCTCGTGAAGATCGCGCTGGCGCCGTGCTCGCCGTTCTCGGTGACCGCCGATCTGCTGCGCGAATCCGCTGTGCTCGCCCGGTCGCTGCCCGGGGCCGTGCGGCTGCACACGCACGGCTCCGAGACGGTGGAGGAGGACGCGTTCTGCCTCGAGCGCTTCGGGCGCACCCCCACGCAGTACCTCGACGACCTGGGGTGGCTCGGCGACGACGTCTGGATGGCGCACTGCGTGCACCTCGACGACGACGCGATCGGGCGGTTCGCGGCGACGGGCACGGGGGTGGCGCACTGCCCGTCGTCGAACGCGCGGCTGGCGGCGGGCATCGCGCCGGTGCCGCAGCTGCTCGCGGCGGGGGTCGCGGTGGGGCTCGGTGTCGACGGCTCGGCCTCGAACGAGTCGGGCCGGCTGGACTCGGAGATCCGGATGGCGGTGCTCGCCGGGCGGTTGCGGGGAGGCGCTGCGGCGCTCAGCGGGCGGGAGGCGCTGCGGATGGCGACCATGGGCGGCGCGCGCGTGCTCGGGCGGTCGGCGGAGCTCGGTTCGATCGAGGTGGGCAAGCTCGGTGACCTGGCGCTGTGGCGGGTCGACGGGGTCGAGCACGCGGGGATCGCGGATCCCGTGGCGGCCCTGACGCTCGGGGCGCCGCCACCGTTGGCGCTGCTGCTCGTGGGCGGATCGGCCGTGGTGCGGGACGGGGAGCTCGTGCGCGTGGACGGGGACGCGGTGGCGCGGGGGGTCGTGCGGGCCGTGGAGGAGCTTCGGGGGCGGTAGGCGGATCGCTGTCGTGTGCCGATGGGCGCCTGTGATCGGGCCGGGCAAGGGGGCGGGCGTCGGCTCGGGTCGGAGATGCGGGCACGCGGGACGCAGCCATTCGATGCGACCCGGCGATGCGACCCGGCGATCGGGCCACCGCGTCAGAGGCCGAGCAGGAGCGAGGCCGCGATCGCGATCATCATGACGGCGATGATGCCGTCGAGCACGCGCCAGGCCACCGGCTTCGCGAAGACGGGGCGGAGGAGGCGGGCGCCGTAGCCGAGGGCGGTGAACCAGATGATGCTGCCGAGGGCGGCTCCGGCGCCGAAGATCCACCGGGAGTCGCCATGCGTGCTGGCGATCGAGCCGAGGAGCACGACGGTGTCGAGGTAGACGTGCGGGTTGAGCCAGGTGAGGGCGAGCGCGGTGAGGATCGCGGCGAGGAGGCCGCCGGTGGCCCGCGAGGTGCGGCGACCGGTGGGTGCCACGGTGCTCGTGGTGGTGGATGGGCTTCCGGTCGGGGCGCCGCCGGTGCCGATGTCGCCGGGGTCTCCGGCCGCGGCCTCGGCGGGGGCCACGACCTCACGCGACGTGGTGGGGGCGGGGACGGTAATGCCGGGGGCGGAGGTCCCGGGGGCAGCGAGGTCGGGGGCAGCGAGGTCGGGGGCACCGAGGTCAGGGGCAGTGAGGTCGGGAGCAGCGAGGTCAGGAGCAGTGAGGTCGGGTGTGAGCGCAGCGCCCGGGCGCAGGGCGCGGCGGGCGGCGAGGAGGCCGTAGACGACGAGGAAGACGGCGCCGCCGATGCGGGCGGCGACGAGCAGGGCCGGCAGGCGCTCGACCAGCACGCCGATGCCGCTCACGCCGAGGCCGATCAGCACGACGTCCGAGATCGCGCAGACGGCGACGACGGCCAGCACGTGCTGTCGGAGCAGGCCCTGCCGCAGCACGAAGGCGTTCTGGGCGCCGATGGCGATGATGAGCGACAGCCCGAAGCCGAGGCCGGCGAGAGCGGCGAGCGGATCGAGCGGGGCGAGGGATGCGAGCACCCTTCGACGTTAGGCATGGCAGCTCAACCAGTCCAGCTAATGTTTCTTCGGATGCATTAGCTTTGCTTCATGCAACTGGATCCGTCCCAACTCGCCGCCCTCGATGCCGCCGTGAGCGAGGGCACCTTCGAGGCCGCGGCCAGGCGGCTGCGCATCACGCCCTCGGCGGTGAGCCAGCGCATCCGGGCCCTGGAGAACTCGGTCGGGCGGGTGCTGCTGACGCGGTCGAAGCCCACCACGGCCACGGAATCCGGACGGGTGCTCCTGCGGTTGGCCCGGCAGCTCGCGGTGCTCACCGACGACGTCGCCCGCGAGCTCGGCGGTGATCCCGTCGGTGCCGCGGTCGAAGGGGGGCCGGATGCTGCGGGGGCGGCTCCACGCATCCGGGTGCCGCTCGCGGTGAACGCGGACTCGCTGGCGACATGGCTGCTGCCGGCGCTCGCCGAGCTGGCGGGGTCGGTCGACTTCGACTTCCACCGTGAGGACGAGAGTCATACCACGGCTCTGCTCCGGGACGGCACCGTGATGGCGGCGGTGTCGGCGGTGGCTGAGCCGGTGCAGGGGTGCACCTCGGTGGGGCTCGGTGTGATGCGGTACGCGCCGGTGGCGTCGCGGGGGTTCGTGGAGCGCTGGTTCCCGGAGTTTGAGCGCGGTGCCGGCCGCGCGTCGGTGACGTCGCTGCGCTCGGCGCCGGTGGTGGTCTTCGACCACCGCGACGAGCTCCAGCACGACTACCTGCGCCGCCGCGCGGCCGCCGCCGACGACGGCTCGCGGGCGGACGGGCCAGGGGTGGGCGAGTCCACCCCGACGCCACCAGGGGTGGGCCGGGCGCGAACGGGAGAGCCGCGGGCCGACGAGTCCACCCCGACGCCACCACGGGTGGGCCGGGCGCGAGCGGGTGAGCCGCGGGCCCACGAGTCGTCGACCGCACAACGGGCAGCCGGGGTGGGCGGTGGTGGCGAATCGCGCGCGGAGCCGCCACGGCATTTCGTGCCGGCCTCGGCCGACTTCGTGCGGGCGGTGGCGGCGGGCTACGGCTGGGGCATGGTGCCGGAAGCGCAGAGCGCGGGTCTCGACCTCGTGGAGCTCGACCCGGGTGCTCACCTCGACGTGCCGCTCTACTGGCAGCAGTGGCAGCTCCGCACCGCCACCCTCGACCTCGTCGCCTCCACCGTCGCCGCTGCCGCCCGCTCTGCGCTACGGCCCCTCCGCCCGCCGCGCCCACCGCGTTGAGTGCACGAGCGGCGCGACGTGTCGGTTCCACACCTGCGCTGAGTCGGCGCGGGGCGGCGGCGGTGGCTCAGGCGCGGAGCATTCTCCACACGCGGTCGCGGGAGATGGGCAGCTCGTGGGGGCGCACACCGGTCGCATCGCGGACAGCGTTGGCGAGGGCCGCCGCCACCGGGTTGTAGGGGGCCTCGCTCATCGACTTGGCGCCGTAGGGCCCCACCGTGTCGTCGGTCTCGGCGAAGAGCACCTCGGTCTCGGGCACGTCGACCATCTGCGGCAGGTGGTAGCTGCGGAAGACCTGCGTCTTCACGAGGCCCTCATCGAGCAGCATCTCCTCGTACAGCGCCGATCCGATGGCCTGCGCCACCCCGCCCTCCACCTGGCCGCGGAGCTGCTCCGGATTGAGCACGAAGCCCGCATCCGCCGCATGCACCGACTGCAGGATGCGCACCTCGCCCGTCGAGCGGTTCACCCCCACGCGGAAGCCGTGCACGTTGAACGCGAGCGACCGCTTCGATCCGTCCTCACTGCCCGACTCCGTGATCGAACCTCCGGCGGCCGCTGCGATCTCGACGAGCGGCACCAGCGTGTCGCCGATGCGCACGCCGTCGGCCTCGAGGTGCCCCTGGCTCCACTCGCCGGCGAGCTCCGAGGCCGTGCGGAGGATCGTGCCCTTCAGCGCCTCGGCCGCCGCGTGCAGCGCCTTGCCCGCCACGACGGTGCCCGCTGACCCGAACGCGCCCGTGTCGAACACCGCGGCATCCGTGTCCGACTGCCGGATGCGGATGCGATCCGGAGTCGTGCCCAGCACGCTCGAGGCGATCTGGGTGTGCACCGTGGTGGTGCCGTTGCCGAATTCCGAGGTGCCGACCCCGGCCAGGTAGCCGCCGTCGGCCTCGAGCGTGATGCTCACCTCCGAGAAGTGACCGCGCGGAGGCATCGTGGCGATCATGGTCGACGCCATGCCCGTGCCGACGGTCCACTCCGGGCCCACCGGCTCCGGCACGCCGTTGCCGCGCTGCAGCGCCTGCTCCATGAGGTCGAGGCACTGGTCGAGCCCGTAGCTGCCGTAGACGAGGTCGTCGCCCTCCACGTGAGCGGCCACGAGTGGGTCTCCGGGCTTCACGGTGTTGATGCGGCGGAACTCGAACGGATCGATGCCGAGCTCGCGCGCCAGCTCGTCGAGCGCCTGCTCGATGCCGAACACGACCTGCCCGAGCCCGTAGCCCCGGAACGCACCCGAGGGGATGTTGTTCGTGTACACGACCTCCGCGTCGATCTTCTTGTTCGGTGCGTTGTAGAGGCTCACGGTCTCGCCCACGCTGTGGAACATGACGCCCGGCCCGTGGTTGCCGTAGGCACCCGTGTCGCTCAGCACGTCGACCGCGAGGGCCGTGAGCCGGCCGTCGCGAGTCGCTCCGACCTCCACCGCCACGCGCATGGGATGACGGCACGGAGCGAGCGTGAACTGGTCGACCCGGGTGAACTCGAACTGCACGGGCCGCCCGGTGGTGAGCACCGCGAGGGCCACGAGGTCCTCGGTGAGGATCTCCTGCTTGCCGCCGAAGCCTCCGCCCACGCGCGCCGTGAACACGCGTACAGCGGCCGGATCGAGGTCGAAGATGTGGGCGATCTCGTCGCGCACGAGGAAGGGCACCTGCGAGCTCGTGCGGATGACGAGGCGGCCCGCCTCGTCGAGCCAGCCCACCGAGCCGTGCGTCTCGAGCGAGGCGTGCGAGACCCGGTGCGTCTGATACGTGCCGCTGACCGTCGCGTCGGCCGCGGCGAAGCCCTCGGCGACCGAGCCGATCTCGGAGTGCACCGAGGCGACGACGTTGCGCTCGGGCTCGGCGATGCGCGACTCGGCGACCGACTTGTCGCCGTGCAGGAGGGGAGCTCCGGGGGAGCGGGCCTCCTCGGGGTCGAAGACGGCGGGAAGCAGCTCGTACTCGACCTCGATCAGACGGCAGGCGGCCTCGGCGATCGCGATCGAGTCGGCCACGACGGCTGCGATGCGCTGGCCGCGGAACCTCACGACGGTGTCGAACAGCCGCGTGTCGTCCGGATCATCGGTGCGGAACTGGTGCCGCCCCGTGGAGTAGAGGTGCTCGGGGGAGTCGACGGCGGTGAGCACCGCGTGCACGCCGGGGAGTGCCGCCGCGGCCTCGGTGCGCATCGCGACGATCCGCGCGTGCGCGTGCGGGCTCTGCAGGAGCTTGAGGTGCGTGACTCCCGGCACGGCCACGTCGAGCGTGTAGGGCTCCCGCCCGCTCACGATCCGCGGACCGGCCGGCGCGCCGACCGAGCGGCCCACCGACTTGGGTGCCGCGACGCTGGCGGGCGCCTCCAGCGGCTCCACCACGTCCGGCGCTGCAGCACTCTGCTCAGAAGGATCCAACCCGGGCTCCACGACACCCGTCGTCGCCGTCGCAGTCGCATGAGGCGCCGACCCGCACAGGTTCGCGCATCCGCCCCCGCCGGCCGACGCGCAGACCCCTCGCCGGATCGACGTCTCGATGGCCCGGTACCCCGTGCACCGGCAGAGGTTGCCCTTCATGAGTCGCGGCAGGTCATCGAGCTGATCGGGCTTCAGCGTCGACGCCGTCACCACCATGCCCGCCGTGCAGAACCCGCACTGGAATCCGGCGTTCTCCACGAAGCTCGACTGCACCGCGCTGAGGTCGCCCGGCTCGCCGAGCCCGGCGACCGTCGTGACCACCGCATCCTCGGCCCGGTACGCCGGGAACACGCACGAGTGCACGGCCATGCCGTCGACGATCACGGAGCACGCGCCGCAGTCGCCCGCGTCGCAGCCCTTCTTGACCTCGAAGTTGCCCTGGTCGCGGATGAAGGTGCGCAGGCACTGGCCGGGGGCGGGCTCGGCCTCGAGCTGTTCGCCGTTCATGATGAACCTCATCGGAGCTCCTCCAGGATCTCGATCGCGAGCAGTGCCGAGACGGCCCGCCGCCAGTCGGCGGCTCCGTGCGGATCGGTGAACCACGTCTCGATGGCCTCCACGTCGTGCGTCAGCACCTCGGCGCTCGGCACCGAGTCGTAGCGGAGCTGCTCGGGGTGCAGCGTGGCCCCCGAGACGGTGAGCGTGAACGAGCCGTCGCGATCGAGCCGCCCTATGATCACGGCGCCCGAGCGGCCGAGCGGCGACAGGGCGATCTTGCGGTACGCCGTCCGCGCCTCGAGCGAGGCCCGCGGCACGATCAGCGACCGCAGCACATCGCCCTCGCGGAGCACCGTCGCGCCGTCGCCCGTGACGAACCGCGCCACCGGCAGGCGCTCGTCGCTGCCGTCGGCCCGCCAGATGAGCGCCTCGGCGTCGAGCCCGGAGAAGAGCGAGGTCATGGGCCCCGCGGGCAGCGCGGCGCAGATGTTGCCTCCCACGGTGGCCACGTTCCACACCTTGAACGAGCCGAGCAGAGCCGTGCAGCACTGACGGAACAGCGGATGCGCGGCCCAGCCGTGCTCGTCCGGCATCGCCGCGAGCTCTGCGAGCGTGCACGTCGACGCCACCTCGAGCGCGCCCGCGTCGGCGGCGACCTCGGCGTCGTCGCCCAGCACTGTGAGCGAGGGCCACCGGAAGGCCATGAGGTCGACCAGGGAGGTGAGGTGGTTCTGCGGCTCCGAGAAGAGCCACGAGCCGCCGGCGAGCGGCGCCGTGGCCGCGCCGAGAGCGGCCAGGTCGTCGCGGTGACGCGCCGGATGGATGGCGGTGATGGTGTTCAGATCCACGACGATCTCCGTTCGAGGTCGAGTTGCAGTATCAGTAGACCTCAGCAATGTGTCTGAGATGTAACGTCGACCCGTTTTGGGGGTAGGAAGGCCACCGCTTCGGATTGTGGAGGAGAGGATCTCAGCCGAGCGCCGCGACCCACTCCGAGCTGCCGTCGTCGAACAGCTGCTCCTTCCAGATCGGCACCGTCTGCTTCACCAGGTCGACCAGTTCGGAGCACGCCGCGAAGGCCTCCTGCCGATGCGCGCTCGACACCGCGCAGGCGAGCGCGATGTCGCCCACCACGAGGTCGCCCACCCGGTGCGCGACCGCCACCACGGTCTCCGGATGCGCCGCCGCGATCCGCCGCGCCGCCTCCTCGATGGCGTCCTGCGCCGACGGATGCCCGGTGTACGACAGCGCCGTCACACCCTTCCCCTCGTCGTGGTCGCGCACGACCCCGGCGAAGCTCACCACGGCGCCCGCGTGGTCGCGCGAGACGGCCTCGATGCACTGCTCCACGCCGATCGGCTCGGAGCTCACGGTCGCGAACCGCACCGCCCCGGCCGCCGAGCCCTCAGTCGACCCGGACATGGTCACCTCCACCGATCTGATCCACGAGGTGCTCGAGCAGCCCGTCGAGCACCGCGAGCCCGTCTTTCACACCACCGGTCGACCCGGGCAGGTTGAGCACGAGACTGCGGCCCGCCACCCCCGCGAGCCCGCGCGAGAGCACCGCGAGCGGGATGTGCTCCCGCCCCACGCGCCGGATCTCCTCCGCCACCCCCGGCAGCTCGAAGTCGAGCACCGCCCGCGTCTGTTCGGGCGTGCGGTCGGTGGGGGAGGCGCCCGTGCCTCCCGTCGTCACGATCGCGGCGGCACCCGACGCGACGGCAGCGCGGAGCGCAGCGCCCACCGGCTCGCCATCCGGGACCACCTCGACTTCGGCCGCCCACCCCCGCGCCTCGAACCAGTCCCGGATGACCGGCCCCGTCGTGTCGGAGTACACCCCCGCCGCCGCGCGGTTCGACGCCACGATGACGCGAGCCTCGCGAGCCTCGCGGGCCGGACCCGCCGCCCCGCCCGTCACGCCCGGCTCCAGTCGCCGCTCGCGCCGCCCGACTTCGACAGCACCTCGATGTCGGTGATCCGCGCCCCCCGATCCACCGCCTTGATCATGTCGTAGAGCGTGAGCGCACTCACCGAGGCCGCCGTCAGCGCCTCCATCTCGACGCCGGTGACGCCCGTGGTCTTGACGGTCGTGACGATCCGCACGCTCGACTCGCCGACTGTGAACTCCACCGTCACCCCGCTGATCGGCAGCGGATGGCAGAGCGGGATGAGCGCCGAGGTCTGCTTCGCCGCCATGATCCCGGCGACGCGCGCGACCGCGAGCGGCTCGCCCTTGGGGAGCTCGCCGGCCACGAGCAGTGCGATCACGTCGTCGCGCGTGTGCAGCACGGCTTGAGCGGAGGCGACGCGGCGGGTCACCGCCTTGTCGGTGACGTCGACCATGTGGGCCGATCCGTCGGCGGTGACGTGGGTGAGCTCGCGGCCGTCAGCCATCGATCCTCCAGAAGTCGAGTTCGTCGCCCTCGGCGACGCGGGTGATGCCGACGGGAACGTGCACGAGCACGGTGGATTCGGCGTAGGAGTGGAGCAGGTGGCTCGAGGGGCCGCCGCGCAGGCGCAGGCGGCCGTCGGGGTCGAGCACGCCTCGGCGCAGCTGGTGGTGGTTCGGCGGCGAGTCGAACGCCTCGGCGGAGGGGGCGCGACGTGTCTCGCGGAGCGGCTCCGCGCCGAGCGTCTCGAGGAGCGCCGGGCGGAGGAACGCCTCGAACGACACGAGCGCGCTCACCGGGTTCCCGGGCAGGCACACGACGGGCAGCGTGGCTGCGCCTTCGACACCCACCTCGATGCGGCCGAACCCCTGCGGGCCACCCGGCTGCATCGCGACCTTCATGAACTCCACACCGAGCGGCCCGAGCGCATCGCGCACGACCTCCCGCGCCCCCGCGCTCACACCGCCGACCGTCACGAGGAGGTCGACGTCGGCCTCGTTCCAAATGACGTCGAGCAGGTCGTCCGCGTCGTCCGACCGGCACGGCCGCGCCACCACCTCGCATCCGGCGCCGAGCAGCGCCGCCGTGAGCGACACCGTGTTGGCATCGAAGATCTGCCCGGGCGCGAGCACGGTGCCCGCATCCCGGATCTCGTGACCCGTCGACACGAGCAGCACCCGGATGCGCCGGCGCACCTCGACCTGCACGGCCCCCGTGCCGGCGACCACCCCGAACTGTGCGGGCCCGAGCACCGTGCCCGCGGCCAGCAGCACCTCGCCCTCGCGCACGTCGCTGCCCGCGGAGCGCACGAACGTGCCGGCGGCGACCGGCTCGACGAACGCGACGCGGCTGCTGCTCGAGGTGTCGGGGAAGACGGGTGGCACGGCCTTCTCGATCTGCACCACCGCATCCGCGCCGTCGGGAAGGCCCGCGCCCGTCATGATGGGGGTCGCCGTTCCGGGCGTGTGGGTTCCGAAGACGTCGCCGGCGGCGACGCGGGAGGCGACGGGCAGCGACACCGGGGAGTCGGCGGTGGCGGCGGCGAGGTCGGCGGCGCGCACGGCGTAGCCGTCCATCTGGGAGTTGTCGAACGCCGGGAGGCTCGAGGGCGACACGAGGTCGTGGGCGAGCACGCGGCGGAGGCAGCGCGCGGGATCGGCGGCGAGCGACTCCCCGGAGACCGGCAGCGATTCAGTGCCGAGCGACGCCCGGAGCGGCGCGAGGAGCGCGGTGATCTCGGCTCGATGGTCGTCGATCGTGCGCATCGTCCCAGTCTGCCGCATCGGGCCGCGAGCTCCGCCTCGGGGAAAGTTGATGAGTTACTACGCAAATGAGGAGGACCGACCCCGTATAGGCGGTCGGTCCTCCTCATTTGCGTACTTACTCGGGACGCCCGACCGAGCAACGGTAGAAATGCGCGAGACCGATCCCATATAGGTGACCACTCCCTCGCATTTCTACCGTTACGCACCCCCACGCCGACAGGGTGGCGGATTATGCACAGAATGAGAGGGACCGACCCCAAATAGGGCCTCGGTGCCCCGCATTCTGTGCATTCCACGACCGCGCCGGCCGACGCCGGCTCCGAGCCGCGTAGGCTTTCCGCATGAGCGTCGCACTCGGCATCCCCTCGCTGCGCATCGCCGCGCCCCGGGCAGCAGGCCCCACCGAGGCCGCCGCGGCCACCGGCATCCTCCCCGCCGGCCGCCCCGCGACCTCCGCCCTGCTCGACACCTACGGTCGCACCGCCACCGACCTCCGCATCTCCCTCACCGACCGCTGCAACCTCCGCTGCACCTACTGCATGCCCGCCGAGGGCCTCCCCTTCCTCCCGCCCCCGGCGCTCCTGACCCGCGACGAGATCACGCGCCTCGCCCGCATCGCCGTGACCGAGTTCGGCGTGCGGCAGATCCGCTTCACGGGCGGCGAGCCCCTCCTCCGCAAAGACCTCGTCGAGATCGTGCGCGACGTCGCCTCGCTCGACCCCCGCCCCGAGATCTCGCTCACCACGAACGCCATCGGCCTGGCCTCCCGCGCCCTGGCCCTCGCCGACGCCGGCCTCGACCGCATCAACGTCTCGCTCGACTCCGTGCACCCCGACACCTTCGCCGCCATCACCCGCCGCCCCTTCCTCGACCGCGTGCTCGCCGGCATCGACGCCGTCCGCGCCGCCGGGCTCGTGCGCACCAAGATCAACACCGTGCTCATGCCCGGCATCAACGACGACCAGGCCGTCGAGCTCCTCGAGTGGGCGCTCGCGGGCGGCCACCAGCTCCGCTTCATCGAGCAGATGGCCCTGGATGCCGACCACACCTGGGCGCGCGACACCATGATCACGGCCGCGCAGATCCGGGAGCGCCTCAGCACCCGCTACCTCCTCACCCCCGACGACGCCCCCCGCGACGGCGCCCCCGCCGAGCTCTTCCAGGTGCGCGACCGCACCGAGGGGGAAGGCGGCCGGATGCTCGGCCTCGTCGGGATCATCGCCTCGGTCAGCGAGCCGTTCTGCTCCGACTGCCGCCGCACGCGTCTTACCGCCGAGGGCGGTGTGCGCAGCTGCCTCTTCTCGCACGAGGAGACCGACCTCCTCGGCCCGATGCGCAGCGGGGCCACGGATGCGGTGGTCGCCGACCTCTGGCGTGCCGCCATGTGGGGCAAGCCGGCCGGGCACGAGATGAACGCCGTCGGATTCGCCCAGCCCGAACGCACCATGAGCGCGATCGGCGGCTGATGAGCGTCCACCTCCGCTACTTCGCCGCCGCGAAGGCCGCCCTCGGCCGCGCCTCCGACGAGCGCGCCGCCGGCTCGAGCATCGCCGACCTCCTGGGGGAGCTGGCGTCAGAGGCCGCCGGGGCGTCCGGATCCGGTGCCGGGACCGGCCCCACCGCCGACGCCGCCACGATCGAGCGCATCCTCGCCCGCTGCACCTTCATCCACAACCGCACCTCCACCGGCGACCGCACGATCGTGCTCGCCGACGGCGACACCCTCGACGTGCTCCCGCCCTTCGCCGGCGGCTGAGCGGCCGGGGCGCGCGACCCCTAGTACCGCGTCACAGAAGGGTCGACCTCCGTCGACCACGCGTCGATCCCGCCGCGCACGAACACCACGTCCTCCCACCCCTTCGAGCGCAGCACCTCGGCCGCGTGCCGCGAGCGCCCGTCGAAGTGGCAGTGCACGATCACGCGCTCCTGCGGCGGCAGGATCTCCCGCGCCGCATCCGTGAGGAGCTGCCCGAGCGGCACGAGCTCCGCTCCCTCGATGGAGGCCACCTCGTACTCGTACGTCTCGCGCACGTCGACGAGCACGAAGTCGGCCTCGTCCCGCGAGCGCGCCTCGAGGAGCTCCTTGAGCTCGTGCACCGAGATCGACTCGGGAGCAGCCGGAGCAGCCGGCGCTGCCGGAACAGCGGGCTCAGCCCCCGCAGCCCCCTGCCGCTCGAACAGCCGAGTCGCCGGGCTCACCCCCGCAGCCCCCTGGTTCGCGTAGCTGTACGGCTCCCCGATGTTCGACGCCCCCCGCGCCGCCGACGACCGCCCCGGCCGCCGCTCCACGTGCGAGAACGGCACCTCGCGCCAGGTGGCGTCGAGCGCATCGAGCACCAGCAGCCGACCGAGCAGCGGCGACCCGAACCCCACGAGCAGCTTGAGCACCTCGCCCGCCATGAGCGACCCGACGGCCCCGCACGCCGGCCCGACGACCCCGGCCACGGCGCACGACTCCGCATCCGCGTCGGCCGCTGCGGTGGGGAAGAGGTCCGACATGGTGCGGGCCAGCTCCCCGGGCGCCGTCGCCCAGAACACCGTCACCTGCCCGTCGAACCGCAGCACCGAGCCCCAGACGATGGGCTTGCCCACGAGCGCGCAGGCCGCATCCACGATGTGCCCCACCTCGAAGGTGTCGGTGCCGTCGACCACCACGTCGTACTCTGAGACGAGCTCGAGCACGTTCGACGGCGTGATCTCGACGTCGTGCTCCACGACCTCCACGAGCGGGTTGAGCGCACGCAGCGCCGCCGCCGCCGAAGCGACCTTCCGCTCAGCAGAACGCGCCGAGGCGAGCGGATGCACCAGCTGGCGATGCAGGTTCGACACCTCCACGACGTCGTGGTCCACGATCCCGATCACGCCGACGCCGGCGCCCGCGAGGTACTGCAGCACGGGCGAGCCGAGGCCGCCGGCGCCGAGCACGAGCACGCGCGACTCCTTGAGCCGGCGCTGCCCCTCCACCCCGATCTGCGGCAGGGAGAGCTGGCGGGCGTAGCGCACGAGCTCCTCGCGGGTGAGTTCGGGACCGGGCGACACGAGGGCGGGCAGGCTCATCGTTCCAGCGTACTTCGCCCGGCATACCGGTACCGTTGTCCCAACGCGAAGACGACGCGCGGCACGGACCGGCTCCGGCGCGCACACGACGTGACGACGGAAGGCGGCCCGTGCACCTGAAGAGCTTGACCCTGAAGGGATTCAAGAGCTTCGCCAACCCCACCACGTTCGCGTTCGAGACCGGGGTCACGTGCGTGGTCGGCCCCAACGGATCCGGCAAGTCGAACGTGGTCGACGCCCTCGCCTGGGTGATGGGGGAGCAGGGCGCCAAGACCCTCCGCGGCGGCAAGATGGAGGACGTCATCTTCGCCGGCACCTCCACCAAGGGCCCGCTCGGCCGCGCCGAGGTCACCCTCACCATCGACAACGCCGACGGAGCGCTGCCGATCGAGTACTCCGAGGTCACGATCCGCCGCACGCTCTTCCGCAACGGCGGCAGCGAGTACGCCATCAACGGCGACAGCTGCCGGCTGCTCGACGTGCAGGAGCTCCTCAGCGACTCCGGGCTCGGTCGCGAGATGCACGTCATCGTGGGCCAGGGGCAGCTCGATGCCGTGCTGCACGCCACACCGGAGGGCCGGCGCGGTTTCATCGAGGAGGCCGCCGGCATCCTGAAGCACCGACGCCGCAAGGAGAAGACGCAGCGCAAGCTCGAGGCCATGCAGGCCAACCTCACGCGGTTGAGCGACCTCGCGGGCGAGATCCGCCGCCAGCTGAAGCCGCTCGGGCGCCAGGCCGAGATCGCCAAGGAGGCGCAGTCGATCGCCGCGATCGTGCGCGATGCGAAGGCCCGTCTGCTCGCCGACGAGGTGGTCGAGCTCCGCACCGCCCTCGACGCCGCCGCCCGCAGCGAGAGCGAGCGGCACACCGAGCGGCTCGTGCTGCAGGAGCGCCTCGAGCAGAACCAGCTCCGGGTCGGCCGCATCGAGCAGGCGCAGGTGGGGGATGCCGTGGACCTCGCCCGCCGCACGAGCTTCGGCCTCGAGTCGGTGCAGGAGCGGCTGCGGAACCTCTACAACCTCGCCCACCAGCGGCTCGCGCTGCTCGGCAGCGAAGAGGGGGTTCCGGATGCGGGGCCGAGCGTGACCCCCACGATGGTCGCCGACTCGCGCGAGGAGGTGAAGCGGCTGCTCGCCGAGGTCACCGGTGCCCAGGCCGCCTGGGAGGCCGCCCAGCAGGGCACGCTCAGGGCGCGCGGATCCCTCGACGCCCTCGACGAGCAGATCGCCTACCAGTCGTCGCTCGTGTCGAAGCACGACCTCGAGCTCTCGAAGCTCACCGGCCAGCTCGAGTCGGCGAACACCCGGCTCGCGACCGTGCGTGGCGAGGTGCTGCGGCATCAGAACGCCCTCGACGCGGCGGCCGCACGTCGTGAGGGCGCCGAGCAGGAGTTCGCGCTCGCCGAGGCGGAGTCGGCCGGCAACGAGGTCGACGCCACCGACCTCGACGAGGGCTACGAGTTCGCGCAGGCCCAGGTGTTCGAGGCCGAGGCCGAGATCGAGCGGCTCCGCGACGAGCTGCACGCCCACGAGCGCGAGCGGGACGCACTGGCCGCGCGCACGAGCGCCCTCACCATGGCCCTCGACCAGAAGGACGGATCGGCCGAGCTCGTCGCCGCCCGCCTCGACGGGGTGCGGGGGCTCGTGGCCGACCACGTGCGGGTCGACCCTGGCTACGAGGCCGCGGTGGCGGCCGCTCTCGGAAGCCTCGCCGACGCGGTCCTCGCCGACGACCTGGCCTCCGCCGTGGCGGCGGCCTCCGCGGCGGCCACGGGCGACATGGGGCGCGTCGAGCTCGTGATCGCGGCGCCGGCCGCATCGGGTGCGGCAGGTTCCGGGCCCGCTGATGCCTCCCGTTCCTCCGCCGCCGCGCCGTCCACCGCCGAACTCGCCTTCGTGGGAGCCGACGCGGTCGGCCTCGTCGCCGCCTCCACCGTCGTCTCCGGCCCGGCGGGTCTCCTCGGCCTCCTCGACGCCGTCGCGATCGCCGACGACCTCGACGCCGCGCGCCGGGCCTGGGACTCGCTCGACGCGGACGCCGCCGCATCCGCGACCCTCACCATCGTGACGAAGGCGGGGGAGGTGCTCACCCGCTACGTGCTGCGTGGTGGGTCGGGCGCCACGCGATCCCGGATCGAGCTCGTGGCCGAGCGCGACACCGCGGCGGTCGCGCTCGAGGAGCGCACGACCGCCATCTCGAGCGCCCGTTTCGCGCTCGCCGAGCAGCGCGGCATCGTGCAGGTCGCCAAGGAGCAGTCGCAGGCGGCGCTCTCGGCGCTCCGCGAGTTCGACGCCAAGCTCGCCGCCCGCACCGAGCGGCTCAGCCGGCTGAAGGCCCAGGTCGAGGCGGGGTCGGGCGAGCTCGACCGCCTGCAGAAGGCGGCGCAGCTCGCCCAGGATGCCGTGCAGCAGGCCGAGCAGGCCGCGGAGAAGGCGCGTGCCGAGCTCGAGGCCGTGCGCGAGCGGCCGCGGCCGATCCTCGATGTCTCCTCGCGCGAGGGTCTCCTCGCCGAGCTCGAGGCGGCGCGCGACCGCGAGGTCGAGACGCGGCTCGGTGTCGAGACGGCGCGCGAGCGGGTGCGTGCCGAGCAGGCTCGCACGGCGTCGCTCGAGAAGCAGCTCGAGGCGGATCGGGCGGCGGCCGAGGCTGCCGCCCGCCGGGCCGTCATCCGGCGCCGGCAGATCGCCGCGGCGACCGAGGTCACCGAGGCGCTGCCGCCCGTGCTCGAGTCGGTCGACCGCTCGGTGGCCGAGGCCAAGCTCCAGCTCGCGCAGCGCGAGGCCGAGCGCGCCGAGCAGAACGAGGAGCTCGTGGCGCTGCGCCGGGACGAGG
The DNA here is from genome assembly GCF_023264895.1 of Herbiconiux sp. Taxonomy (GTDB): domain Bacteria; phylum Actinomycetota; class Actinomycetes; order Actinomycetales; family Microbacteriaceae; genus Herbiconiux. The sequence goes on along the minus strand of NZ_JAHFUY010000022.1, from coordinate 63,902 downwards.
CGTCGCTGCGGGAGCGGCTGCAGGCGATCACCGAGAACGTGCACGGCCTCGAGCTGCAGATCTACGAGAAGAAGCTGCACCTCTCGAGCCTGCTCGAGCGCGCCGCCTCCGAGCTCGGGCTCGTCGAGGACGTGCTCGTGGCCGAGTACGGCCCCGAGCAGCTCATCCCGGACGACGACGCCGTCCCCCTCATCGACACGAGCGCCGAGGCCGTCGAGGCGGCGACCGCCGACCTCGCGGCCCTCGCCGACCCCCGCGATCCGGTCGAGTCCGCGGACGAACCCGACGACCCCGAAGCCCGCCCACTTGACAGAAGTGGCGCCGAAAACACCCCACTTGACACAAGAAGTGCCAAGTCGGCGGTTTTGGGCGCAACTACTGTCAAGTCGGGGGAGTGGGGTGAGGATGCCGAGGGCGCCGGGTCCGAGAGCGCCGACCCCGGGTCCGAGGACGCCGAGGGCGCAAGCGCGGCCCCCGCACGCCCCACCCCCGAACCCCCCACGGGCCGCCCGTTCATCCGCACCGAGCAGAAGCAGCGCCTCGCGCGCGCCGAGCGCAAGCTCGCCGAGCTCGGCCGCGTGAACCCCCTCGCGCTCGAGGAGTTCGACGCCCTCGAGCAGCGCCACCGCTTCCTCACCGAGCAGCTCACCGACCTCACCAACACCCGCAAAGACCTCCTCACGATCATCGAGGAGATCGACGAGCGCATGCAGACGATCTTCGAGAGCGCCTTCGCCGACACCCAGGAGGCCTTCGCCAAGGTCTTCCCCGTGCTCTTCCCGGGCGGCACCGGATCGATCCAGCTCACGGATCCGACGAACATGCTCACGACCGGCATCGAGGTGAGCGTGAAGCCCGCCGGCAAGAAGATCGAGCGCCTCTCCCTGCTCTCGGGTGGCGAGCGCTCGCTCGCGGCGGTCGCGCTCCTCATCGCCATCTTCAAGGCCCGCCCGAGCCCGTTCTACATCATGGACGAGGTCGAGGCCGCCCTCGACGACGCCAACCTCGGCCGCCTCCTCACGATCTTCGAGGATCTCCGCGAGACCAGCCAGCTCATCGTCATCACCCACCAGAAGCGCACCATGGAGATCGCCGACGCCCTCTACGGCGTCTCCATGCGCCAAGACGGCGTCTCCGCAGTAGTAGGCCAACGAGTGTCCACCCCCTCTTCTTAACGCCGAAACGTCACTTTCCACGCGAAACCCCGAGGGGATGTGTGGAAAGTGACGTCTCGGCAGAGCGGGAGGTCAGTGGGTGCTGGGTGCGCTCTCGATCTCGGTGCGGTCGCCCGACCAGAGGGTGTGGAACGTGCCCTCGCGGTCGACGCGCTTGTAGGTGTGCGCGCCGAAGAAGTCGCGCTGGCCCTGCACGAGGGCGGCGGGGAGCCGCACCGACGCGAGCGAGTCGTAGTACGACAGCGCCGCACCGAACCCGGGAACCGGCACGCCCGAGAGCGCCGCGGTCGACACGACACGACGCCACGCCGCCTCGCCCGAGGCCACGGCCGAGGCGAAGTACGGGTCCTCGAGCAGGGTCGCGAGCGACGGGTTGTTCTCGTACGCCTCCACGATCCGGTTGAGGAACTGCGCGCGGATGATGCAGCCCGCGCGCCAGATCTTCGCCACGGCGCCCTTGTCGATCTCCCAGCCGAACTGCGCGGCCCCGGCGATGATCTCGTCGAAGCCCTGCGCGTAGGCGACGACCTTCGAGGCGTAGAGGGCGGCACGGATGTCGTCGGCGAACGAGTCCACGTCCACCGGGACGACCGACGGACGCGCCTTGATGGTCGCCTGCACGGCGGCGCGCTGCTCGGGCTTCGACGACAGCGAGCGGGCGAACACGGCCTCGGCGATGCCGCCGACGGGCACACCGAGCTCGAGCGCGTTCTGAACCGTCCAGGATCCGGTGCCCTTGGCCCCGGCCTGGTCGAGCACGATGTCGACGAACGGCTTGCCCGTGTCGGCATCGACCTGCTTGAGCACCTCGGCGGTGATCTCGATCAGGTACGACTCGAGGTCGCCGGAGTTCCAGGTCTCGAACACCGAGGCGATCTCCGCCGGCGCCCGGCCGGTCACGGTGCGCAGCAGGTCGTAGGCCTCGGCGATGAGCTGCATGTCGGCGTACTCGATGCCGTTGTGCACCATCTTCACGAAGTGGCCTGCACCATCGGTGCCGATGTGGGTCACGCACGGCTCGCCCTCGGCGACCGCGGCGATCGAGGCCAGGATCGGCCCGAGGGTCTTGTAGGCCTCGGCGGTGCCGCCGGGCATGATCGACGGGCCGTTCAGCGCGCCCTCCTCGCCACCGGAGATGCCGGTGCCGACGAAGTGGATGCCCGTGGCCGAGACGTCCTTCTCACGGCGGATTGTGTCGTGGAAGTTGGCGTTGCCGCCGTCGACGATGATGTCGCCCGGCTCGAACCGCGACGCCAGCTCGGAGATGACGGCATCCGTGCCGGCACCGGCCTGCACCATGATGATCGCGGTGCGCGGCTTCTGCAGCGACGCCACGAAGTCGTCGATCGACTCGGAGGCCACGAAGCCCGCCTCGGGGTGCTCGGCGACGAGCTTGCGGGTGCGCTCGGGGGAGCGGTTGTAGACGGCGACGGTGTTCCCCGAGCGGCTGGCGAGGTTGCGGGCGAGATTCGAGCCCATCACCGCCATCCCGACGACTCCGATGTTGGCGGTTCCCGACGCTTCTGACATGCGTGATGCTCCTTGTAGACGTGGACTCCCCAAGCGTAGTAGTAGCGGATGCGCCGGAGAGCGGATGCGCTAGAGTGGGTGACTGAACTTCGGCGAGGGATGCGCACGCAATCGCGAGCATCCGTTATCGACGCGGTGGACTGGGCCTTAAACCGTCTTTCCTCTCGCTTCACGCGGTCGAGTTGAAACCACACACACGAGGCGGGCCCAGAGGCTCGCGAATCAAGGAGCATGAACATGGCTGACGACACCAAGGTCACCGCCGAGACCCGCACCCAGTTCGGCAAGGGCTTCGCCCGTCGCGTCCGCGCCGCCGGCAAGATCCCCGCCGTGATCTACGGCCACGGCACCGAGCCCCAGCACATCACCCTGCCCGGTCACCAGACCGCGCTGATCCTGCGCAAGTCGAACCAGGTGCTCGAGCTCACCATCGACGGCGTCGAGTCGCTCGCCCTGGTGAAGGACGTGCAGAAGGACCCCGTGCTCCAGATCATCGAGCACATCGACCTCATCGTCATCCGCAAGGGTGAGAAGGTCCAGGTCGAGGTCAACGTGCACCTCGAGGGCGAGTCGGCTCCCGGAACCATGGCCACCCAGGACTCGCAGACCGTCCTGCTCGAGGTCGAGGCCATCCACATCCCCGAGAGCGTCACCGTGTCGATCGAGGGCCTCGAGGACGGCGCCGTCGTCCGTGCCTCCGACATCGAGCTGCCCGCCGGTGCGACCCTCATCACCGATGAGGAGACGGTCATCGTCGGCGTCAGCATCCCCGAGGAGGAGCCCACCGACGAGCCCGCCGAGGGCGAAGGCGCCGCCGAGTCGGTCTCCCCGGCTCCCGACGCCGAGTAGTCATCGCTCTCCTGCGATTCCTGCGACGGCATCCCTCTGACCCGCCCGTGAGCACGGCAGATCTCTGGCTCGTGGTCGGGCTCGGCAACCCCGGGCCCGGCTACGCCGCGAATCGCCACAACATCGGGCAGATGGTCACGGCCGAACTGGCCGAGCGGATGCGCGCAACATTCAAGTCGCACAAGACGAATGCGCGGGTCGCCGAGGGACGCATCGTCCCCGGTGGTCCGCGCTTCGTCGTGGCGAACCCCAACACGTACATGAACGTGTCCGGCGGCCCCGTCAACGGGCTGCTGAAGTTCTACGGGCTCACGCCCGAGCGGCTCATCGTGGTGCACGACGAGCTCGACATCCCGTTCGACACCCTCAAGCTCAAGCAGGGCGGCGGGCACGGCGGCCACAACGGCCTCCGCGACATCATCGCCGCCACCGGCAGCCCCGACTTCCTCCGCGTGCGCGTGGGCATCGGCCGCCCGCCCGGCCGTATGCAGGCCGCCGACTTCGTGCTCCAGAACTTCAGCTCGAACGAACGAGAGTCGCTGCCGAACCTCATCACGGACGCCACGGATGCTGTCGAGCTCATCGCGGCCGACGGCTTGCCCGCTGCTCAACTGAAGTTCCATACGGGTACCTGAGCTGTTTTGGTTCCGCGCCGCCGCCTCTGCGGCGCGGGCGACGTGCGATGCGGCTGTCGCGGATCGTCGCTTCGCGGCGCCCCGCGGCACCCGTATCGCCTCGGGTCGGCGGGTACGGCCCGCGGCTGGTCACACCCCTCGCGGTTGTGCGTGGGTGGCGGCTTCGCGCGGCTTCCACCTCCCTCGACCACCGTGCGAGCGACGATGCCGCGGGCCGTACCCGACGACCCAGAGTGAGCGCGCGGCCGCGAAGCGACCGCCCGCGAACATGTCGCCTCGCGCCGGGCGGGGACCGGCGCGAGCGCCGCAGCACGCGGCCGAAGGCCACGGGCTGCGGCGTAAACTAGCACAGTGATTCAGGGCTTAGTTACTGCGCTCTCGCGCGCCTCCACGTTCGAGAAGGCCCTGGCGAACGCCGGGCGGGACAGCGACTTCTCGCTCCCCGAAGGCCTCCGGGCGCCACTGCTGGCCGCCATGATGGAGCGGCGGATCGAGCGGGGACTGCCCGCCGCGATGCTCGTCGTCACCGCCACCGGCCGGGAGTCCGAGAAGCTCCGGGAGTCGCTCGCGAGCTTCCTGCCGGGCGGCGAGATCGTCGAGTTCCCCGCCTGGGAGACGCTGCCGCACGAGCGCCTCAGCCCGAGCGCCGAGATCGTCGGCAAGCGCATCGACGCGCTCCGCCGCCTCGTCGAGTGGCAGCGCGTCACGGATGCCGGCGGCGAGCCGCCGGTGCCCATGATCGTCGTGGCGTCCGTCCGCGCCGCCCTGCAGCCGCTCGCCTCGAACCTCGCCGACCTCGAGCCGATCCACCTCGAGAAGGGCGCGCGCGGGTTCGACCTCTCGGCGCTCTCGCAGCAGCTCGTCGAGCTCGCCTACTCCCGCGTCGACATGGTCACGCGCCGCGGCGAGTACGCCCTCCGCGGCGGCATCCTCGACGTCTTCCCGCCCATCGCCGAGCATCCGTACCGCGTGGACTTCTTCGGCGACGAGGTCGACGAGATCCGCGCCTTCTCCGTGGCCGACCAGCGCTCCCTGCCGGATGACGAGGGCGGCGAGGTCGGCGCCATCAGCCTCCCGCCGAGCCGCGAGCTCCTGCTCGGCGCCGCCGTGCGCCAGCGTGCCCGCGAGATGCAGCACGAGTTCCCGAGCCTGTCGCAGATGCTCGAGAAGATCGGCGCGGGCATCCCGGTGGAGGGCATGGAGTCGCTCGCTCCCGCGCTCGTCGACGAGCTCGTGACCGTGGCCCACTACCTGCCCCGCGGCTGCGCCGTGGCCGTGGTCTCTCCCGAGCGCGTCGCCACGCGCGCCATCAACCTGGCGGAGACGAACCGCGAGTTCCTCTCCGCCGCCTGGGTGGCCGCCACCGCCGGCGCCGAGGCCCCGATCGACCTCGCGTCGGGCGAGTTCATCTCGCTCACCGACCTGCGGGCCGCCGCGGGGGTCGACCGCGCCTGGTGGACCTTCAGCGAGTTCCAGCAGGGCCCCGCCGAGGAGGACGTGCTGCCCGAGCACCGCGAGCTCGAGGAGCACCTCACCATCCGCGTGCAGGCCGACGCCGTGCCGAGCTTCTCGGGCAACGCCGACGGCGCGCTCGCCCACGTGGCCGAGCGCCTCGCCGACGGGTGGACGGTCGCGGTGGTCGCCAAGGGCCAGGGTCTCGTCGAGCGCGCTGCCGACGTGCTCGCCGAGCGCGGCATCCCGGCCCGCCAGGTGGAGGACTACCCGGTGGACGCCGAGCCGGGCATCGCGCACGTGCTGCGCGCCGCCGTCGAGCACGGCTTCGAGCTCGCCGAGCTCAAGCTCGCCCTGATCGGCGAGACCGAGTTCTTCGGCCGCACCGTCGGCTACGACAACCGTCAGGTCAAGAAGCTCGCGAGCCGCCGCAGGAACGTGGTCGACCCGCTGCAGTTGAAGACCGGCGACTACGTGGTGCACACCACGCACGGCATCGGCAAGTTCCTCGAGCTCACCCAGCGCGAGGTCTCCAGCGGTGGCCGCAATGCCATCAAGACCACGCGTGAGTACCTCGTGATCGAGTACGCCCCCTCCAAGCGCGGCTACCCGGGCGACAAGCTCTACGTGCCCACCGACCAGCTCGACCTGCTCAGCCGCTACGTCGGCGGCGAGGCCCCGGCGCTCAGCAAGATGGGCGGATCGGACTGGGCCGGCGCCAAGAGCAAGGCGCGGAAGGCCGTCCGCGACATCGCCGTGGAGCTCGTGAAGCTCTACTCGGCGCGGATGGCCTCGAAGGGTCACGCCTTCGGCCCCGACACCCCGTGGCAGCACGAGCTCGAGGAGGCGTTCCCGTTCCAGGAGACGCCCGACCAGCTGACCGTCATCGACGAGGTGAAGGCTGACATGGAGCGGCCGATCCCGATGGATCGCCTGCTCTCCGGCGACGTGGGCTTCGGCAAGACCGAGATCGCCATCCGGGCCGCGTTCAAGGCTGTGCAGGACGGCAAGCAGGTGGCGATGCTCGTGCCCACCACGCTGCTCGTGCGCCAGCACATGGAGACGTTCCAGGAGCGCTTCGCCGGATTCCCGGTGCACCTGAAGGCGCTCAGCCGGTTCCAGACCGACAAGGAGATCCGCGAGACGGTCGCGGGTCTCCTCGACGGCACGGTCGACGTCGTGATCGCGACCCATCGCATCCTGAGCGACAACATCGCCTTCAAAGACCTGGGTCTCCTCATCATCGACGAGGAGCAGCGGTTCGGTGTGGAGCACAAGGATCAGCTGAAGAAGCTCAAGACCAACGTCGACATCCTCGCCATGAGCGCGACGCCCATCCCGCGGACGCTCGAGATGGCGGTCACGGGCATCCGGGAGATGTCGACGCTCGCGACGCCGCCGGAGGACCGGCATCCGATCCTGACCTTCGTGGGGCCGTACTCCGACAAGCAGGTGGGGGCCGCGATCCGGCGCGAGCTGCTGCGCGAGGGGCAGGTGTTCTTCGTGCACAACCGCGTGTCGTCGATCAACCGGGTCGCCGCGCAGCTCGCCGAGCTCGTGCCCGAGGCGCGCATCGCGGTGGCGCACGGTCAGATGAGCGAGACCGCGCTCGAGCAGGTCATCGTCGACTTCTGGGAGCGCAAGTTCGACGTGCTCGTCTCGACGACGATCATCGAGACGGGCATCGACATCGCCAATGCGAACACCTTGATCGTGGATCGGGCCGACAAGTACGGCCTCTCGCAGCTGCACCAGCTGCGCGGCCGGGTGGGTCGTGGGCGCGAGCGGGCCTACGCCTACCTGCTCTTCGACGAGCACAAGCCGCTGTCGGAGACGGCGAACGACCGGCTCTCGACGCTCGCGGCCAACAACGAGCTCGGCTCGGGCATCCAGGTGGCGCTGAAGGACCTCGAGATCCGGGGTGCGGGAAACCTGCTCGGCGGCGAGCAGGCCGGGCACATCGCGGGGGTGGGCTTCGACCTCTACCTCCGGATGATCGGCGAGGCCGTGTCGACGTTCCGCGGCGACGTGGCGGAGGGCCAGACCGAGCTGCGGCTCGAGCTGCCGGTCGACGCGCACATCCCTGAGGACTACGTCGACAGCGAGCGCCTGCGCCTCGAGGCCTACCAGAAGCTCTCGGCCGCAGCCGCGCCGAACGCCTCGGACGACTCGATCGACCGCGTGATCGAAGAGCTCACCGACCGCTACGGCGAGCCGCCGGCCGAGGTCTCGAACCTCATCGCGGTGTCGCGCCTTCGCCGCCGCGCCCAGAAGTCGTCGCTCGGCGAGGTCGTCACGATGGGCTCGAACCTGCGCGTGGCCCCGGTCGACCTGCCCGACTCCATCCAGGTGCGCCTGAAGCGCCTGTACCCCACGGCCAAGTACTTCCAGGCCGCCTCCGCCCTCTCGGTCCCCATGCCCGTGGTCGACGGCGTCCCCCTGGCCGACGCCGACCTCATCGCGTGGGTGGCGTCCTTCCTCGACGCCATCGTCCCCCTCCCGACCCCCGCCCCGGCGACCACCTAGCGCGGTCAGGCGCCGCCCGCTCAGGCGCTACGCTGATGCACACGTGTCGATGGGCGGCACAGGGGCGAACTGGGGGAGACGGATGCGACGACGCATGCGCTGGAGCACGATGGCGGCAGCGACAGTGGCGGCGGTGCTCCTTGGGAGCCTGACCGCCGTGCCGGCGATGGCCGACGTCGATCCTGTGGTCGAGCCCTCCACCTCGATGGCTGATCCGGCCGCCCGCGTCACCCAGAACCCCACGCCGATGCTCGATTCCATCAGCGGATCGTGGGGCTCCTTCATGGAGCCGGGCGTCGGCGGGTTCGTGGTGGCTGACGACGTCGTCGAGCTTCGGGTGGCGCTCCCCGCCGAGCTCTCGAGCCGGTTCGGTGAGCCGTGGGAGTTCGCTGTGCGCACGCGGGACAACGGACAGACGTTGTCGTCGGGTCAGGTGGATGCGAGCACCGGACGCTTCAGCGCCTCCGTGCCGCAGTCGCTGCGCGGGTTCTCCGAGGTCGAGCTCGTCGTGACCGACTACTACCAGAGCGGCACCTCCGTGCCGGTGCCCGTGACGTTCAGCGCGATCCTGCGTGTCCGTGCCGATCAGAACGCCACGTCTGCGAACATCGCGCTCACGAAGGCCACCGCGAGCAGCTACGGCCGTTCGACCATGTACGGCTCGTCGCCGCAGGATGCGCGCGTCGCCCCGGGCAGCACGGTGACCATCACGTCGAAGCCGGGCACCTGGACCCGTGGTCCCGACGGCGACTGGGCGAATCCCGCCCCGATCCGCGCGATGCTGTTCGCCCCGGGTGGAGCGGCGTCGTTCGGCTTCCTCCCCGGCACCGCTTCGGCCGACGGCTCCACGGTCACCGTCCGCATCCCACGCGCATCCCTCACGCCGTACTTCCCGAACGGCGAGACGAGCCGCCCGCTGACGATGCAGGTCGATCTCTCGCCGGCAGGATCCGGCCTCCCGAACGGCACCTTCTCGGTGCAGGCCTATCTGGAGCTCGTGCCGTCGATCCAGCCCGCCGTCGACCGCGTCGAGGGCCCCGATCGTTACTCCGTTGCCGCTGCCGTCGCCTACCGCGCCTTCCCCGACGGAGCGGACACCGCGTTCGTCGTGACCGGAGCGAACTACCCTGACGCCCTCTCGGCGGGGCCGGCAGCCGTGCACCGTGACGCACCCCTTCTCCTGACGAAGCGGGACTCTCTTCCCCCGGCGGCGGCCGAGGTGCTGGCGCACCTGGCCGCCCGGGACGTGTACGTGGTGGGCGGGCCGGACTCGGTCTCGGCCGAGGTCGTCGCTCAGATCGAATCGACCGGTGCGACGGTGCATCGCATCGGAGGGGCTGACCGCTACGCCGCCTCCCGCGCTCTCGCAGCCGATGCGTTCACGGGAGCCGGTGCAGGATCCGGACTCGTGTACATCGCGACCGGGGCTAACTTCCCCGACGCCCTCGCGGCCGGAGGTGCTGCGGGCAACGCGGGTGCGCCCGTGCTGCTCGTGCGCGGCGCTGCTCCGACGCTCGACGCGGAGACCGAGGCCCAGCTGCGGGATCTCGGCGTCACCCGGATCAAGATCGCAGGCGGACCGGCATCGGTCTCGACGGGAATCGAGAAGGCGCTTGCGGCGATCGCCCCGACCACCCGCCTGGCGGGGCCCGACCGCATCAGCGCGGCCGCGGCCATCAACCTCGACGCCTACGGCACGAGCGAACGCGCCTTCGTGGTGACGGGCTACAAGTTCCCCGACGCCCTGGCCGGGTCGGCGTGGGCGGGCAAGCTCGGCGCGCCACTCTACGTGTCGCGCGCCGAGTGCCTCCCTCCCGTGGTCAGTGCGGCGTTCTTCCAGCAGAAGGTGAAGCAGGTCACCCTGATCGGTGGTCCGGCCTCGCTCGCGCCTGCCGTGCCCGATCTCGATCTCTGCACGGGCTGAGCAGGCCGCCCCGGCGAGAAATACACTGCTGGCATGGTTGAGATCCCGGATGCTGCGACCGAGCTCGAGCGACTGGTGGCGGTGACCGCGCTGCTGCGGGCGCCGGGTGGTTGCCCGTGGGATGCGGAGCAGACGCACGCGAGCCTCGTGCAGTACCTCACCGAGGAGACGCACGAGCTGATCGAGGCGATCGAGTCGGGCTCGCGTGAGGAGATGATCGAGGAGCTCGGCGACGTGCTCTACCAGGTCGTCTTCCACGCCGACATCGCCGCGCACACCCCCGGCGAGGACTTCACGATCGAGGACGTCGCGGCGCACATGACCGCGAAGATGGTGGGCCGGCATCCGCATGTGTTCGCCGACCTCGACCTGGCCACCGCGGGCGACGTCGAGAACGCCTGGGACTCCTTCAAGGCGGCCGAGAAGCCCTCCCGCACGAGCGTGCTCGACGGCATCCCCCTAGGCATGCCCTCCCTGGCCCTGGCCGACAAACTCCTCGGCAAAGCCAAGAAACTAGGCGTCGAGGTCGCCCAAGCGGCAGAGCCAACACTCACCGACGAGGCGGCCCTCGGATCCCACCTGCTCGCCATCGTCGCGGCAGCGAAGGCCGAGGGCCTAGACGCCGAACGAGCCCTCCGCACCACCCTCCGCACCCTCCGCACAGACATCCAGACGGCCGAACAGACCCCCGCACAATGAGCGCAACCCAGCAGGCCTTACTCGACGACCCAGAGTGAGCGCGCGGCCGCGTGAGCGACCGCACGCGAACATGTCGCCCGCGCCGGGCAGGGACCGGCGCGGCTATAACCTAGATCCATGCAGGTCTCCCCCCCGCGCGGCATGCGCGACTTCCTTCCCGGCGACAAGGGCAAGCGCGAGCGCGTGCTCGGGCTCATCCGGAGCGCGTACGCGGCGCACGGGTTCGACGAGATCGAGACGCCCGTGGTGGAGGACTTCGGCCGGCTGCACGCCGGCCTCGGCGGCGACAACGAGAAGCTCGCCTTCAACGTCATGAAGCGCGGCCTCGATGCGGCGGCCCTGCAGGCCGCCGCCGACGCCGACGACCCCGACGCCCTCGCCGACCTCGGCCTGCGCTTCGACCTCACGGTGCCGCTCGCCCGCTTCTACGCCACCCACCGCGCCGCCCTCCCGCAGGTGTTCCGCGCCGTGCAGATCGCCCCCGTCTGGCGCGCCGAGCGACCGCAGAAGGGCCGCTACCGCCAGTTCGTGCAGTGCGACATCGACATCATCGGCGAGGCCGGCATCCTGGCCGAGATCGAACTCCTCACCGCCACCCTCGCCACGCTCGACGCCCTCGGCCTCGAGCGCTGCCGCATCCGGATCAACGACCGCCGCGTGCTGTTCGGCCTGCTCGAGAGCTTCGGCTTCGACGACGCCGAGCACGACTCGGTGCTCGTCACCATCGACAAGCTCGACAAGGTGGGCCCGTCCGGGGTCATCGACGAGCTCACGGCGAAGGGCGCCACGGAGGGCGCCGTCGCGGCGCTCTCCGAGTGGCTGCACGCGCCGGAGAGGGCCCTTCCGAGCGGCCGGGCCGAGGAGGCCCGCTCCGACATCGCGCGCATCGAAGACGCCCTGCGCGCCTCGGGCGTTGAGGGCGAGCTCGTCTTCGACCCGTTCCTCGTGCGCGGCATGGGCTACTACACCGGCACGATCTTCGAGATCGAGCACCCCGACTTCAGCTTCTCGCTCGGCGGGGGAGGGCGCTACGACGGCATGATCGGCCGCTTCCTCGGCGAGGACGTGCCGGCCTGCGGCTTCTCGATCGGCTTCGAGCGCATCATCGACCTCATCGCCGACCCGGCCGCCGACGCCGCCACGAGCCTCGTGCTCGTGCACGACAAGGCCGACGACCCCGAGCGCCTGCTGCGCTTCAAGCGCGACCTCATCGCCCGCGGCCACCGCGTGCGCCTCGAGCGCCGCACCAAGAACCTCGCCCCTCTGCTCCAGCGGGCTCAGGATGCCGGGTTCCGCGCGTTCGCCCTGCTCAACCGCGGCGCCCAGGGCGTCGACGACCTCGAGATCAGGCCGTTCGAGCAGGGGGACGGTCAATCCGCTCGAGAGTGACCACTACATAGTTTATGCATGTAAACTAGATCCTCGTGAACACACAGATCAGCAGCTCTCCCGAACTCCCCGCTCTGCTCTCCGACCTCATGTCGGTCACGCACCGCCTCACCCGGATCGCCGCCGAGGCGACCCACGACCCCACCCGCCAGAGCGTCTCGCCGGCGACCTGGCGCACGCTCAGCGTGCTCAGCACCTTCGGCCCGATGCGCCTCGGCGAACTCGCCAAGCAGGCGCGCGTGAGCCAGCCCGCCATGTCGAAGATCGTCGCCAACCTCAACGAGGTCGAGTGGATCCGCCGGATCGCCGACGTCGACGACGCCCGTGCCTGGCAGATCGCCCTCGCCCCCAAGGGCATCCGGGCCCTCGCCGACTGGCGTGAGAGGCTCGGCGGCGCCCTCGCCCCGCTCTTCGACGACCTCGCCCCCGCCGACCTCGACGTCATCACCCGCGCGCTCGACCTCCTGCACGAGTGCACCGAGCAGAGCGCCACGGCAGGGTCCGTGCGCGGCGGATCGCTGATGGCCGCGTGATGAGCGGAAAGACCGGCAGCAACAGCATCCTCCACCGGCCCAAGGCCGTCTGGGCAGTCGCCTTCGCCTGCGTCATCGCCTTCATGGGCATCGGTCTCGTCGACCCCATCCTCCCGGCCATCGCCGACAGCCTCGAGGCCACCCAGACCCAGACGAGCCTGCTCTTCACGAGCTACCTCCTCATCACGGGCGCGGCGATGCTCTTCACGAGCTGGCTCTCGACCCGCATCGGCGCCCGCACGACCCTCCTCATCGGCCTCGCGCTCATCGTGGCCTTCGCCCTCGCGGCGGGCCTCTCGGGCACGGTCGAGGAGGTCATCGGGTTCCGCGCCGGCTGGGGCCTCGGCAACGCGCTCTTCATCTCCACGGCGCTCGCCACCATCGTGGGCGCGGCCAGCGGGGGAGCGAGCTCGGCGATCATCCTCTACGAGGCCGCCCTCGGTCTCGGCATCGCGATCGGACCGCTGCTCGGCGGGCTCCTCGGCTCCATCAGCTGGCGCGGGCCGTTCTTCGGCACCTCCGTGCTCATGGCCGTGGGCTTCATCGCCATCGCCACCCTCATGAATAAGCCCACCGAGAAGCCCGTGCCGAGCCCGGTCTCGGCCCCCTTCAAGGCGCTCACCCGGCCGGCGCTTGCCATCCTCGCCGTCGCCGCCCTGTTCTACAACATCGGCTTCTTCATCCTCCTGGCCTACACGCCCTTCCCGCTCGGGCTCGACGAGATGGGGCTCGGTCTCACCTTCTTCGGCTGGGGGCTCGCCGTCGCGGTCACCTCGGTCTGGGCAGCGCCGCTGCTCACCCGGCGGCTCCCGCGCACGCGCGTGCTCTGGACGGTGCTCCTCCTGCTCGGCGCCGACCTCGTGGCCGCCGGCCTCCTCGTGCAGAGCACGGGTGGGCTCATCACCTGCGTCATCGTCGGCGGTGCGCTGCTCGGCGTGATGAACACCGTGCTCACCGAGTCGGTCATGGCGGCGACGGATCTGCCGAGGCCCGTGGCATCCTCCGCCTACTCGGCCGTGCGGTTCCTCGGTGGGGCCGCCGCCCCGCCGCTCGCCTCGGTCATCGCGGGCGCCTTCACCGCGGCGACCCCCTTCTACGTGGCAGCCGGATCCGTCGTGATCGCCTCGCTCATCATCGTCGTCGGCCACCGCGCCATCGCGCACGTCGACCACGAGGAGGAGAGCGAGCTGGTCGAGGCGGAGGCCATCTCCATCGGCGAGTAGAAAAGTTGCAGTCTCTGCAGTAATTAGTTGATCGACGTCAACCAAAGGGGTATAGTTGACGTCGATCAACTTTCTACTGTTTGGAGAACGGTGTCCCTGAAAACCTCTGAAGCGCCGGCGCAGACCGCCGACGCCGCGTCGCGCCGCCGGGTGCTGGTGCCGCTGTCGGGCCTCCTGCTCGGCATGTTCGTGGCGATGCTCGCGAGCACCGTCGTGTCGAGCTCGCTGCCGAAGATCATCGGCGACCTGGGCGGCACCCAGGCCGGCTTCACCTGGGTGGTCACCTCGACCCTCCTGGCCACGACCGTGTCGACGCCCATCTGGGGCAAGCTCGCCGACCTCACCAACCGCAAGCTGCTCATCCAGCTCTCGCTGCTCATCTTCATCGTCGGCTCCGGCCTCGCCGGGCTCGCGCAGAACACCGAGATGCTCATCTTCTTCCGCGTGCTGCAGGGTCTCGGCGCCGGTGGCCTCACCGCCCTCGTGCAGGTCGTGATGGCCGACATCATCCCGCCACGCGAGCGCGGCCGCTACATGGGCCTGCTCGGTGCCGTCATGGCCGTGGCCACGGTCGGCGGCCCCCTGCTCGGCGGCGTCATCACCGACTCGATCGGCTGGCGATGGAACTTCTACATCGCCGTGCCGTTCGCCATCGCGGCCATCGTCGTGCTGCAGCGCACCCTCCACATCCCCACGCACAAGCGCAAGGTGCGCATCGACTACCTCGGCGCCGCCCTCATCGCGGCCGGCGTCTCGCTGCTGCTGATCTGGGTGACCCTCGCCGGCAGCGACTTCGAGTGGCTCTCCGCCACGAGCATCCTCATGGTCGTCGGTGCCGTCGTGCTGCTCGGTCTCGCGGTGCTCACCGAGCTCAAGGTCAAGGAGCCCATCATCCCGATGGGGCTGTTCAAGAACCGCACCTTCTGGCTCGCCGTCGTAGCGAGCATCTCGGTGGGCGTGGCGATGTTCGGCACGAGCGTGTTCCTCAGCCAGTACATGCAGCTCGCCCGCGGCAAGACCCCCACCGAGTCCGGCATCTACACGATCCCGATGATCGCCGGCGTGCTGGTCTCCTCGATCGTCATCGGTCAGGTCATCAGCCGCACCGGCAAGTGGAAGCGCTACATGGTGACCGGATCGGTGCTGCTCACCATCGGCCTCGCCCTCATGGGCACCATCCGCTACGACACGAGCTTCGCACTCGTCTTCGTCTACATGTTCGTGATGGGCGCGGGCGTCGGCATGGTCATGCAGAACCTCGTGCTGATCGTGCAGAACGCCGTCGACCCGCGGCAGATCGGCACCGCGAGCGCCTCGGTGGCGTTCTTCCGGAGCCTCGGTGGAACCATCGGCGTGAGCGTCATGGGCGCCGTGCTCGGCAGCCGCATCACCTCCCTCGTGGCCGACGGCCTCGCGAAGCTCGGCATCGACCCCTCGCAGACCGGGGGGCTCTCGAGCGGTGCGATCCCGGATCTCAGCACGCTGCCGGAGCCCGTCCGCATCCTCGTGGAGTCGGCCTACGGCGAGGCGGTGGCCGACGTGTTCCTCATCGCCGTGCCGCTCGCCGTGATCTCGATCATCGCGATCGCGCTGCTGCCGAACCGCGCCCTCGGCACGAAGACCTCGGCCGAGCAGATCGCCGAGCAGGAGAAGGCGGCGTCGATCATGGTGGCCGTCTCGGGGGCCGAGGTCGCCGCCGACACCGAGGGCATCCCGCTGGAGGACGCCGAGTCGGAGGCCGGGGCCGCGAACGAGGAGGCCGGGCCCGCGAACGAGGAGGCCGAGACCGCTGACCGCTCCCGCTAGCCTTGTGGGTGTGAGCTCCGAGGACCGAACCGAGGCCATTCTCGCCGTGGAGGGCGAGATGGCCCGGATCGTGCGTGCGACGCGGGCGTTCCTGCTCGAGAACGCCGCCCGCTTCTCCCCGGAGCTCCCGCCCTCCGGCTTCTGGGTGCTGCGCCACATCGTGAAGAACGCGCCCGTGGCGCCGGGTGCGATCGTGGCGCACATCGGCATGGACAAGAGCGTCGTGAGCCGCCACCTCAGACTGCTGAAAGACCTCGGTTTCGTCACGAGCGTGCCGGATCCGGCCGACGGCCGCGCGAGCCTCTACGAGCCCACGGCCGCCACCCTCCAGCGCATGGCCGACATCCGGCACGAGGTGCAGTCCGCCTACGCCGGCGTGCTCGACGACTGGAGCGACGACGACGTGCGCCGGTTCGTGCAGCTGCTCGGTGCCTTCAACGACAGTCTCGAGTCGCGATGAGCTCGCTCCGCGAACGCAAGAAGACCGAGACCCGCGCCGCCATCCACGAGGCGGCCCTGCGACTCGTGGCGGCCCACGGCGCCGCCCACGCCTCGGTGGGCGCCATCTGCTCCGAGGCCGGCGTCTCGACCCGCACGTTCTTCAACTACTTCCCCTCGAAGGTCGCGGCCATCGTGGGCCTGTCGACCTTCGAGATCACGGATGCGCAGCGCGAGTCGTTCCTGGCGGGAACGGGGGAGCGGGGTCTCGTCCGCGACCTCTGCACCCTCGTGGGCGACATCATGGACTCGACGTCCCGTGCGGGGAGAGGCCGGGCGGGAGCCGACCGGCAGGCCATCCGGGAGCTCCTCGCCGACCAGCCCGAGCTGGCGCCGGACGTCATCAAGCTGGCCGCCCTGCTGCGCCGTGACATCGTGGCCCTCGCCGAGCAGCGCACCTCGCCCGAGCGCGCGCAGCTCGCGGTCACCCTCGTCATGAGCGCCGTCGACTGCGCCCTGCACCGGCCGCTCGAGGCACCCGAGCAGGCAGAATTCACCGGATGGCTGTTCGACGCCGTCATGACCATGCAGGCCATCGCGCGCGAATCGTTAGACTAGCCACCGGTGGCTGCACGCTCTGGTGCACGCCGCTGCCCGACCGCGACGCACGCCGTCCGCCGGGTTCTGCCGTACGTATGAGGAGAAAATCACCCGTGGCACTTATCGAAGCCGTTGGCGCTCGCGAAATCCTGGACTCACGAGGAAACCCGACCGTCGAGGTCGAGGTCCTTCTCGATGACGGCGTGGTCTCCCGCGCCGCTGTTCCCTCCGGCGCCTCCACCGGCGCCTTCGAGGCCTACGAGCTCCGCGACGGCGACAAGGGCCGCTACCTCGGCAAGGGCGTGGAGAAGGCCGTCGACGCCGTCATCGACGAGATCGGCCCGGCACTCGAGGGCTTCGACGCCACCGACCAGCGCCTCGTCGACGCCGCGATGATCGCGCTCGACGGCACCGACAACAAGAAGCGCCTCGGCGCCAACGCCATCCTCGGCGTCTCGCTCGCCGTGGCCCGCGCGGCCGCCGACTCCTCCGACCTGCCGCTGTTCCGCTACGTCGGCGGCCCCAACGCGCACACCCTCCCCGTGCCGCTCATGAACATCGTCAACGGTGGCGCGCACGCCGACACCGGCGTCGACATCCAGGAGTTCATGGCCGTGCCGCTCGGCGCCGAGACCTTCTCCGAGGCGCTCCGCTGGGGCGTCGAGACCTACCACTCGCTGAAGTCGCTGCTGAAGTCGAAGGGCCTCTCCACCGGCCTCGGCGACGAGGGCGGCTTCGCCCCCGAGCTCCCGAACAACCGCGAGGCTCTCGACTTCATCCTCGAGGCCATCACCCAGGCCGGCTTCACGCCCGGCAAGGACATCGCGCTCGCGCTCGACGTCGCCGCGTCCGAGTTCTACGACAACGGCTCGTACACCTTCGAGGGCACCCAGCGCTCCGCCGAGGAGATGTCGGCCTACTTCGCCGACCTCGTGGCGAACTACCCGCTCGTCTCGATCGAGGACCCGCTGAACGAGGACGACTGGGCCGGCTGGGCGCACCTCACCTCCGAGATTGGCTCCAAGGTGCAGCTCGTCGGCGACGACCTGTTCGTCACCAACCCCACGCGCCTCGCCGAGGGCATCGCCAAGGGCACGGGCAACTCGATCCTCGTCAAGGTCAACCAGATCGGCACGCTCACCGAGACGCTCGACGCGGTCTCGCTGGCGCAGCGCTCGGGCATGACCGCGATCCTCTCGCACCGCTCGGGCGAGACCGAGGACACCACGATCGCCGACCTCGCCGTGGCCGTCGACGCCGGCCAGATCAAGACCGGTGCGCCTGCCCGCAGCGAGCGCGTGGCGAAGTACAATCAGCTGCTGAGGATCGAAGAAGAGCTCGCCGAGGCCGCGGTGTACGCCGGCCGCGGCGCGTTCCCCCGCTTCTCCGCCTAGGAGATCCGATCGAAGGCAGTTTCATGCGGCAGCGACCACCGGCAGCGGGCTCCCCTCGGGCAGCCCGGGTGCCGGTGGCGCTGCCGCAGTCCGTCTCGGGCTCAGGCGGTGCCGGATCAGGCGGTGCTGGCTCAGGCGGCGCGGCGGGTGCGGGCTGGCTCCGCAGCATCCGTTTCTCCGGCTTCACGGTGCTGATGTTCGTGGTCATCGTGATGTTCGTCGTCATCATCGCTCCCGGCCTCCGCGTCTACGTGGAGCAGCGGCAGGAGCTCGCGGCCCTGCAGGCGGCGGTGGATGCGCGGGTCGAGGAGAACGACGACCTCACGAGCGAGATCGCCCGCTGGAGCGACCCGGCCTACATCAAGGCCGAGGCGCGCGACCGGCTCTACTACGTCATGCCCGGCGAGACGAGCTTCCTCGTGATCGACGACCAGCAGCAGCCGGAGCAGACCACGAGCGGCGTCAGCGACACCATCAGCACCACCGAGGTCGACTGGCTCTCATCGCTCTTCGCCTCCGGCATGACCGCGGGGCTCTCGGATGCCACGCCCGCCGAACTCGACGCGAACGGACTCACCCCATGACCACCCCGCCCTTCGAGCCGGCGACGGAGCACGACATCGCCGTGGCCTCCGCCCAGCTCGGGCGACCGGTGCGGAACGTGCTCGGCATCGCCGCGCGCTGCGTGTGCGGCAACCCCACCGTCGTGGCAACGGCGCCGAGGCTCGCCGACGGCACCCCGTTCCCCACCCTCTACTACCTGTCGCATCCGGCTGCCACGGCGGCCATGAGCGACCTCGAGGCCGACCACATCATGGTCGAGCTCCAGGATGCGCTGGGCGACGAGGAGCTGTCGGCCGCCTACCACGCGGCCCACGCCGCCTACCTCGCCGACCGCGCGGAGTTCGGCGAGGTGCCCGAGATCGCCGGCATCTCGGCCGGCGGCATGCCCGTGCGGGTCAAGTGCCTGCACGCCCTCGCCGCGCACGCGCTCGCGGCCGGCCCCGGGGTGAACCCGATCGGCGACCTCGCGCTCGAGCGCGGCGACTGGTCGCCGACCGTGTGCGAGTGCGTCGACTACGCGATCGAGCCCTGATGGGCATCCGCCGGCTCGGCCGTGTGAGGGTCACCGCGTTCGCCGCGGCGGCTGCCTCCACGATGGTGCTCGTGGGCGTCGTCGCGCCCGTGGGCGGTCTCGACGCGGCGCGCGCCGACTCGATCCGCGACCTGGAGTACTGGCTCGCCGACTACGGCTTCCGTCAGGCCTGGGACACCACCGAGGGCGAGGGCGCCACGGTCGCGGTGATCGACACCGGCATCGACGGCAGCGTGCGCGAACTCCAGGGCGCCGTGGTCGACGGCGCCGACTTCTCGGGTGCGGGCTCGCCCGACGGGCAGACGCCGGTGGGGGAGAGCCCCGAGCACGGCACCATGGTGGCCTCGCTCATCGCGGGCCGTGGCACGTCCTTCGGCAGCGGAGTGATCGGCGTCGCACCGGAGGCGTCGCTGCTGTCGATCTCGGTCGACCTCGGTGAGGGCTCCGTGGGCTCGGACGAGCAGATCGCCGAAGCCGTGCGCTGGGCCGTCGACCACGGCGCCGACGTCATCAACATGTCGCTCACCCGCAACAGCCTCGACTGGCCCGAGAGCTGGGACGACGCGTTCTCCTACGCCTTCGACAACGACGTCGTGGTCGTCGCGGCCGCCGGCAATCGGGGGAGCGGCACCACCGAGGTCGGTGCTCCCGCCACCATCCCGGGCGTCGTGACCGTGGCGGGTGTCGACGAGGCGGGGAACGCGAGCCTCGACTCCTCCTCGCAGGGCATCACGATCGCCGTGGCGGCCCCGAGCGAGCAGCTCGTGGGAGTCGTGCCCGGCGGGGGTCACGTGCTCTGGGGCGGCACCTCGGGGGCGGCGCCGATCGTGAGCGGGCTCGCGGCGCTCGTGCGCTCGGCCTACCCGGAGCTCGACGCGGCCAATGTCATCAACCGCATCATCGCGACCGCGACGCCGAAGGGCGATCCGGTGCCGGGGCCTATCTACGGGTACGGACTCATCGATGCGGCGTCGGCGATGACGACCGCGGTCGAGCCCGTGGCCGCGAATCCCATCGGCGACCTCGCGGCGTGGATCGCGACCTACCGGCCCTCCTCGAGCACGACGTCGCTCGAGACCCTCGTCATCCCGGCGCCGTCGGCCGACCCGAGTTCGGGATCGCCCGGCACGGGCGGCCCAGGGGCGGCGGGCCCCACGGGCTCGTCCGGCGCCGGGGTGTACAATTTGATCCACTGGGCGGTGCCGCTGGGGCTCCTGCTCGGGTTCCTCATCTTGATGGCGACGTTCGCTCTGGGGGCCGTCTCGCATTTCAGGGGGCTGCTCCGCAAGTAGTAGCCTGTACGCAGGCCCTGTACTGAGGAGATCGTTTCATCGTGCCCAAAATTCTGATCGTCGGCGGCGGCTACGCCGGTTTCTACACCGCGTGGAAGCTCGAGAAATGGCTCCGTTCCGGCGAGGCCGAGGTCACGGTCGTCGACCCGCTGCCGTACATGACGTACCAGCCCTTCCTCCCCGAGGTGGCCGCCGGGTCGATCGAGCCGCGTCACGCCGTGGTCGGTCTCCGCCGTCACCTCAAGAAGACGCGCGTCGTCGCCGCGAAGGTCACCGCTGTCGACCACGCCGCGAAGACCGCCACGATCACCCCCGAGCTCGGTGAGCCGTGGGAGGAGTCGTACGACCAGATCGTCGTCACGGCCGGTGCCGTGTCGCGCACGTTCCCGATCCCGGGTGTCGCCGACAACGCGATCGGGCTGAAGACGATCGAGGAGGCGACCGCCATCCGCGACCGCATCCTCACGAACTTCGACAAGGCCGCCACGATGCCTCCCGGGCCGGAGCGCACGCGCCTGCTCACGGTCGTCGTGGTCGGTGGCGGCTTCGCCGGCATCGAGGTCTTCGCCGAGCTCCGCTCGTTCGTCTCGGCGCTCATCAAGAGCTACCCCGAGATCGCGTTCGAAGACACCCACTTCCACCTGATCGAGGCCATGGGCCGGATCATGCCGGAGGTGAGCCTGCCCACCTCGCTCTGGGTCATCAACAACCTCGCGGAGCGCGGGGCCCAGGTGCACCTCGACACGCAGCTCAAGTCGGCCGTCGACGGCGTGGTGGAGCTCTCCACCGGCGAGTCGTTCGAGAGCGACGTCATCATCTGGACCGCCGGTGTCATGGCGACCCCCGACATCAAGCACTACGGCCTCCCGATCGAGGAGCGCGGGCGCCTGCGCGTGCGCGCCGACCTGCGGGTCGAGGGCGACGACGGGATCGTCGAGGGCGCCTGGGGCGCCGGCGACGTGGCGGCCGTGCCCGACCTCACCGGTGGCGGAGTGGGCGGCTTCTGCGTGCCCAACGCCCAGCACGCGGTGCGCCAGGGCAAGCTGCTCTCGAAGAACATCGTGGCGTCGCTCCGCGGCGAGGGCGTCAAGGACTACGTCCACAAGAACATGGGAGCGGTCGCGGGCCTCGGTCTCGGCATCGGCGTGTTCCAGTCGGGCAAGATCGCGCTCAAGGGTCTCCTGGCCTGGTTCGCGCACCGCGGCTACCACGGTCTCGCGATGCCGTCGTGGGAGCGCAAGATCCGCGTCATCTGGGGCTGGATCCACAACTTCTTCCTCGGCCGCGACAACGTGTCGCTCGAGGCCCGCGTGAAGCCGCGTGCGGCGTTCGAGGAGTTCGCGGCGCGACCGAAGGTCTCCACGGCCACCGCGTCGACGCCTGCGGTGAAGGCGGCCGGCACTCCGGTCCCTGCTGGAGCCGCGGCGCCCACGACCGCGAAGTCGAGCGCGGCGCCCGGCAACCCCGAGCTCCCCGGCTCGCACTCGTCGGAGCCCGCCGCCACGGCTGCGGTCAACGGTGTGGCCGCCACCGACTCGGCACCCGAGTCGCCGGACAACGCTCCTGCCCCGTCGCCCGCCGCATCGGGCGGGTCCGCTGCCCCGGCCAAGGCGAAGGCCGCTTCGAAGCCGCGCGCCAAGGCCGCCGCGAAGTCGTCGCCCGCCGGCGAGTAGCCGCTCCACCACCTGCGCCGCGCATCCGCCCCCCCCCGGGGCCCGAATGCGCGGCGCAGTCGTGTGCGCCCGGGTACCATGAAGCACCCGCCCCCATAGCCCAACCGGCAGAGGCAGACGACTTAAAATCGTTTCAGTGAGGGTTCGAATCCCTCTGGGGGTACCGCGTGCCCAGCGAGGCAGCCGGAGGCCCTACCCCCAGACGCCGAAGCGGGACGCGAGGGCCAGGCCCGCCACCAGGACGAACAGAAGAGCCGCGATCCATCCGAGGGCGGCCTTCGACCCGTTCTTCATCGCGTGTACTTCCGCGTGCGGCGCAGCAGGTTCGCTCCCAGGAGGGCGAACCAGACGCCGATGACGATCCCCAGGATGCCCAGGATCCCGGCGGGGATCGGGAGCCGCCAGCTCAGTTCCCAGAAGGGCTGCGTGGCGAGCATCCACACGCTGACCCCAATCGAGACCACGGCCAGCAGGAACAGGCCGCCCGCGGCCTCACGGATCGCGCCCTTCTTCACGGGCGCGACGACGTCGAGCCAGTCCTTCGCGCCGCGCTCCGGCACGTTCTGATCCCCCATGAGCACGAACCTACGCCGGACGGACGTACACTGGCACCCTCGCGTCCCGGACCTCGGGTCGACCCTCAGACGGGGCAGTGGCGCGCGTCGATTCCCCCACATCGATGAGCGTCACTGCCCTCTCGGTTCCACCTCGTCGACCCGGCCGCTGGACGACGAGTGGATGGGGGCCCTTACCCCACGCGGAACCCCCATCCGCTCGCAAAAGTACTCCCCGGTGAGCCGAGCGGCACGTCTCGAACGGAACGACCAATCCGATCGGATGCCGGCTCCGAACACCCAGCATCCTCGTCGGGTCGCTGCGTGGGGGTAGCGGCCCGACGGGGGGTATTCCCATTGCTGCCCCGGGCTCACCGCCGCTGCACGTCGAGCACGGCGGGCACGGTGGAGGTGATGGCGAGGCGGTGGCAGGCCGTGGCCGCGTCGTCGAGCTCCTGGTAGTAGCCGTCGCCGATGAGGCGGCGCGGCTCCTGGTAGGTGACCGCGCGCCAGCGCGACACCGGTTCGCCCTCGAGCCGCAGGTCGACCCAGCGGATGATGGCGAACGGCTCCTTCGTGCCGGGCCGGGGGTAGTAGAACTCGATCGGCAGGATGCTCTGCACAGGGCGCCAGTCGGGCAACGGGTGTTCCTCTCGGGTGGTGGACTTCCTCCTCGCGCCGGCCCGCGCAAGCCGACCCTAACGGCACCCCCGGACACTCGAACGGGGAGCGGGCAGGCCCTCCGTAGGGTCTCGGTAGTGCAGCGGCGCCGGTATCGTCGTAGGTTGAGGGGGTCGGGATGACGACCGACGACCCGAGAGGCCTCGATGATGAGCAATGCGACGGTGCGCGCCACCGGGACCGGCGGCGCGCACACCACCGTGGGCCTGTTCGACGCCGACGCCGGGGTTCTGGCCGAGCGAGCCGAGGTGCTCTCGCGCGTGCCCGGGGTCGACCTGCGGATCGCGGCCGGCTCGCTCGGGCAGATGCTCACCGACCCGGCGTTCCCGCCGGACGTCGTGATCGTGCAGCAGCGCGAGGGGGAGCGCGTCTCCATCAACTACAAGATCCGGGTCTGCAGGCTCGCCGACGCCCGGGTGATCGTCGTGTCGAACGGGTCGGCGGAGCACCTGGCTCACGATGTCGGCCTGCTGATGACGCCCGTGAAGAGCTTCGATGAGGCGGTCGCGCTCATCCGGAGCTGACCGGGCCGTCGTCACTAGAATGGACGTCCGGGCCGATCGTCGGCGCGGAGCGAAGGGCGACCACAGGCATGAGCACTCCCATCCGGTTCGGGTACAAGGCGTCGGCTGAGCAGTTCGGGCCCGGGGAGCTCCTGGAGTACGGCGTGCTCGCCGAGCAGGCCGGCTTCGACTCGATCTTCGTCTCCGACCACCTGCAGCCCTGGAACCACGAAGGCGGCCACGCGCCCGCCGCGATGCCGTGGCTCGGTGCGCTCGGCGCCCGCACCTCGACGATCATCATGGGCACGAGCGTGCTCACCCCCACGTTCCGCTACCACCCCGGCGTCATCGCTCAGGCCTTCGGCACGCTCGGGTCGCTCTTCCCGGGGCGCGTCATCCTGGGTGTCGGCACCGGCGAGGCCCTCAACGAGGTCGCCCTCGGCATCCCGTGGCCCGAGGTGAAGGAGCGGTTCGCCCGCCTCAAGGAGGCCATTCAGCTGATCGAGCGGCTCTGGAGCGAGGAGCGCGTGACCTTCGACGGCCAGTTCTACCGCACCGAGAACGCCACCATCTACGACCGCCCCGAGACCCCCGTGCCGATCTACATCGGCGCCTCGGGGCCCGCCGCCACGCGACTGGCGGGCCGGATCGCGGACGGCTTCATCACCACCTCCGGCAAGAAGCGCGAGCTCTACACCGAGACGCTGCTGCCGGCCCTCGATGAGGGCATCGAGAAGGGCGGCCGCGCCGAGGGCGAGGTCGACACCCTCATGGAGATGAAGGTCTCGTTCGACCACGATCGCGAGCGCGCCCTCCAGGACACCCGCTACTGGGCTCCGCTCGCCCTCACGCCCGAGGAGAAGATGGGCGTCGAGGATCCGATGGAGATGCAGCGCCTCGCCGACGCGCTGCCGATCGAGCGGGCGGCCTCCCGGTGGATCGTGTCGACGGATCCGGATGAGCACGTCGAGCGCATCAACGAGTACATCGCGCTGGGCTTCCGGCACCTCGTGTTCCACGGGCCGGGTGCCGACCAGGCGCGCTTCATCGAGCTCTACGGCGAGGAAATCCTGCCGCGCCTTCGCGCCCAGCACGGCTGAGCGCCGCGTTCTGCGGACAACGCCACACGTCGCGCCCACCGAGCCCCATTCGGGGCCGATCGGCGCGACGTGTGGCGTTGTCCGCACGATCGGCGTTCAGAACCGCAGAGGTCGCGGCATCCAGGCCCTGTGAGAGGGCGGATGCCGCGACCTGTGCGGTTCTGAACCGGGAGGCGGCCGGCGTGGCCGCGTAAGCGGTCGTCAGTCGATCTTGGAGTGGTCGCCGAGGCGGTGCCAGGTGCGGTTGTGGTAGACGAGCGGCTCGGCTTCGCGGGCATCGGCCGACGGGTCGCCCGCGGGCGGCGCGTGGGTCTCGAGCGCCTGCACGGCGACGACCGTCGAACCCCCGGCGTCCATCGTGTTCACCACGCGGCCGCGGATCCACGCGTGCGCGGCCGGGAAGTGCGGCTCACCCGTGGGGAGGCGCTCCCAGATGGAGGTGTCGGCGAAGCGGTCGATGCCGCTCGTGGCCCCGAGCTTGGCGATGTCGATCTGTGCGGCTCCGAGCAGGTGCACCACCACGGTCTCGGCGCGGCGGATGGTGGGGGTGGAGGACGAGAGCTCGGAGACCGAGAAGACCAGGAGCGGAGGGGCGACGCTCACGGAGAAGACGCTCGTGGCCGTGAGGGCCACGGGGCCGTCGCCGGCATCGGCGGTGATGACGGCGACTCCGGCGGGGTGGTTGCGGAACGCCGCCTTGAACTCGTCGGGGGTCACCGACTCGGTGAAGTGGTGCTCGGTGAGTTGGTGCTCGGTGGGAGCGGTGCCGGCGTCGTCGGTCTCGCGGCTGCGATCGCGGTCGTCGGGTGAGGTCTGCGCGTTCGTCATACGGCGATCCTAAGACGATCGGTCGCGGAGGGGAGCGGTGAGCGGATGCCGGGTGTCAGATTTCGTCATACAGGCCGGTGGGCCGCGGCCGCAGCCGTATCCGCCGCATCCGCGGTCGCAGTCGAGTCCGCTCAGTCGTCGTCGGTCGCCGACGCGACGAAGCGCTGCCAGACCCACACCGAGACGCAGAGCGCTGAGAAGCCGAGGGCCACGAGTGCGAGCGGCAGGACGCCTCCTTTACCCGCGGAGGCCGCGAGCGAGGGCACGAAGAGCATCGTGAGCGAGGTGAACGAGACGAGGGCGAGCAGGAGCCAGAGGGCGGGCGACCAGTCGAGGATGCGGCGCCCGCTCGTGCGCCCCACCGGCACGAGCAGCAGCGACGCCGAGCCGAAGGCGGCGAGCACGATCGTGTGCAGCAGCTCGGAGGCGGCGACGACCCAGAAGCCCGGGGCGCCGTCGGCGGCGAGGCTCGCGGTGACGAGGCCGGCGGCGGCCCACGCGGCTCCGCCTACGAGGAGCAGCACGACGAGCTGCACGGTCGCCAGCCGCCCCCGCGTCGCGCGCTCGCTGCGGGCGGAACGGTGGGCGGAGCTGTGGGCGGAGGTGCGGGCGGGGCTGGAGGTGGCGGGCGCGGCAAGGGTCAGGGCGGCGACGAGCCCGAACACGAGGGCGGGCTCGATCCCCGCCACGCGCGACACGAGCGCGAATGCGACCGAGACGAGCAGCAGGGCCGGCCGCAGCCGGGGCGTCGAGCGGATGCCGAACGCGGCGCGCGCGATCACGGCAGGCAGCACGGTGGCGGCCGCGTTCACCACGACCACCGCCGCGACGACGGCGAGGTAGAGCCGCAGGTAGGCGGGCTCCCCGGCGACGGGGCCGGACAGCGTCACGATCGCCGCCGAGGCGAGCAGGGCGGCCGCGCGTGAGACCCAGCGGTGGACGCGCACCTCCGGTGCGCGCTCGAACTCGTCGCGCGAGCGGTTGCGGCCCGTCAGCCACCCGAGCGCTGACGCGGCCGACGATGCGGACGACGATGCGGACGACGATGCGGCGGTGGGCGGGACGGCGGCGCCTCTCGGGGCCGTGGCCGAGGCGCCGGGGGAGACGACGGAGGTGAGGGCGTGCCGTGGGCCGCTTCCGGTGGCACCGACCGAGCCCCGCGCATCCGTCGCACCTAGCGAGCCGGAACCGGCGGTGACCTCCGCCACGCGGGGGCCGCGGACGGCCTTCTCGAGCAGGCGGGCGGGGAGCACCAGCAGCAGCAGTGCGGCCCCGGCCATGGCCAGCGCCACCCACCAGAGCGGTGCCGCGGCGGAGCCGAACGCGGGCTGCAGGGAGGCCGAGAAGAGCGTGCCGTCGGCCCAGCCGTCAGGTATCGGAGCCACCGCGCCGGGGCCCGCGGAGCCGCCACCCGGGCGTCCGCCCGATCCGGTGCCGGATTCCGGCGGCGAGCCGGACTCGGCACCCGGGGCGTCGGGAGAGCTCTCGGCACCGGGCGCGGGGGCGGCGGAGCCCGGGGAGGTCGCGGAGGGGCCGGGAACGGGAGTCGCTCCGGGGGTGGCGGCCGGGTTCGGCGCCGAGGCCGAGAACGTCATCACGAGGGCGCCCGACTGCACGCTCACGTTGCCCGCCGCATCCTGCTGCAGCACGGCGAGGTTGTAGGTGCCCGCGGGCACGGTGCTCGCCTGGCACGACCAGGCGCCGCCGGAGACGACCGTCTCGCACAGCACGTGAGCGCCCGCGAAGACCGAGACCGTGGCCCCGTCTTCGCCGAGACCGCTGAAGACCGCGCCCGTCGCGGGCAGCGTGCCGGGGTCGGCGGGCGACTGCAGCACGGGTGCGGAGGGCACGGTCCCATCGACCTGCACCGCGACGGCCGCGCTCGCGGCGGAGGCGCCGCCGCTCCAGCTCGTGGACTGGGTGGCCGAGACGAGGTGCTCGCCGTCGGTGATGCCGCCGCCGAGGGGGCAGGTCCAGGCGCCCGAGGGGTCGGCGGTGGCCGTGCACTCGAAGGGACCGGTGACGGCGGTCACGCTCGCGCCGGGGTAGGCCGAGCCGAGCACGACGCCGTTCGTGAGCGATCCGCGCGGGCCTCCGGAGACGACGGGCGCCGTGAGCACCCGCACGGTGACCGAGGCCTCGGTGGGGGCGGTTCCCGCGGTGAGGGCGACCGCGCGCACCGTGGTGGAGGGGGAGCTCGCGAGGCCCGAGATGTCGCAGGCGAAGGCCCCGGATGCGTCGGCGGTGACGATGCAGACGGGCTCGGCCGCCCCGCCGAGCTTGATCTGCACAGTGGATCCGGGCTCCGCCGTGCCCGCGACGGTCGTGGCGCCGTCGAGGAGGTCGCCGTCGGCGGGGGAGGTAATGGCCGCGGGCGCCAGGTCGGGTGCGGGGGTGCTGGTGGGCGGCGACGTGGGAGGGGCGGTGATGTCCGGGCTGCTCGTGGGCCCCTCCTCGGCGTCGCTCGGCGCGGGGGCGGGAGCGGGCGCGGGGGCCGGCGCCTCCAGCCCCGGAGCGGCGGCGTTGACCGACGAGGCCGGTGAGGCGGCTGTGGCCGCCGACGGCACCGACCACAGGGGGCCGAGCAGGATGACGCCGACGAGGGCCAGGACCAGCGGCGCGACGGAACGCGAGACCCTGGAGCGCAAGACCATCAGGGCGATGCGGGGGTGGGCTCCCACCTGAGCGCGGGATCGACCGGACACGACGTCACGCGTGCGCGACGCCGCCTCTCCCCGCCTGCTCTGCGATCCCGACACCTCACACCATTGAGCCAGAGCGGGCGGTGCGAACCAAGACCCGTCGGCCTTTCTGAGGGAATTCGGAGGCGGGGCATGGACTCGCGACCCGCCCTGCCGCATACTGACGCAACTGGGTCAACTGACCCACATCTGCCGACACGAGGGGGACGATGTCGCGCCTGCCCGTCGCCGAGCGCCGCGAGCGCCTGCTCGCCGCCGCCTTCGCCGTGATCGCCCGCGGCGGTGTCGCGGCCGCCACCACCCGCGCCATCGTCGACGAGGCCGACATGAAGCTCGCCAGCTTCCACTACGCGTTCGCTTCGCGCGAGGAGCTGCTCGGCGAGCTCGTGGAGCAGGTGGTGGGTGCGGAGGCGACGGCCCTCGAGCTCGATCCTGGGGCCGGGAGCACCCTCGAGGAGATCCTCGCCGCGGGGCTCCGCCGCTACTTCGACGGCGTGCGCGCCGACCCGGCCCGGGAGCGCGCTATGTTCGAGCTCACCCAGTACGCCATGCGCACCGAGGGCATGCAGCCGCTCGCCGCCCGCCAGTACGCCCGTTATCGCCGCCTCGCCGCGGAGGCCCTCGCCGAAGCGGCGGCCCGAAGCGGATGCGCGTGGCCGGCCGGCACCGACCAGACCGCCGCCCACCTGGTCGCCCTCACCGACGGCATCACCCTCGCCTGGCTCGCCGACACCGCCGCCGCGCCCACCTCCACCGCCACCGCCGAAGACGCCACCGTCGCCCCCACGACCGAAGCCGCTACCGCCGACGCCACCACCACCACCGCAGGCGTCCGCACTGCCACTCCGATCATGGCCACCGTCGCCACCACGGATCCCACCGGCAGCCCGGCCGCCGCCGCCACCGCCGCCGCCGACGAGCGCGCCGACGCCGCGCTCGCGTTCGCGGCCCGTGCCCTCGCGGCCGAGGCGGTGACCGTAGCATGACCCACCCCACCGGCCCCGGCCCCGCCGACCCCGCCGCATCCGGGAACCCCGCCGCATCCGGAAACACCACCGCATCCGCGAACCCCGCCGCATCCGCGAACCCCACCGCCGAACCCGTCCGCCGGGTCGGCGGCGCCTGGATCGCCCTCTTCGGCACCGCGTGGCTCGGCGTCTGGATGGCGCAGCTCACCCCCGTGCAGCTCCTCCTGCCGCTCCAGGTCGAGGCGCAGCTCACCACCGCGCACTGGACGGACTCCGTGGTGGCCTTCGGCGTGATCTCGGCCATCGCGGGCGCCTTCGCCCTGCTCACCTTCCCCCTCACGGGTGCGCTCTCCGACCGCACGACCTCCCGCTTCGGCCGCCGCCGCCCCTGGATCGCCGGCGGCACCCTGCTCTTCGCCGCCTCGCTCGTGCTCCTCGGCCTGCAGCACGACCTCGTGCTCGTGGGCGTCTTCTGGAGCCTCGCCATCATCGGCTTCTGCGTGCTCTCCGCCGCCCTCACAGCCCTCATCTCCGACCAGGTCCCCGTGGGCCAGCGCGGTTTCGCGTCGAGCTTCATCTCGGCACCCCAGGCCGTCGGTCTCATCCTCGGCGTGCTGCTCGCCACCGCCCTCTTCACCGGCCAGTTCCTCGGCTACACCGCGATGGCCGTCCTCCTCGTCGTGCTCGTCGCGCCCTTCTGCCTGTGGGTTCCCGACACGGCGGCCGGCCGGGGAGGCCTCCCGCCCCTCACCCTCCGCTCCCTCGTGGAGGGCTTCTGGGTGAGTCCCCGCGCGCACCCCGACTTCGGCTGGACCCTCCTCAGCCGCGTGCTCGTCAACATCGGCAACGCCCTCGGCACCACGCTCCTGCTCTACTTCCTGATGTTCGGCCTCAACGACCCGAACGCCGAGGACGACCTGCTCGTGCTCATCGTCATCTACACGGTCTTCGTGGTGCTCGCCTCGATGATCGCGGGCGCACTCTCCGACCGCCTGGCCCGCCGCCGTGTGTTCGTGCTCGCCGCCGCCGTGCTGCAGGCCCTCGCCGCCCTGCTGCTCGCCTTCGTGCCCGACCTCACCGTCACGATGGTCGCGGCGGCCCTCCTCGGCCTCGGCTACGGCTCGTTCCTCTCGGTCGACCAGGCCCTCGCCACCCAAGTGCTCCCCGATCCCGCCTCCCGCGGAAAGGACCTCGGCATCATGAACATCGCCACCGCCGTTCCCCAGGCCGTCGCCCCGCTCGTCGGCGCCGCCGTCGTGACCTGGGTGGGCGGCTTCACCGGCCTCTTCCTCGTCTCGGCGATCTTCGGCTTCGCGGGCGCCCTCGCGGTGTCGCGGGTGCGGAGCGTGCGATGACGGCGACGACGGCGCTCGATCTCACCCGCCACCTCGCGCATCCGGATGCCTGGCGCGACGAGCAGCGCTACTGGCGCGGTCTCACCGCCGCCACCGCCGACCTCGAGCCCCCCGTGGCCGTGATCGGCCTCGAGGCCCTCGTGCACAACGCGCGGTCGATGCTTCAGCGCGCCGGAGGCAAGCCGATCCGGGTGGCGAGCAAGTCGGTGCGGGTGCGCGCCGTTCAGGATGCGGTGCTCGCGCTGCCGGGATACGCCGGCATCCTCGCCTACACGCTCCCCGAGGCGCTGTGGCTGGCCGAGCGCGCGAGGCGGGCCGCCGACGACCCGGCCGGCCGTGCGCCCGCGACCGCGCATCCGCTCGACATCGTGGTGGGCTACCCCACGGTCGACCGCGCTGCCCTCAGGGCTCTCGCCGCCGACGAGGAGTTCGCGTCGACGATCACGCTCATGGTCGACTCGGTCGCGCACCTCGATCTCATCGACGCGGCCCTTGCCGGTTCCGTGGCCGCCGGCGGTGCCCCTGCCGCTGCCCGCCCCGCCCTCCGGGTGGCGATCGAGCTCGACTCGGCCTACACCGCTCCGGCCCTTGGGCGGCTCGGCGTCTGGCGGTCTCCCGTCGCCACCGTCGACGACGCGACCGCCCTCGCCCGCGAGATCATGCGGCGCCCCGGCTTCGACCTCGTGGGGCTGATGGCCTACGAGTCGCAGATCGCGGGCGTCGGCAACCGCCCCGGCGGCAATCCGATCGCCCGCCGCGCGATGGCGCGCGCGATCGACCTGATGCAGAAGGGCTCGATCGCCGAGCTCGCCGGCCGCCGGGGCGAGGTCGTGGCGGCGGTGCGGTCGCTCGCGCCGCTGGAGTTCGTGAACGGGGGCGGCACGGGCTCGCTCGAGTCGACGAGCGCCGACGCCTCGGTCACCGAGATCGCCGCGGGCTCCGGCCTCCTGGGCGGTCACCTCTTCGACACCTACTCCCGGTTCCGCCCCGCCCCGGCGGCCGCGTTCGCGCTGCCGGTCGTGCGGAAGCCGCGGCCCGACATGGCCACGCTCCTCGGCGGGGGCTGGATCGCCTCCGGCCCGCCGGCACCCGACCGCCTGCCCGAGATCG
This sequence comes from Herbiconiux sp., assembly GCF_023264895.1. Taxonomy (GTDB): domain Bacteria; phylum Actinomycetota; class Actinomycetes; order Actinomycetales; family Microbacteriaceae; genus Herbiconiux. The sequence goes on along the minus strand of NZ_JAHFUY010000022.1, from coordinate 31,867 downwards.
TCTGGCCGAAGGGCACGACGATGCAGGCCCGCGAGATGGCGGGCGAGGTGCAGACGCCGCTCTCCGGGCGCGGTGCGGCGGGCCTCCGAGCGGGCGACCGGGTGTGGCTGCGGCACACGAAGTCGGGCGAGCTCTCGGAGCACGTGAACGAGTTCGCGGTTGTCGAGGACGGCGCCGTGGTCGACGTCGTGCCGACCTACCGCGGCGAGGGGCAGGCCTTCCTGTGACAGCCGCCAACGGGGTGTGGCGCAACTGGGCACGCACCGAGAAGGTCAAGCCCGTGCGGGTGGAGCGCCCGGCGAGCATCGGCGCCGTGCAGCGCGCCGTCACCGCCGCCGCGCGCTCAGGGCTCCGGGTGAAGGCCGTCGGCGCCGGCCACAGCTTCACGGGCATCGCGGTGGCCACGGGGGTGCTGCTCGAGCTCGACGACCTCAGCGGGATCGTCGCGGTCGACCGTGAGCGCGGGCGGGTGACCCTGCTCGGCGGCACCCGACTGCACCAGCTGCCGCAGCTGCTGCGGCCCTACGAGCTCGCCCTCGCGAACATGGGCGACATCGACCGGCAGTCCATCGCGGGCGCGATCTCCACCGGCACCCACGGCACGGGGGAGCGGTTCGGCGGCATCGCCACCCAGGTGGTGGGCGTCACCCTCGTGACCGCCGAGGGGGAGCTCCGCCGCATCGACGAGCAGAACGAGCCCGAGCTCCTCCCGGCCGTCGCCCTCTCGCTCGGCGCCCTCGGGGTGATCGTGGAGGTCACCCTGCAGTGCGTGCCCGCCTTCGCGCTCGCCGCGGTCGAGGAGCAGGAGGCGCTCGACGACGTGCTCGCGCACCTGGCCGAGCGGCACGCCGCCGCCGACCACTTCGAGTTCTACTGGTTCCCCGGCACCCGGAGCGCCGCCACCAAGACGAACACGCGCCTGCCGGCCGACGCACCGCTGGCGCCGCTCGGGCGCGGCCGGGCGTTCCTCGACGACACGCTCATGGCCAACGGCCTCTACCGGCTGACCTGCGCCGCCGGGAGCGCCGTGCCGGCCGTCGTGCCCCGCGTCAACGCCCTCGCCGAGCGGCTCTGGTCGAACCGGCGCTTCACCGACCACTCGCACCGCGTGTTCACGGCCTCCCGCACGGTGCGCTTCCGCGAGCAGGAGTACGCGCTGCCGGCGGCCGCCGTGCCCGAGGCGCTCCGCGCGGTCGACGCCCTCATCACCGAGCGCGGCTGGCGCATCTCGTTCCCCGTGGAGGTGCGGTCGGCTGCGGCCGACGACCTCTGGCTCTCGACCGCCTCGGGCCGCGAGACCGGCTACCTCGCCGTGCACCGGTACCATCGCGAAGACCACACCGAGTACTTCGAAGCCGTCGAGGAGATCATGGACAGGCACCACGGCCGGCCCCACTGGGGCAAGCTGCACAGCAAGTCGGCCGCGCAGCTGGCGGAGCTGTACCCGCGGCACGCCGAGTTCGTCGCCCTCCGCGACGCCGCGGATCCGGAGCGGCTGTTCACGAACGCCTACCTCGACCGCGTGCTGGGGGAGTGAGCGTGCGATCACCCGAGGAGCGCCGCGAGTTCGCGCGCGATCTCGCCGGCCGGCTGCCCGAGGGCTTCGTGCTCGGCACCGCCACGAGCGCCTTCCAGATCGAGGGTGCCACCCACGAGGGCGGCCGGGGCGAGTCGGTGTGGGATGCGTTCACCGCCCAGCGCGGCCGCATCCTCGACGGCTCGACGGCCGACCGGGCGGCCGACCACCTGCACCGCTATCCGGAGGACGTGGAGCTGCTGCGCGACCTCGGCGCCGACGCCTACCGCTTCTCGTTCTCGTGGCCGCGGCTGCAGCCCGAGGGCAAGGGCGCCCTCCGGCAGGAGGGGCTCGACTTCTACCGCCGCCTGCTCGACGCGCTCGACGGTGCCGGGGTGCAGACGTTCGCCACCCTGTTCCACTGGGACACCCCGACGGCCCTGCCCGGCGGCTGGTTCAACCGCGACACAGCCCTCCGCTTCGGCGACCTCGCCTTCGCGCTGGGGGAGGAGTTCGGCGACCGCATCGGACATTGGGCCACGATCAATGAGCCCGCCACCGTCACCCTCCAGGGCTACGCGCTCGGCGTGCACGCGCCGGGGGCCACGCGCCTGTTCAACGCGCTGCCCGCCGCCCATCAGCTGCTGCTCGGTCACGGCGTGGCCGTGCAGGCCCTCCGGGCGGCGGATGTGCGGGGCGGGGTCGGCATCGTCAACGTGCACTCCCCGGTGGTGCCGGCCACAGCCGACGAGCCCGACGTGGTGTTCGCGGGACTGTTCGACCTGCTGCACAACCGGATCTTCGCCGATCCGGTGCTGCTCGGCCACTACCCGGAGCCGCCCGAGGGCTTCGCCGCGCTGTTCGACGCGCTCACCGAGGCCGACCCGGCCGACCTCGCGATCATCGCGCAGCCGCTCGACTTCTACGGCCTCAACTACTACATGCCCACCCGGATCGCCGCGGGCTCGGGCGGATCGGCGACGCCCGACGGCGAGTCGTCGGCCATGGCGAAGCTGCCGTTCCATCTCGCGCCCTGGCCCGATTTCGACCGCACGGGCTTCGGCTGGCCCATCGCGCCGGAGTTCCTCGGCACGGCGCTCGAAGAGCTCGCCGAGCGCTACGGATCGCTGCTGCCGCCCGTCTACATCACCGAGAACGGCGCGAGCTTCCCCGACCTGGTCGAGCTCGCCGAGGACGACGGCACCCCCTTCGTGGCCGACGGGCGCCGGATCGACTACCTGGCCGAGCACCTCGACGCCGCGGTCCGGGCCGTGAGCGGCGGGGGCGCGGCCTCCGGGATCGACCTGAGGGGCTACTTCGCCTGGTCGCTGCTCGACAACTTCGAGTGGGCCGCCGGCTACACGCAGCGGTTCGGGCTCGTGCACGTCGACTTCGACGACTTCACCCGCACGCCGAAGGACTCGTACCGCTGGTTCCGGCTGCTTGCCGAGTCGCGGTAGCTGGGAGAGCACCCGCGGCCCCTGAACGACAACCGTCGGCTCGCTATACTCGGGGCCATGGAATGGCTGATCCCGGTAATCATCGTCGTCGTGATCGCAGCGATCATCGGCATCTACCTCTGGGCGACCTACAACTCGCTCGTCTCCCTGAAGGTGCGCGTCGACGAGGCGTGGAGCGACATCACGGTGCAGCTGAAGCGCCGCGCCGATCTGCTGCCCAACCTGATCGAGTCGGTCAAGGGCTACGCGGCGCACGAGAAGGCCGTCTTCGAGAACGTCACGAAGGCCCGTGCCGAGACCCTCGGCGCGCAGGGCCCGGCGGAGGCGTCGGTGGCCGAGAACCACATGCAGCAGGCGCTCAAGAGCATCTTCGCCGTGGCGGAGGCCTACCCCCAGCTCCAGGCCAGCCAGAACTTCCTGCAGCTGCAGGCCGAGATCGTCGACACCGAGGACAAGGTGCAGGCGTCGCGCCGCTTCTACAATGGGGGCGTGCGGGAGCTCAACACCAAGGTCCAGCAGTTCCCCAACAACGTCTTCGCGCGCCGCCTCGGCTTCTCCGAGCGCGAGTTCTTCGAGGTCTCCGACGTCGCGGCCATCGCCGAGCCGCCTCGCGTGCAGTTCTAGAACCGGTCCATGTATCGCGCCATAGCCAAGAACAAGCGCAACACGGTCTTCATCATCGCGCTGTTCCTGCTGTTCATCGGCGGTCTCGGCTGGCTCGCAAGCTACGTCTACGGCAACCTCACGATCGTGATCGTGACGGTCGTGGTGGCCGCCGTGTACGCGCTCATCCAGTACTTCGCCGCGAGCGGCCAGGCGCTCACCATGAGCGGCGCCCGGCAGATCGAGAAGCGCGACAACCCGCGGCTGTACCGCGTGGTCGAGAACCTCACCATCGCCACGGGGATGCCGATGCCGAAGGTCTACATCATCGACGACCCGGCGCCGAACGCGTTCGCGACCGGTCGCGATCCGGAGCACGCCGTCGTGGCCGCCACCACCGGCCTCCTCGCCATCATGGACGACTCGGAGCTCGAGGGCGTCATGGCGCACGAGCTCGGCCACGTCAAGAACTACGACATCCGCGTCTCGATGATCGTGTTCGGGCTCGTGGTGGCCGTGGGGTTCGTGGCCGACATGCTGCTGCGGCTCACCCTCTTCGGCCGGGGCAACAACAACTCCAACCCGATCATGATGATCTTCGGGCTCGTGGCGCTGCTGATCGCACCCCTCATCGCCACCGCGGTGCAGCTCGCCGTCTCCCGCCAGCGCGAGTACCTCGCGGATGCCACGGGCGCCATGACCACCCGGCACCCGGATGCGCTCGCGAGCGCCCTCGAGAAGCTCGCCGCCTACGGCCGCCCCATGCTCCGCCAGTCGTCGTCGATGTCGCACATGTGGATCTCCGACCCCATGAAGCCCGGCTTCATGGACAAGCTCTTCGTCACCCACCCGCCGCTGCCGGAGCGGATCGAGCGGTTGCGCACGATGGGTGGGGGATTTTAGGCGCGGGCTAGTTCTGCTGCCAGGGCGGGGGCGAGGGTGCCTTTGCCGGTGACGTGGATGGGGGCGGGGAGCTTCTGCCAGGCGGCGGCTCGGCGGAGGAGGGACGCTATGCGGGGGACGTCGTCGGGGAGGAGGCCGGGCTCGGCCCAGGCGGACTGCACGCGGAGGACGCCGGACTGGCGGTCGCTCTTGAGGTCGATGCGGGCCGGGAGGCGGTCGTCGATGAGCACCGGGAGCGTGTAGTAGCCGTAGACGCGCTTGGGCTCGGGCGTGTAGATCTCGATGCGGTAGTGGAAGTCGAAGAGCCGCTCGGTGCGCGAGCGCTCCCACACCACGGGGTCGAACGGCGAGAGCAGCGCCTCGGCCTCGATCCGGCGCGGCCGGCGGGCATCCCGGTGCAGCCAGGCGGGCTTCGACCAGCCCTCCACCTCCACCGGCACGAGCTCGCCCTCCTCCACCAGCGAGAGCACCGCGGGCAGGGCGTCGACCGTCTTCAGCCGGAAGTAGTCGGCGAAGTCCTTCAGCGTTCCGATGCCGTGCGCCCTCGCCGACATCGACATCAGCTGCCGCACCGCCTCCTCCCGGGGCACCTCCACACCGAGCACCGAGGCGGGCAGCACATGCTCGGGCAGCGCGTAGACCCGCTCGAACCGCACCCGGCCGGCCGAGACCACGTCGCCCACCCGGAACATCGTCTCGAGCCCTCGTTTGACCTCCGACCAGCCCCACCACGGCCCCTGGCGGCGGTTGGAGTCGTGCTCGATCTCGCTCGCGCGCATCGGCCCCTTCGCGGCCAGCTCGGCGCGCAGCCACTCGATCATCGAGGCGTTGGCCTGCTCGGTCGTGCTCCACTCGTCGGTGCGGGCGGCGAACCGGTCGCGGTAGTCGTTCTTCCGCCACGCCATCAGCGGCAGCGTCTCGACCGGCAGGAACGACGCCTCGTGCGCCCAGTACTCCGTCACCCCCTTGCCGTAGGTCACGGCGTCGAGCACCGACTTGTCGTAGTGCCCGAGCCGCGCGAACACCGGCTGGTAGTGGCTGCGCTCGTAGACGTTCACCGAGTCGATCTGCAGCAGCGCGAGCCGGCGCAGCAAGAGATTGAACTGGCGGGTGCCGGGGCCCGCGCTCGGGCGCGCCCCGAACCCCTGGGCCGCCAGGGCGATCCGCCGCGCCAGTGCCGCTGAAATCGTGTCGACCATGGCTCCAGACCCTACCCGGCGCCCCCGACATCCTCGACACCGCTCGTTCACGCCCGGTTCACGGCGGCGACGGCGAAGCGTCCCCCGCGCTCCTTAGCCTGCAGAGGTCGGCACCCCGGCATCGCAACAGCCCGCTCACAGCGCGGGCGGCCGGTGGCCGACACCCTGGAGGATCACTTGTTCACCAAGCGCACCGCGATCACGGGACTCGCCGTCGTCGCAGCCGTCGCCCTGGGCCTCACCGGCTGCTCCGCCGAGGCGTCCGCCGACTCCGACGCCGGCGCGGAAGCGGTCGACGCCGCCACCGCCACGAGCCTCGCCGACTTCGGCTCGCTCGAAGCCCTCGAGGAGGCCGCCAAGGCCGAAGGCTCGCTCAACGTCATCGCGCTGCCGCGCGACTGGGCCAACTACGGCGCCGTGCTCGACGCGTTCGCCGCCAAGTACCCCGAGATCACCATCAACGAGGCCAGCCCCGACGCCTCGAGCGCCGAGGAGATCCAGGCCGCCGAGAACCTCGCCGGCCAGGACACCGCCCCCGACGTCTTCGACCTGGGCGCGGCCGTGGCTCTCGCCAACACCGACCAGTTCGCGCCCTACCAGGTCGAGACCTGGGCCGACATCCCGGATGCGCTCAAGGAGCAGTCGGGCCTCTGGGTGGGCGACTACGGCGGGTACATGGCCGTCGGCTACGACCCCGACGCCGTTCCCGCCCCCGAGAGCCTCGAGGACCTCCTCGGCGCCGACTACAAGGGCAAGGTCGCGATCAACGGCGACCCGACCCAGGCCGGCGCCGCGTTCGCGGCGGTGGGCCTCGCCGCCGTGCAGAACGGTGGATCGGTCGACGACTTCCAGGCCGGCATCGACTTCTTCTCCGAGCTGAACAAGGCCGGCAACTTCGTGAAGATCGACCCGACGCCCGCGACCATCGCGAGCGGTGAGACCCCCGTGGTCTTCGACTGGGACTACCTCAACGTGGGCTACGGCGCCGAGCTCGAGGGCCAGCGCAACTGGGAGGTCGCCATCCTCCCCGGCACCGGCTACGCGGGCTACTACAACCAGGCCGTGAACATCGACGCACCGAACCCGGCCGCCGCGCGCCTGTGGCAGGAGTTCCTCTACAGCGACGAGGCGCAGAACCTGTGGCTCGAGGGCGGCGCCCGCCCCGTGCGCGCCGACGCCATGGCCGAGGCCGGCACCATCGACGAGGAGCTCTTCGCGGCACTGCCCGAGACCCCCGACGAGACCGTCGTGCCCGACGCCGCTCAGGCCGAGGCGGCCTCGACGCTGCTCGGCGAGAAGTGGGCGGCCGCCGTCCAGTGAGCGAACGCATCCTGAGCCCCGCGGCGGGCATCGCTCCGCCGCGGGGCCCGGGGGCGCCCCGCCGAGGTCGCTCCCCGATCTCGGGCAGCGTCCTCGGCCTCGTGCCGTTCACGGCCTACATCCTGCTCTTCCTCGCGCTGCCGACCCTCCTCGCGCTCGGCACGGGCCTCGTCGACGGCGACGGCGCCTTCACCTGGACCAACCTCGCCGCCCTCGGCGATCCGGTGGTGCTGAACACGTTCGGCAACTCGCTCTGGCTCTCGGCGCTCACCGCCGTGGTCGGGGCGGTCGTGGGCGCGCTGTTCTGCTACGCCCTGATCGGTGCGAAGCCGACGGGCGTCCTCCGCACGGTGGTCGACGCCGCGAGCGGCGTGCTCGCCCAGTTCGGCGGCGTGATGCTCGCGTTCGCGTTCGTCGCGACCATCGGCATCCAGGGCATGGTCACCCTCTGGCTCCGCGACACCTTCGGCACCGACATCTTCGCCGACGGCGTCTGGCTCTACGACACCCCGGGGCTCATCCTGCCCTACCTCTACTTCCAGGTGCCGCTCATGATCATCACCTTCCTGCCGGCCCTCGAGGGCCTGAAGCCGCAGTGGGCCGAGGCCACCGCGATGCTCGGCGGCAGCCGGTTCGGCTACTGGCGCCACATCGGCGCGCCCGTGCTGCTGCCCTCGTTCGTCGGCTGCCTGCTGCTGCTGTTCGCCAACGCGTTCTCCTCGTTCGCCACCGCCGCGGCGCTCACCAGCCAGGGCTCGCAGATCGTGCCGCTGCAGATCCGCGCGGCCCTCACGAGCGAGACCGTGCTCGGCCGGGAGAACCTCGCCGGCGCCCTCGCCCTCGGCATGATCGTGGTGATGGTGGTCGTGATGGCGCTCTACTCGCTGCTCATGCGCCGCGCCGCGAGGTGGCAGCGATGAGCGGGCTGCCCCAGGTGCATCCTGGCCCCACGCGGCTGACCCGGTGGATCATCGTGGTCGTCATCGGCGGCCTCTTCCTCGTGCCCATCGCGGCCATGATCGAGTTCACCCTGCGGCGCGGCCTCGAGGGCGGCTACGACCTCGCGCGCTGGGCCGAGCTGTTCGGCGGCGACGGCCTCACGGGCGAGTACAAGCCCGTGCTGACCGGCCTCACCAACTCGCTCCTGCTCGCGGTCGTCACGGTGCTCATCATGCTCGTGCTGCTCGTTCCCACCATGGTGCTCGTGCGCATCCGGTTCCCCGCCCTCGAGCGCGTGCTCGAGTTCGTGTGCCTCCTGCCCATCACGATCCCCGCCATCGTGCTCGTCGTGGGGCTCGCGCCGGTCTACTCGGTCGTGGCAAGGATCTTAGGCTCCGGCGTCTGGCCGCTCGCGTTCGCCTACGGCATCCTCGTGCTGCCCTACGCCTACCGCGCCATCCAGGCCAACCTCCGGGCGGTCGACGTCGTGACCCTCAGCGAAGCGGCCCGCTCGCTCGGCGCGGGCTGGCTCACCATTCTCCTCCGCGTGGTGGTCCCGAACATCCGGCGGGGCCTCCTCGCCGCCTCGTTCATCTCGGTGGCCGTGGTGCTCGGCGAGTACACGATCGCGGCGCTCCTGAACCGGGTGAACCTGCAGACCGCGCTCGTGATCGTGTCGAAGGCCGATCCGTTCGTGGCCATCATCTTCGCCCTGCTCGCCCTGGCCTTCGCCTTCGCGCTGCTCATCGGCATCGGATTCATCGGCGCGGGACCGCGCACTCAGAGGAAAGTTCGTTCATGACCACGACGTCGCCCACACCCACGACCACGACCCCTGCCCAGATGGGCGCCCGGGTCGAGCTCCGCGCCATCGAGAAGGAGTTCGCGGGCGGCCACCGCGGCCTCGACGGCATCGACCTCGTGATCGAACCAGGGGAGTTCGTGGCCCTGCTCGGCCCGAGCGGCTGCGGCAAGACCACGGCCCTGCGGGTGCTCGCGGGCCTCGAGTCGGCCACCGGAGGATCCGTGCTCGTCGACGGCGAGGACGTCTCCGGGGTCCCCGCGCGCCACCGCGACATCGGCATGGTGTTCCAGTCGTACTCGCTGTTCCCTCACCTCACCTCGCTCGCCAACGTCGAGTTCGGTCTGCGGATGCGCAAGGTGCCCGCGGCCGAGCGGCGCCGACGGGCGGGCGACGCCCTCGAGATGGTGGGCCTCGGCGGGTTCGGCGGCCGCTACGCGCACGAGCTCTCGGGCGGGCAGCAGCAGCGCGTCGCTCTCGCCCGTGCGCTCGTGACCGAGCCCAGGGTGCTGCTGCTCGACGAGCCGCTCTCGGCGCTCGACGCCCGGGTGCGCGTTCAGCTGCGTGAGGAGATCCGGCGCATCCAGCGCGAGTTCGGCATCACGACGCTCTTCGTGACGCACGACCAGGAGGAGGCCCTCGCGGTGGCCGACCGGGTGGCCGTGATGCGGGCGGGGCGGATCGAGCAGATCGGCACGCCCGAGAACCTCTACGAGCGTGCCGCGACGGCCTTCGTGGCCGAGTTCGTGGGGCAGACCAACCGGCTGCCGGGCCGGGTGTCGGGCGGTGTCGTGGAGCTCGAGGGCGGGGTGCGGCTCCCGCTCATCGACCAGGCGGCGGCCGAGGGCGACGTGGTGGCGTTCGTGCGCCCAGAGGATCTGCGATTCGGCGCGGCGGGGCTGGCGGCGGAGGTCGTCTCGACGAGCTTCCTCGGCTCGTTCCGGCGCACCTCGGTGGCGCTCGACGACGGCACGGTGCTGGCCGTGCAGCACGCCGCGGGATTCGTGCCGGAGGTCGACGAGAGGCTCTTCCTCGAGTTCGCCGGGGCGCCCGTGGCGGTCGCGCAGCGGGAGCTGTGACTCGCATGCGAGCGGGCGCATACGAGCGCTCCTAGACTTGGCCCATGTCTCCGTTCGGGCGATCGCGCCGGGGTGCGCCGAAGTCGCCTTCCGACGTGCCCGTGAAGCCCGCCGTCCGGCCGGCCACCGCTCCCGGCCCTGACCGCTACGACCCGCTCGAGTCGGTGCCGCCCGGCATGCAGCTCGCCGGGGCGTGGTCGTGGCGCATCCTCGTGGTGCTCGGCGTGCTCGCGGCCATCGGGTTCCTCATCATCCAGCTGCGGCTGCTCATCATCCCGCTCATGGTGGCGGTCGTGCTGTCGGCGCTGCTCGTGCCGTTCAAGAACTTCCTCGTGCGGCACCGCTGGCCCAAGGGTCTCGCGGTGGCGGCCGCCGAGCTCGGCACCCTCGTGGTGGTGGCCGGGCTCATCTTCCTCGTCGTGACGCAGGTCACCTCCGGGTTCGACGACCTGCGCTCGCAGACCCTCAACTCCTACAACGACCTCAAGGCGTTCCTCGCGCAGTCTCCGCTGCAGGTCTCCGAAGACGACTTCAACGACTACGTGGCGCAGATCTGGGGTGCGATCCAGCAGGACGGCCAGGCCCTCATCACGGGTGCCGCGGCGGTGGGCTCGAGCATCGGGCACGTGCTCGCAGGAGTGCTGCTGACCCTCTTCTCCACCCTGTTTATCCTGATCGACGGCGAGCGGATCTGGCGCTGGATCGTGCACGTGTTCCCCCGCAAGGCCCGTGCGGCCACCGACGGGGCCGGCCGGGCCGGCTGGGCGACGCTGCAGAACTTCGTGAAGGTGCAGATCCTCGTGGCCTCGATCGACGCCGTGGGCATCGGGGTCGGTGCGGCCATCCTGCAGGTGCCGCTCGCCATCCCGGTCGCCGTGCTGGTGTTCCTCGGCTCGTTCATCCCCATCATCGGAGCCGTGCTCACGGGAACCGTGGCCGTGTTCATCGCCCTCGTCTACAACGGCTGGGTGATCGCCCTCATCATGCTCGGCGTCGTGCTGCTCGTGCAGCAGATCGAGGGGCACGTGCTGCAGCCGCTCATCATGGGCACGGCCGTGAAGGTGCATCCGCTCGCCGTGGTGCTCGCGGTCGCGGGGGGCTCCATGGTGGCGGGCATCGCCGGCGCGTTCTTCGCCGTGCCGCTCGTGGCCACCCTCAACGTCATGGTCAACTACGTCGCCGGGGGCGCGTGGCGGGCGACCGCCGACGAGCGCGCCCTCATCCCACCGAAGGATCCCCTCACCGATGTCTGAGCCCACCAGTCTCACCTACCCGCCCACGGAGCCGGCCGAGGCCTCGTCCGCGCCGTCGTCCCGTGAGGGCTCCGCCTGGCCCTCGCTCGCCGAGATCGAGGCCGCGCGCATCCGTGTGTCGAAGGCCGCGCAGGTCACGCCCATGGAGAGCTCGCGCTTCCTCAGCGACATCATCGGATCCCCGGTCTTCATGAAGTGCGAGAACCTGCAGCGCACCGGCTCCTACAAGATCCGCGGAGCCTACAACCGCATCTCGAGCCTCAGCGACGAGGAGAAGGCGCGCGGCGTCGTGGCCGCGTCGGCCGGCAACCACGCCCAGGGCGTGGCGTTCGCGGCGCGGGAGCTCGGCATCAAGGCCACCATCTTCATGCCCATCGGCGTGCCGCTGCCGAAGCTCCAGGCCACCCGCCACTACGGCGCCGACGTCATCCTGCGCGGCCACTCGGTGGAGGAGGCGCTCCGTGCCGCCGCCGAGTTCTCGCAGTCGACCGGTGCCGTCGTCATCCCGCCGTTCGACCACATCGACGTCGTCATGGGGCAGGCCACGCTCGGGCTCGAGATCCTCGACCAGGTCCCGGATGCCGACACGGTCGTGGTGCCGATCGGCGGCGGCGGGCTCATCTCGGGCATCGCGAGCGCGGTCAAGCAGCGCGCGGCGGCCGAGGGCCGCTCGATCCGGGTGATCGGGGTGCAGGCGGCCAACGCCGCCGCCTACCCGCCCTCGCTCGAGGCGGGAGAGCCCGTGGAGATCGTGACCACGCCCACGATCGCCGACGGCATCCAGGTCTCGCGGCCGGGCGTGCTCAACTTCGAGATCATCCACGAGCTCGTCGACGAGGTCGTCACCGTCACCGAGGCCGACACCGCCAGGGCTCTGCTGCTGCTGCTCGAGCGCGCCAAGCAGGTCGTCGAGCCGGCGGGCGCCGTGGGCGTGGCCGCCATGCTCTCGGGGCAGGTGAAGAACGCGGGCACGACGGTGGTGGTGCTCTCGGGCGGCAACATCGATCCGCTGCTCATGCAGCGCGTCATCAGCCACGGCCTCGCGGCCTCGGAGCGCTACCTCAAGCTGCGGATCATGCTTCCGGATCGCCCGGGTCAGCTCGCGCGCACCGCCGAGATCGTGGCCGAGGCCAACGCCAACGTGGTGGAGGTGCAGCACACCCGCCACGGCAAGGGCCTGCAGATCAGCCAGGTCGAGCTCGAGCTGCACATCGAGACGCGTGGGCCCGACCACCGCGAGCTCGTGGTCGCCAAGCTGCGCGACGCCGGCTACGACCTGCGCATCGAGCAGTGACGGGCCGTCTCCTCGTCACGGGCGGCGCCGGGTTCATCGGCGGCGCCGTGGTCGACGCCGCGCTCGCGGGCGGCTGGCGGGTGCGGGTGATCGACTCGCTGCGGGAGGACGTGCACGGCGCGGCCTCCGGTGGCGGTGGCGGGGCATCCGAGATCGCATCCGCTCTGCCGGAAGGCGTGGAGTTCGTGCGGGCCGACGTGCGCGACGCCGAGGCCGTGCGATCGGCCCTCGAGGGCGTCGACGCCGTCTGCCACCAGGCCGGCAAGGTCGGGCTCGGCGTCGACTTCTACGACGCCGCCGACTACGTGGCCTCGAACGACCTCGGCACCGCGGTGCTGCTCACCGAGATGACCCGCGCGGGCATCGGCTCCTACGTGTTCGCGTCGTCGATGGTGGTCTACGGCGAGGGCGCCTACCGCTCCAGCCGCGGCCGGGTGCGCCCGCTGCCGCGCGCCGCCGCCGATCTCGATGCGGGGCGCTTCGAGCCGCGCGATCCGGAGACGGGCGAGGCGCTCGAGCCCGAGCTCATCGGCGAGGCCGAGCCGCTCGATCCCCGCAACGTCTATGCCAGCACCAAGCTCGCGCAGGAGCACCTCGCCGCCTCCTGGGCGCGCTCCACGGGGGGCCGGGCGATCGGGCTCCGCTACCACAACGTCTACGGGCCGGGCATGCCGCAGAACACGCCCTACGCCGGGGTCGCGTCGCTGTTCCGCTCGGCGCTCGCGCGCGGCGAGGCACCTCGGGTGTTCGAAGACGGCGGTCAGCGCCGCGACTTCGTGCACGTGCGCGACGTGGCGGGGGCGAACCTCGCGGCCGTGCACGGCGTGGGGAAGCAGGCCGAGGGCACGTTCCGGGCCTTCAACGTGGGCAGCGGCACCGTGCACACGATCGGTGACATGGCGGCCGCGCTCGCACGTGCCGCGGGCGGCGCGGAGCCCGTGGTGACGGGGGAGTACCGGCTCGGCGACGTGCGGCACATCACCGCGTCGTCGGCCCTCATCCGCGCCGAGCTCGGCTGGAGCGCCGCGGTGCCCTTCGATGAGGGGATGCGCGAGTTCGCCGCCGCACCGCTCCGCTCGGCCGTGCGGTGAGCGATCCCGCTTCGTCCGGCGCCGCGGCGTCGGTGCTCGTCGACGTCGTGCTCCCGTGCCTCAACGAGGAGCGGGCGCTGCCGTGGGTGCTCTCGCGCCTGCCCGAGGGCTACCGCGCCATCGTGGTCGACAACGGCTCGACCGACGACTCGGCCGCTGTCGCCCGCCGCCTCGGCGCCACGGTCGTCACCGAGAGCCGCCGCGGGTTCGGCGCCGCCGCCCACGCCGGCCTGGTCGCCGCCACGGCTCCCGTCGTCGCGTTCTGCGACGCCGACGCCTCGATGGATCCGGCGCAGCTCCCGGCCATGGTCGCACTCCTCGACGAGGGTCGTGCCGAGCTCGTCCTCGGCCGCCGCCGGCCCACCCGCCGCGGCGCCTGGCCGCTGCACGCGCGGTTCGCGAACCGGGCGCTCGCCTTCCTCATCCGCCGGCGTGCCCGCATCCGGGTGCACGATCTCGGCCCCCTGCGGGTGGCGCGTCGCGAGCCGCTCGTGGCCCTCGGGCTCGAGGATCGCCGGAGCGGCTACCCCCTCGAGATGCTGCTGCGGGCGCACGCGGCGGGCTGGCGCATCGTCGAGGTCGACGCGCCCTACTCGCCCCGGGTCGGCCGCTCGAAGGTCACGGGCACCCTCAAGGGCACGATCGTGGCCATCAAGGACATGTCGGCGCTCCTGCGTGAGGTGCGCGGGCAATCCGCGGCGGTTTCGCCTCCGAACACGTAGGGTGAGGCGCATTCGCGTCTTGCGTTGAGGAGGTTCGGATGCTCACCATCGTCGTCATCGCGAAGGAGTGCGTGCCCGGTCGGGTCAAGACCCGCCTGCACCCTCCGCTCACGCTCGAGCAGGCCGCCGAGGTGGCTGCCGCGAGTCTCGCCGACACCCTCGAGCTCGTCTCGTCCCTTCCGGCCGACCGCCGCGTGATCGCCTTCGCGGGCACCCTGCTGCCGCCCGAGGCCCAGGGCTTCGAGGTGATGCCCCAGATCGAGGGTGACCTCGACGTGCGGCTCGGCGCGGTCTTCGATGCGATCGAGGGCCCCATGATCCTGATCGGCATGGACACCCCGCAGCTCACCCGCCAGCACTTCGACTACGTGCTCGGCGACTGGTCGGCCGAGGCCGCCACGGGCCCGGATGCCTGGTTCGGCCCCGCGAGCGACGGCGGCTGGTGGGGCCTCGCCCTCCGCGAGCCCACCGGTGATGTGCTGCGTGGAGTCCTCATGTCGCGCGACGACACGGGAGCCCGGCAGCTCGCGAGCCTCGACGCCGCGGGCCTCCGCGTCGGCTTCCTCCCCGAGGTCAACGACGTCGACACCTACGAGGACGCCCTCGAGGTCGCCGCCCTCGCGCCTCACACCCGCTTCGCCGAGGCTCTCACCGCCATCCCGGTCACCCCCGCCCTCACCTCCTGAGCAGTACTGCCGGAGAAACGCGAATCTCGTGTCGACCATCGCCCAGAGCGGGGAGGTCGGCACGAGATTCGCGTTTCTCCACGTGCCCAGTGACTCAGGTGGCGCGCTGCGCCGCGCGGCGGGGCACCGCCCGCACGTACACGGCGCACGCCACCGCCGTGAGCAGCGCCGTGACGCTCCAGAACAGCGCCAGGTTGAGCCCGTAGTCGAGCGGCAGCACGGTGTCGTTCTTCGGCCCGAGCACCTTCGCGTACATCTCGGGCAGCACGAGGAGGCTCATGATCGCCCCGACCACGACGCCGACCTGCACGATCACCACGACCGCGGGCCGCACCCGCCGCCCCGCGCGCCGCATGAGCACGTCGACGCCGAGGAGGGCCGGAGCGAGCACGGCGTCGTGCAGCACGATGGCGCCGAGGATCCAGATGCCGACCCCCACGATCTGGGCGGGCCGCACCTCGGCGACCATCACGACGGCGCCGAGGGCGAGCCCCAGGAGGCCGACGGCGAGCAGGATGATCCGGGCGATCTTCACGATGCCACCTCCAGTGACCGCAGCCACTTCGTCTGCAGCACCCCTGGTCGCCCGGGCGCGATGACGCGCGCCGGGTAGCCGTGCTGGATGTCCAGGGTCCCGCCGTTGAGCTCGAGGGCCACGAGGGTGAGGTCGTCGCCCACGTACTCCGCGCCCATCTCTGTCGTGCGGTAGCCACCGCGCTCCTCGAGGCTGTTCACGATGAGCCGCTTGTCGCTCGGTGCACCGGCCGCCTCGAGCAGGTCGCGCATCCGCACGCCCTTCCAGGTGGCCATCTGGCTCCAGCCCTCCACGCACGCGATCGGCAGATCGACCTGGGTCTGGGGGAGGGCGAGCAGCTGGGCGCGGGTGAAGGTGGCCACGGTTCCGGCGGCCATGACCGTGAGCACCCAGTCGGCGGCCATCGCCGACTCGGTCACCTTCGCCGCCTCGGCGGTGCGGTTGATGGGCAGGCCCTGCGGCCCGATGTCCTTCTGCCGCGGCCCGAAGAGGTTGAGCGGCTTGAGCGCCGCGAACGACTGGCCGGCGGTGAGGGCCACGACCGCCACGGTCGAGAGGCCCACGGCCGCGAAGAAGCCGCGACGGCTGAGGCCGGCCTCCGGCGCGGGGGTGCGGTCGATCCAGTGCATCACGCGCCCGGTCACGCCGGTGGTCGGCACCTCCGACTCGGCGGGCGGCTCGTCGTCGGCCTCGGGCACGGCCTTCGACCAGTTGCGCGCGATGATCGGCAGCTTCACGGCGATGTGGATGGCGAGCGATCCGATGATCACGAACGAGAGCGCCCAGTGCACCTGCTTGAAGTTGAAGGGGAACGGGTACCACTGGTAGGTGTTCAGCAGCCCGATCACGATCTGCACGAGGGAAGCGCCCACGAACAGTGCGATCGAGGCCCGCTCGAGCAGGTGCACCGGGCCCTTGAGCGCCGGCGTCTGGAACAGCTGCGGGTACACGACGTAGAGCTTGCCGAGCAGCAGCGGGAAGCAGGCGATGCCCGCGGTGATGTGGATGCCCTGGGTGACCTGGTAGAGCTGCGGCCAGGTCGCGAAGCGCATCCAGGGCAGCGGATCCTGCAGGAAGTGGCTGTAGACCCCGGTCGCGAAGCACACCAGGAACGCCAACCCCAGCAGTCGCCCGATGACCACCGCGGAGCGCGCGTTCCGCACCGGCGACGTCAACGAGCGGCGCATCCCGTTCAGCAGTCGTCGCATGTGCTCAGCCAACCCTCTCGCGCCGCATTCCGGCACAGGGTGTTCGGCGCGGCGGCGCAAATGGGTGGGGGAGAGCCCGCATGGGTACCAAACGGATGCGTCACCCACGGCGAACAATGAGGGCGCGGGAGCGGCCGGTCTCCCGGCAGGCCATCCTAGAGTGGGCGAGCAGCGCCCTCGATCGACGAACAGAGAGCTCCACCCCATGGTCAGAACGATCCTCACCGCGTGCGCGGTCGTCGCTCTGGCCGCCGTGGTGGGCTGGCAGTCGGCCACCCTCGAGCTCTTCTCGCGCACGCAGACGCCCGCCCTCGTCGCCTCGACCGCGGTGGCCTGGGCCCTCTTCGCCCTCGCCTTCGTGCTGCTGCGCCGCGTGCGCCCCTCGCACGTGCTGCCGCTCGTCATCTCGGGAGCCCTCCTCGTGGGCGGTGCCGCCCTGCTCGGCCCGCCCAACACGAGCACCGACTCCGCCCGCTACGCCTGGGACGGCATCGTCGCCGGGGAAGGCCTCTCGCCCTACGACCACGTGCCCGTGGCCGACGAGCTCGCCGACCTGCGGGTCGACTGGCTGATCACCGAGCCCGACGCCCTCTCGGCGAAGGGCAAGGCCGTGTGCGACGAGCTGCGGGTCTACGGCACCACCTCGGTGCCGTCAGGCGATCCGCTCTGCACCTCGATCAACCGCCCGCACGTGCCCACGATCTACCCGCCTCTCGCCGAGCTCTACTTCGCCGCCGTGCGGCTGCCCGTGGCCGACACCGTGGAGTACCTCCCGTTCCAGGTCGCCGGGTTGCTGGTGTCGCTCGGGGTGAGCGCCATGCTGATCGTGGCGCTCAGGAGACGCGGCGGCGACCCCGCGTGGGCGGCGCTCTGGGCGTGGTCGCCGTTCGTGGCCACCGAGGCCGTCACCAACTCCCACGTCGACGCCCTCGGGGTGCTGCTCGCCCTCGGCGCGAGCCTCCTGGTCGCCTCGGGGCGACGGGTATGGGGCGGCATCGCCCTCGGCGCGGCCATCGCCACGAAGCTCATCCCGATGATCGTGGCACCGCCGCTTCTGAAGCGACGGCCGTTCACCGTCATCCTCGTCTCGATCGCCACCTTCGCCCTGCTCTACGTGCCCTACGTGGTGCTCTCGGGGCCCGAGGTCATCGGCTACCTGCCCGGCTACCTCAGCGAGGAGGGCTACGACGACGGATCGCGCTTCGCCCTGCTCTCGCTCGTGCTGCCCGGCAACGCCGCGCTCGTGGCCGCACTCGTGATCGTGGCGGTGGTGGCGGGGCTCTGCTGGTGGAAGGCCGATCCGACGGCGCCGTGGTTGGCGCAACTCGTGCTGATCGGCACGGTGCTCGTGGTGCTGAGCCCCCGCTACTCCTGGTACGCCCTGCTGCTCGTGCCGTTCGTGGTGCTGACCCGGCGGTGGGAGTGGCTCGCCATCGCGCTCGCGCTCACCGCGCGGCTGCTCGTGCCCTCCCTCACGGTGTCGCGGGTGGCGCTCGCGCTCGCCGTGGTGGTCGTGGCGGTGGGGTGGTGGATCAGGCGGCGCCAGGGACGGGCCGTGCACCAGCCCGACCGTGCGCCAAGCGCCGACGCCGGGCTGCGGGAAGGCAGACGTGCCGAGAGCCCTTAGCCTCCGCTGGTCGGCCACGCTCGTCGGGCTGCTCGGGTTCGCGGCGGCCTTCATCGGGTCGTGGACGCCGTCGATCTGGTACGACGAGGCCGCCACCATCGCCTCCGCCACCCGCAGCTGGGGGTCGCTCGGGCGCATGCTCGAGAGCGTCGACGCCGTGCACGCCGTCTACTACGCCCTCATGCACGTGTGGTTCGACCTCGTGGGCTACGACCCGATCACCCTCCGCCTCCCGAGCGCCGTGTTCGCCGGGGTCGCCGCCGCGCTCACCGTCGTGCTCGCCACGAAGCTCCTCTCGAGCCGTGGTCTGGGCCTCCTGGCGGGGGTCGTGCTCATCGTGCTGCCCCGCTTCACCTGGGCCGGCGGCGAGGGCCGCTCCTACGCTCTCGGCATGCTGCTCGCGGTGGGCCTCACGCTCGCGCTCGTGAGCGCCCTCCGAGCGGATGCCCGCTGGTGGCGCTGGGTGGTCTACGGCGCGCTGGCCGTGCTCTCGATCGCCGTCTTCCTCTACCTCGCACTGGTCGTGGCGGCCCACGCGCTCACCGTGCTCCTCCGCTGGGCGCTGGGGTCCCGGGCCGGCACCCCGCGGGGCGGCACAGCCGTCATCCGCTTCGCCGTGACGGCCGCGGCGGCGGTGCTCGTGAGCCTGCCGCTCGTGCTCGCGGTGGTGGGGCAGTCGGGGCAGGTCAGCTGGCTGGCGCCGATCGACACCGACACCTGGCGGGGCGTCTTCCTCACCCAGTTCTTCCCGAAGAACCCGGCGATCGCGGTGGCGGCCTGGAGCCTCGTCGTGCTCGGGCTGGTGGCTCTCGTCGCGCGGCGGGGGCTCCGGGCAGCGGCCCTCGTGGTGCTGCCCTGGCTCGTCGTGCCCACGCTCGCCCTCGTCGTCGCCTCCGTGCTGGTGACCCCGCTCTACACGCCCCGCTACCTCACCTTCTCCCTTCCGGCGGCCGCGATCGCCATGGCCGCCGCACCGGCCCTCCTCCCGGGAGCCGCCGGCCGCCTGCGCGTCGCGGCCGGGGTCGCGGTGGTCGCCCTGCTGGCCGTGCTCGCCCTGCCGAGCTACCTCGCCCAGCGGATGCCCGAGGCCAAGCAGGATGCGAGCTGGTCGCAGGGCGCCGGCACGGTCTCGCGCCTCGACCGGGACGAGCCCACGGCCGTGGTCTTCGGCAGCATCGCCTACCATCCGGGCGCGACGGCACGCGTGGTCGAGTACGCCTACCCCGAGGCCTTCTCAGGCCTCGACGACGTCGCGCTCACGGTGCCGCTCGAGGAGTCGCCGGACCTGTGGGAGAAGGCGGATCCGGTCGACGCCGAGATGCTCGACGGCTACGACCGCGTGGTCCTCGTCACGAGCGGGCGCGAGCGCGTCGAGAACGAGGAGGCGATCGTGGCCGCGGGCTTCCGCGAGACGGAGCGCGACCGCTCGACCAACCTCGTCGTCGTGGTCTACGAGCGGCAGTAGGGGAGCGTCAGCCCTCGAACGTCTCCACGTTCGTGATCTCCACCGTGATGTCGCGCCCGTTGGGTGCCGTGTAGGTGGTCCTCTCGCCGATCTTCAGCCCGAGCACGGCGGTGCCGAGCGGGCTCTGCTCGCTGTAGACGTCGAGGTCGGCGTTGCCGGCGATCTCGCGGCTGCCGAGGAGGAAGCGCTCCTCGCCACCGGCCACGACGGCCGTCACGACCACGCCGGGCTCGACCACGCCGTGGCTCACGGGGGTCTCACCCACCTGGGCGGTGCGCAGCAGCTGCGTGAGCTGGCGGATGCGGGCCTCGATCTTGCCCTGCTCGTCCTTCGCGGCGTGGTAACCGCCGTTCTCCTTGAGGTCACCCTCTTCGCGCGCCTGCTCGATGCGCTTGGCGATCTCGATGCGTGCGGGGCCGCTGAGCTGCTCGAGCTCGTTCGTCAGGCGGTCGTGCGCCTCCTGAGTGAGCCAGGTGACCTGGGTGTCTTCAGCCATTGCGAAAGCCTAAGGGAGCCAGCAGTTGGAAATCAAACCCGTCGTGGCCAGCTCGCTCGTGCGCACGACCTCGGTGAACGAGCGGTTCGCGAGGTCGGACGGCGGCACCTCGATGACCTTCCAGCCCACCACGGCGAACTTGTCGCTGAGCGCCTGCACGGCGCAGAGCGCGCCCTCGCCGCGGGGGAGCGTGACATCGAAGCGCACCTCGACGTGACTGTCGTCGATCACCGTGTGGGCGATGTCCTGCGTGGCCACGGTCGCGTTCGTGCCGTCCAGACCCGCCCACAGGACCCAGGCGATGACCACGACGGCCACGGCGGATCCGGCGACCCAGGCCACCAGGCGGGTCCGCCGCCGGCGCGACGGCGTGCGGCCGTAGCGCTCCTCGAGCAGGTGGTCGGTGCTCACGCGGTGTTCTCCCGGTTCGGGACGGTTAGTCTTGGGGGTGGTCCTGTACCCAGGCTAATCGCATTCCATGAGGAGTTGAGACCGCTGACGCTGCGCCTCCTGTCCGTTCACGCCCATCCCGACGACGAGTCGAGCAAGGGCGCGGCCACCTACGCCTACTACCTCGACCGCGGCGTCGAGGTGATGGTGGTCAGCTGCACGGGGGGCGAACGCGGCTCCGTGCTGAACGAGTCGCTCGAGCCCCGCATCTGGGCCGAGCGCGACATGGGGGGCCTCCGCCGGGTCGAGATGGCCGCCGCCCAGGCCGCGGTGGGTTTCCAGCACCGCTGGCTCGGCTACCACGACTCAGGCTGGATCGAGCCGGAGTCCGGCGACCCGCTGCCTGTGAACTCGTTCGGGGCCATCCCGGTCGAGATCTCGGCGCAGCCGCTCGTCAAGCTCATCCGCGAGTTCCGGCCGCAGGTGCTCATCACCTACGACGAGAAGGGCGGCTACCCGCATCCGGACCACATCCGCACCCACGAGGTGTCGATGCGCGCCTGGGAGCTCGCTGCCGACGCTTCGGCGCATCCGGAGCTCGGCGAGGCCTGGTCGATCTCCAAGCTCTACTACGACCGCACCATGAACCCCGCGCGCTTCGAGGCGGTCTTCGACTACCTCACCAAGGAGCTCCCCGAGCACGCGCTGCTGAAGACGCTCACCGAGATGCGCGGCTGGGTCGACGGCCGGCCGCATCTCGCCACCGTGAGCATCCCGGCCGGCGCCTTCTTCGACGTGCGGGACAGAGCCCTCCGGGCGCACGCGAGCCAGGTCGCCCCCGACCACCCCTTCTTCTTCTGGCCGAACGACATCCTGCAGACCGCCTGGCCCTACGAGGACTACCAGCTCGTGCAGTCGCGGGTGGAGGTCACCTCGACCGGCCCTGAGACCGACCTGTTCGACGGTGTGGAGGACCAGGCGTGAGCGCCCTCCTCGACCACATCGTCGCGGCGGCCGTGGCGACCGAGGAGAACACGCCGGATCCGGATCAGGTGACGCCGGGCGTCGTCGGTTTCATCGCGACCTTCTTCGTGGCGGCCGTGACGGTGCTGCTCGTGATCGACATGGTGCGGCGGGTGCGGCGGGTGACCTACCGGGCGCAGGTGCGCGAGCAGCTCGAGGCCGAGGCGCGCGACGCGGCCGCAGCTGAGGCAGGTGCGGCCGGCTCAGCCGTTGAAGGGCGGGTCGATCGCCAGCAGCAGGATCGCGGTCCAGTGGCAGAGGAACGCGACGACCGTTAGCGTGTGGAACACCTCGTGGAAGCCGAACCTCCCGGGGAAGAAGTTGGGCTTCTTGAGCGCGTAGGCCACGGCCCCGAGCGTGTAGGCGAGGCCTCCCGCGGCGACCAGGATCATGGATGCCGGGTTCACGGCGAAGATGTCGCCGAGGTAGGCCACGGCCGCCCAGCCGAGCGCCAGGTACAGGATGACGTAGAGCCAGCGCGGCGCGCCGATCCAGAACACCCGGAAGCCGATGCCGAGCAGCGCTCCCGCCCAGACCACCACGAGCAGCAGGGTGCCCTTCTCGGGCGGCAGCGCGAGCACGGCGATCGGTGTGTAGGTGCCGGCGATCAGCAGGAATATGTTGGCGTGGTCGATGCGCTTGAAGATGAGCTTCGTCTTCGGCGTCCAATTGATGCGGTGGTAGAGCGCCGAGTTGCCGAAGAGCAGCATCGAGGTGAGCATGAAGACCGCGCTCGCCCACTTCGCGGGCGCGCCCTCCGCCAGGCAGATCAGCACGATGCCGGCGACGATGGTGAAGGGGAACGTGCCGGCGTGGATCCAGCCCCGCCAGGTGGGCTTCACCTCGACCGGCGGGTGGTCGATCGCGTCGTCGAGCAGGGGCACGTTGGGAAGGTCGGGCCCGCCGTCCTCCGTGGTGTCGGCGCGGGACGAATCGGGTGCGGGCATGTGCATCAGACTACGCCAGCAGCGAGTAACGTGACTGTGTGCCGAAACGCCAGCAGCAGGTCGGAGAAGGTCTTCTCTATCGCCTCTACCAGAGGCGCATCCGACGTCACCTAGACGGATCGGTGCTGCCCAAGCACGTCGCCATGATCCTCGACGGCAACCGTCGCTGGGCCAAGCAGCGCTCGCTCGGCACCGCCGCGCACGGGCACCGGGCGGGGGCCGCGAAGATCCGCGAGTTCCTCGAGTGGTGCGACGACCTCGGCATCGAGGTGGTGACCCTCTACCTGCTCTCGACCGACAACCTCACCAACCGCTCCGGTGACGAGCTCACCGAGCTGATCGAGATCATCGCCGACCTCGCCGACGACATCTCGCGCTTCCGCGACTGGCGGGTCAAGCACGTCGGCACCCACGCGGGGCTCCCCGAGCCCCTCATCGCGGCGCTCGACGGCGCCGAAGCGCGCACGGCGTCGCACACCGGACTGCACGTCAACCTCGCGGTGGGCTACGGCGGGCGCTCGGAGATCGCGGATGCGGTGCGCAGCATCATCCAGAAGCACCGCGACCTCGGTCACGGGCTCGACGAGCTCGAGGCCGACATCGACCAGGAGCTCATCGCCGAGCACCTCTACACGGGCGGCCAGCCGGATCCGGATCTCGTCATCCGCACCTCCGGCGAGCAGCGCCTCAGCGACTTCATGCTCTGGCAGTCGGCCCACAGCGAGTTCTACTTCATGGAGGCCCTGGGCCCCGACGTCCGCGAGGTGGACTTCCTCCGCGCCCTGAGGGACTACTCCCGCCGCCAGCGGCGGTTTGGGAGCTGACTCCGGCACGAGACTGAAACGCAACGGGCCGTACTCGACGACCCAGAGCGGGACAGTCGCCGGGCTGCGCCGCGCAGCGACGCGGCACGACGCCTGCCCCGCATGTCGCCCGCGCCGCAGAGGCGGCGGCGCGGAGAAGACGCAGCGCGAATTACACCCGTGTAACACGACGTTAATCTGATGCGTTGCGTGTCGTAACCCACGACCGTCGCAACCGGCGTAGCTTCGGTCACATCAGGCATGGCGCCTGATCGAGACGGCCACATAAGTACGTTTCGACACAACAACCGTGGCCCGATCGCCTACTGAATCCGAGCGCCGAGCGTTCGGGGTTGGAGTGGATGTGGCCGAGCCCATGACTCAGAAGACCAGCGGGACCAGCACCGGAGGAGAAGCACAAAGCAGCACCGACACCACTCGCACGACATCGACCGCCGAGGTGACCTACGTTCTGGACACCTCGGTTCTTCTGTCTGATCCGAAGGCGATCTTCCGCTTCGCCGAGCACGCGGTGGTCCTCCCGGTGATCGTCATCACCGAGCTGGAGTCCAAGCGCAACGACCCCGAGATCGGGTACTTCGCCCGGCAGGCGCTGCGCAACCTCGACGAGCTGCGCGTGCAGCACGAGCGCCTCGACTTCCCGATCGCGGTCGGCACCGAGGGCGGATCGCTGCGGGTGGAGCTCAACCACTCCAACACCTCGGTGCTGCCCTCGGGCCTGCAGCTCGGCGACAACGACACCCGCATCCTCGCGGTGGCGCAGAACCTCTCGAACGACGGGCTCAACGTCACGGTCGTGTCGAAGGATCTGCCGCTCCGCGTCAAGGCCGCCTCGATCGGCCTCGCCGCCGAGGAGTACCGCGCCGAGCTCGCGGTCGACTCCGGCTGGACCGGGATCGACTCAATCACGCTCGGCTCGGACGACATGGCGCGGCTCTACGACCAGGAGACGCTCACCACGCCCCTCGTCCGAGACATGCCGCTGAACACGGGCCTCGTCATCCACTCGGACCGCGGATCGGCGCTCGGCCGGGTGGTCTCGCGCGACACGTTCCAGGTCGTGCGCGGCGACCGCGACGTCTTCGGCCTGCACGGCCGGTCGGCGGAGCAGCGCGTGGCGATCGACATGCTGCTCGACCCGGAGGTCGGGATCGTGTCGCTGGGGGGTCGAGCCGGTACGGGGAAGTCCGCTCTGGCCCTGTGCGCCGGTCTCGAGGCGGTGCTGGAGAAGCAGCAGCACAAGAAGATCATGGTGTTCCGGCCGCTCTACGCGGTGGGCGGGCAGGAGCTCGGCTTCCTGCCGGGCGACGCCGCCGAGAAGATGAACCCGTGGGCGCAGGCCGTGTTCGACACGCTCGGCTCGCTCGTGTCGCAGAACGTGCTCGACGAGGTGATCGATCGCGGCATCCTCGAGGTGCTGCCGCTCACCCACATCCGGGGCCGTTCGCTGCACGACGCGTTCGTGATCGTCGACGAGGCGCAGTCGCTCGAGCGCAACGTGCTGCTCACGGTGCTCTCCCGCATCGGGCAGAACTCGCGCGTGGTGCTCACGCACGACGTGGCGCAGCGGGACAACCTGCGGGTGGGGCGGCACGACGGTGTCGCGTCGGTGATCGAGACGCTCAAGGGGCACTCGCTCTTCGGACACATCACCCTCACCCGCTCGGAGCGCTCCGCGATCGCCGCGCTCGTCACCGAGATGCTGGAGTCGAACGAGCTCGCCTAGCGGCTCCTGCACCGGAACGGCTCGGGCCGCGACCGTCCACCGAGGTGGGGGTCGCGGCCCTTCGCCGTCCACCGCCGCGTAGCGTGCCGGCATGGTGTCTCCACCGCCCGCCACTGCCCTGCTGATCTATCTCGCAGCCGTGAGCCTGCCGCTGGCCCTGGCGGACCTGAGTGCGAGAGTGCTCCCCAACCGCCTGACGATCCCGGGACTGGTGCTCCTGCTGGCAACTGTCGCGGCGGTGCCGGGTAGGTCCGCGGCATCGTCTCTGGCGGCTGCGGGTGTCGCCGCCACGGTCTTCGGTGCCGTGTGGGCGGCGGGGGCGGTGGGCATGGGAGACGTCAAGCTCGCGACGCTCCTGGCGGGCACGGCGGCGCTCACGGATGCGCGGGCCCTCCCGACGGCAGCCCTCGCCTTCGCCCTCCTCGGCGGCACCCAGGCAGCGCTGGCGCTGGCGCACCGCCACCTCCGCCACAGCTCCGGCCGCGGCCCCGGCATCGGCATCGCTAGCGGCAGCGGCCCCGGTCAGCCCGCACGGTCACCCCCACTCCACGGGACGTTCGCACCCCACCAGCCGGGCATCCCCCTGGGCCCGCCCCTCCTGGCCGCCTTCTGGGTGGGAGTGCTCCTGCGCTGAGCGCCGGAGGAGGAAGCGGGTGGCGGAAACACGAAACGGAGGAACCCGTGCGGCCTGGGGCCGCGGGTTCCTCCGTTCCGGGGGAGTGGGGCTACTTCGCGGCGGGCGGTGCCGTCATCGAGAGCACGTCGAGCGCCGAGTCGAGCTGCTCGAGGGTGACCTCGCCGCGCTCCACGAAGCCGAGGTCGATCACGGCCTCGCGCACGGTGAGGCCCTTGGCCACGGAGTGCTTGGCGATCTTCGCGGCCGACTCGTAGCCGATCACGCGGTTCAGCGGCGTCACGATCGACGGCGACGACTCGGCCAGGGCACGGGCCCGCTCGAGGTTGGCCTCGAGGCCCACGACCGTCTTGTCGGCCAGCAGCACCGAGGAGTTCGCGAGCAGACGGATCGACTCGAGCAGCGCGGTGCCCATCACGGGGATGGCCACGTTGAGCTCGAACGCACCGGAGGCACCCGACCAGGCGATCGACGCGTCGTTGCCGATCACGCGCGAGCAGACCATGAGCACGGCCTCGGGGATGACGGGGTTGACCTTGCCGGGCATGATCGACGAGCCGGGCTGCAGGTCGGGGATGTGCAGCTCGCCGATGCCGGTGTTCGGGCCCGAGCCCATCCAGCGCAGGTCGTTGCAGATCTTGGTGAGCGACACGGCGAGCACGCGCAGGGCTCCGGATGCCTCCACGAGCGAATCGCGGGCACCCTGGGCCTCGAAGTGGTCGCGCGCCTCGGTGATCGGCAGGCCGGTCTCGTCGGCGAGCAGCGAGATCACGAGCTGCGGGAACCCGGCGGGCGTGTTGATGCCCGTGCCCACGGCGGTGCCGCCGAGCGGAACCTCGGCCACGCGGGGGAGCGCCGACTTCACGCGCTCGATGCCGAGGCGGATCTGCGCGGCGTAGCCGCCGAACTCCTGGCCGAGGGTCACGGGCGTCGCGTCCATGAGGTGGGTGCGGCCGGCCTTGACGGCGGTGGCCCAGAGCGCTGCCTTCTCCTCGAGCGCCTTCTGCAGGTGCTCGAGCGAGGGGATCAGGTCGTGGATGAGGGCGCCGGTGACCGCGACGTGCACCGAGGTGGGGAACACGTCGTTGGAGGACTGCGAGGCGTTCACGTGGTCGTTGGGGTGCACGTTCGAGCCGAGGGACTCGGTGGCGAGCGAGGCGAGCACCTCGTTCATGTTCATGTTCGACGAGGTGCCGGATCCGGTCTGGTAGACGTCGATCGGGAAGTCGCCCTCGAACTCACCGGCGACCACGCGGTCGGCCGCCGCGGCGATGGCCTGGGCGATCGAGTCGTCGAGCACGCCCAGCCTGCTGTTGGCGAGCGCCGCCGCCTTCTTGATGCGGGCGAGGGCGGCGACCTGGGCGGTCTCGAGCCCGGCACCCGAGATGGGGAAGTTCTCGACCGCGCGCTGGGTCTGCGCGCCGTAGCGGGCGGAGACGGGGACCCGCACCTCGCCCATCGTGTCGTGCTCGATGCGGTACTCGGTCTGGTCGGCGGTGTCCACCACTGTGTGGTCGTCCTTTCGTCATGCCGGCGACGCAGCGCAGCGGCGTTGTGTTCCTGGGGTTGCGTACAGCTGGGGGGTTCGCGGGTCAGAGATCGCCGATCGCGATGTCGGCGACGGCCCGGCCTTCGGCGAGGCGGTAGTTCGCGCCCACCACTGCCAATCTACCCTCCGCGACCGCCTGGGTGATGATCTCCGACGACTCCAGCAGCTGGCCGACGGTGGAGCGGAGGTGGGCCTTGCCGACCGCACCCGCATCCGGAGCCGAGAGCAGCGATCCGTCGTCGGCCCGCTCGGTGGGCACCTTGTCGAGGGCCGGCACGATCTGCTCCACGAGGCCCCGGATGTGACCGGGCAGGGGAGCGGCGTCGGGCAGCTGCGAGTCGATGGCCGCGCGCACGGCGCCGCACTCGTCGTGCCCGAGCACGACGATGAGGGCGACGCCGAGCACCTCGACCGCGTACTCGAGGCTGCCGATGACCGAGCTGGAGATGACCTGACCCGCGTTCCGCACCACGAACAGGTCGCCGAGGCCGAGGTCGAAGATGATCTCGGCGGCCAGTCGCGAGTCGGCGCAGCCGAACAGCGCCGCGCGAGGGGTCTGCACGTGCGAGGTCTTGGCGCGGGTCTCCACGTCCTGACGCGGATGCTTGGGGGTGCCGGCGATGAACCGCTCGTTGCCGCGCTGCATCGTGGCCCAGACCCTGGAGGGTGTCGTGGCCTCGGTGCCGCTGTCGTCGTCGTCGGTCATTCCGCTCCCTCACTCTGCTCGAGCACGGTGCCGGCGATCGATCTCGCCACCACCTCGATCTCCTCCGGCTCCGCGGTGCCGAACACCACGAAGGTCGAGTCCCCAGACTCCGCGGTGAGCGCGTACTCGACGTTGCCCACTTCGTCCTGCCCCGATGCACCGGATCGGTTGTCGTACACCGTCCACTCCACGCCGTCGAGGTCGACGACGACGCCGCTCGCGAGCCCGCCGGCCACCTGGTCGGCGAGCCACGAGGGGTTCGCCTCCACGGCCTGGGTGAGACCCACGTACTCCTGCTCGGGCGAGATCAGTCCGATGTACCACGAGATCACGCCGTCGCTCGGGGCGGTGCGGATCTCGGCCGCGTTCGAGGTCCACCCCTCGGGGAGGTCGGGCACCGCGAGGGGCACGGGCATCGACGACTGGGCGCTCTCGGCCACGGTCGCGTAGTCGACGGGATCGAGCAGCGATCCCTCCGAGCGCGGCACGAGCAGCACGATGGCCGCCACGAGCGCCACCGAGGCCAGGAGGGCGTAGAGCAGGTTGAAGAGCGTCTTGCGGTCGCGGTAGAGCCGCGACGCCTCGGCCTTCCGGGCGGCGGTCTCATCGGGCGTCTCGGGCCGGCCGAGCTCGGCGACGATCGTCTGCTCGCTCTTGGCGCGCGCCATGCCGCTACTCCGCCGCCGTCGCGCGAGCGGCGTCGAGCCGTTCGCGGGCGCCGATGAGCCACTGCTCGCACCGGGAGGCGAGGGCCTCACCGCGCTCCCACAGCGCGAGCGACTTCTCGAGCGTGGCCGAGCCCTGCTCGAGCTCGCCCACCACACGGATGAGCTCGTCGCGAGCCTCCTCGTAGCTCAGCGACTCGGCGTCGGCACCGGGCGCGGGGGCGGCGGATGCGGGTGTGGCGGGCATGCTTCGATCCTAACGATCTCGGGGTGCGGATTCGGCGGCGGGGGAGTCCGCGGCGCGGTCGGCGGCGGGCGCCGTGGCGGGCCCCGTGGCGGGTGCACCGCCGCGGGAGGTGCGGCCGAGCGACTCGGCGTCGAACGCGCCCTTCGCGACCGTCACGGTGAGCCCGCTCCCGGCCGGCGCCTCGGAGTCGGCGCGCACGATGTGCCCGGCGTGCGGACCGCTCGTGGCCTGCACGATCGCGTAGCCCCGATCGAGCGTGCGCTGCGGCGACAGCGCGCGCAGGTGCCCGGCGAGCTCGCGCACCGTGTTCTGCTCGCGCTCGATCACCCGCCGCACGAGCTCCTCGCCGCGCGCCACGAAGCGCGTCAGGTCCTCCGAGCGCCGGTCGATCATCCATCCCGGCTCCGCGAGAACCGGCCGGCTGCGGATCTGCGCGATCCGGTCGACCTCCACCGACACGAGGTTCGCCACCCGGCCCCGGATGCGCAGCCGGGCCTGGTCGACCCGGTGCAGCTCCTCCGTGACATCCGGCACCACGCGCTTGGCGGCATCCGTCGGCGTGGAAGCCCTGAGGTCGGCCACGAGGTCGAGCAGGGGGGAGTCGGCCTCGTGCCCGATGGCGCTCACCACAG
The DNA here is from genome assembly GCF_023264895.1 of Herbiconiux sp. GTDB lineage: Bacteria > Actinomycetota > Actinomycetes > Actinomycetales > Microbacteriaceae > Herbiconiux. The sequence goes on along the minus strand of NZ_JAHFUY010000022.1, from coordinate 2,326 downwards.
GGGTGCGGGCGGCGGCGACGGCTCGGACGACCGCCTCGTCGCTGAAGCCGAGCAGGTTCTGGAAGTCGCCGCCGCCGCGCGCGACGATGATGACGTCGATCGAGGGATCGGCGTCGAGCGCCTCGAGCGCCGCCACGACCTCGCGGGCCGTGCGGTCGCCCTGCACCGCCGCGTGCACCACGCGGAACCGCACGGAGGGCCACCGCAGCTGCGCGTTCCGCAGCACGTCCTTCTCCGCGTCGCTGTCCTTGCCCGTGATCAGGCCGATGCCACCGGGCAGGAACGGGAGGGGCTTCTTGCGCGCCCGGTCGAACAGCCCCTCGGCGGCGAGCTGCGTCTTCAGCCGCTCGAGCCGTTCGAGCAGGTCGCCGAGGCCGACATGGCGCATCTCGAACACCTGCATGGTGAGCGTGCCGCCGCGCACCCAGTAGTTCGGCTTGACGAGCGCGATCACGCGGTCGCCCTGCTTGAGGTCGGCCGGCAGCTTCGCCTTGACCGACGACCAGATGGTGAAGCTCACCGTCGCGTCGCCCGCGAGGTCTTTGAGCTTGCCGTAGACGTTGCCGCCCGAGACACCCCACTGGGTGATCTCGCCCTCGACCCAGGCCGTGCCGAGCCGCTCGATGTAGCCGCGGATCTTCTGCGCGAGCTCGCCGACCGGCCACGGATTCTCCAGCGTGGGCGGGCCCGAGACGAACGCGGGGGCGTCGGTCACGCCATCACTCTCCTTCACGGCGGCATTCACCCAGTCGCGCCGACGTAGACTCGAGGGGTGAGCAATGCGACGACCATCAGTCTGCCGATGCCGAGGATTCCCGGCGTTCGCAACAGGCTAAAGGATAACCCGGTGACCGGGCACAAGCGTGTGCTCCTGGCAGCCCCTCGCGGCTACTGTGCAGGAGTCGACAGAGCGGTCGTCGCCGTCGAGAAGGCTCTCGAGAACTACGGCGCCCCCGTCTACGTGCGCAAGCAGATCGTGCACAACGTGCACGTGGTCTCCACGCTCGAGAAGCGCGGCGCGATCTTCGTCGAGGAGGTCGACGAGGTGCCCGAGGGCGCCCACGTCGTCTTCTCGGCCCACGGCGTCTCGCCCGCCGTCGTGCAGGGTGCGGCCGACCGGGGCCTCCAGGCCATCGACGCGACCTGCCCCCTCGTCACGAAGGTGCACCGAGAGGCCGTGCGCTTCGCCCGCGACGACTTCGAGATCCTGCTGATCGGCCACGAGGGCCACGAGGAGGTCGAGGGCACCGCCGGGGAGGCGCCCGAGCACATCACGCTCGTCGGCAGCCCGGATGCGGTGGACGACATCGAGGTGAAGGACCCCGACAAGGTGGTCTGGCTCTCGCAGACGACCCTCTCGGTCGACGAGACCATGGAGACGGTGCGCCGCCTCCGCGTGAAGTTCCCGAACCTGCAGGATCCGCCCTCGGACGACATCTGCTACGCCACCCAGAACCGCCAGGTCGCCATCAAGAAGGTGGCGCAGGGCGCCGACCTCGTGATCGTGGTGGGCTCGGCGAACTCATCGAACTCGGTGCGCCTCGTGGAGGTCGCGCTCGAGTACGGCGCGAAGGCGGCCTACCGCGTCGACTACGCGCACGAGGTCAAGCAGGAGTGGCTCGACGGCGTCGAGACCGTGGGCGTGACCTCCGGCGCCTCGGTGCCCGAGGTGCTCGTGCAGGAGCTGCTCGACGACCTAGCGGGCGCCGGCTACGGCGACATCGAGACCGTGCAGACGGCGGAGGAGGACCTCGTGTTCTCGCTGCCCAAGGAGCTCCGCCGCGACACCTCCGGCAAGAAGGACCCGCGAGCCACCGGCGGTCGCCACCGCGCGTAGGGGCTGCGGCGGTCCGACCGCTGCGGTCAGCCGCGGCGCGGCGCCACTGGCGTCCCGGTCTACGGGCTGACGCGCGTGAGCGTGTCGAGGATGACCGGGTCGGCCATGATCGCGATGGTCACGACCGTGAAGCTGATCAGCCCCGCCACCACGGCCCCGATGATCGGGATGAAGAACGCCAGCTTGTTCTGCCGCACGCGCCGGATCGAGTAGACGGCCGTGAGCGCGAAGACGAGGAACGTCAGCGCCGCGCCCGCCACACCCGCGGTGTTCGCGGTCGCCGTGCCCGTGTAGGCGCTGTCGATTCCCCAGATCTCCATGACCTGGTTCATGACATCCGGAAGCGACACGAGCGACGAGATGGTGTTCGCGGTCCAGATCAGTCCGATGACCAGCAGCGCGATGGTGGCGATGCGGTCGGCCCGGTTGATGGGGCGACCGTCGGGGCCGAAGGTCGCCGCCGCGGGGGCCGGAGCCCGGCCCGCGACG
>NZ_JAHFUY010000021.1 GCF_023264895.1 Herbiconiux sp. | reverse complement strand
GCCGAGGCATCGACAGCCTCCCCAGCATCAGAACCACCACCGACGAACCCTCGAACTAGACTGCCCGCAACCGTTCACTTTTCACCCGCCGAAACCGTCCAATATTCGGCCGCCGCCGACAATGGTGATGAATCCAGGCAATTCGTTCCGGGGAGAGCCCCGCAACGAATGCAGAGAAATCCCCTGGCACCGGCAGCTCACGTCCTTCACGGGACGACACAACGATCTCTGCAAGGGCCAGCACCCATTGACCTCCGTCGACCTCTAAGTACGATTCGTCCTCGAACTCAGTCTCAATCGCTGTGAAGGAGAACCTTCCTTCATCGATGTCGCCTGCCAAATCGGCAGCTCCGTCATTCTCGAACGGCCCCGCGCCCCATGCACCCATGTCGACGACGATAGCGTTTGCACGCCAGAGTGGCATGCTGGACAATTTTCTCACTCAGACGCAGTGACCGGACGGCACCACGTCATCGTCGATCGCACTCGATCTGTCAGACTCAGATCGTGCTGGAGCCCTCGCGAGAGTTGAGCGACGACGAGTCTGCGCTGTTGAGCAAGCTCCTCGAAGGCGACTGGAACGGTGCGCGCGAAGCTCGAGACCAACTGCTGACGGCGCGGCGGACGACCTTTGCCACGGGTGACCTGGATTTCGACCTCGAGGTCGATTCGGGTCTGCTTCCGATTCCCGCTCCGGACGGCATCCTTGAGCCGACCGATCAACTCGTGTACCGCGACGGTGTGTGCGTCGCGGGAGTCATGATCTGGATCAGCCGCGGCCGCCTGTCAAGCGTCGAGTACTACTTGCTCAGTGAACTCGACTATGACAGGCTGCCGCTCGCAGTCGAGGTCCGACGCGACGCCGGCGTCTAGGAGGAACGGTGAGCTACGTCCCGAACGAGCTGCTGTCTCGTCTGATCGGGTTCCGGATGTATTCGGTGCAGTTCGTCATGGACTACGTGCAATTGCGCTTCGACAGCGACACCGCTGACAAGCCGATCTTGAACTGCGACGTCTGGCCGGAAGTCACACTTGATGGCGTCACATTTCACGAGCCGGACCTCGGATACGCAGACGCTCTCAGACAATTGATTCCGGGGACGGTCGTCGACACGCAGGAGGCGACCGGCGTCGGCCTGTGCTTGCACTTTGAACGGGGCTCCATTCGGCTTCACCCAACGCTCGACGAGGTCTATGTGGAGATTGCCATGCTGAGTGGATTCTCTGATCGTGAGTGGATGGTCTGGCGCCCCGGTGAGGACTCGTTCGAGGACCTGCAGTAAGCATCCCGTCCTATCGGGCACTAGAAGAAGCTGACGAATCCGCCAAACCAGAGGGTCGGAAGAGAGGCGAGGGGACACAGCTGCGCGTGCCGCGCCGAAGAGTTCCACGACGGCCATGATCTCGATCGGAAGCCACAGGAGGAGAAACACGGGGTAGAGCCAGAGCCAGCCCGCAAAGCCGAACAGCAGTGGCAGCCACATGACGGCGAAGAGCCCCGCAAAGCGACGACGACAGCGAGCGAACGTCGGCGCCGGCCGTCCGGGGGCCGGCGACGGCGGGCCGGGGTCAACTCGCGTCGACGTGGAGGCGATGTGCGTCGCAGGTCATGCAACGGAAAAGGTATCCGGCGAGGTCACCGGCTGCCCGGAGGCGGGTGCGAATCAGATCTGGATCCCAGCCGAGTCCTCCGTTCACGTCCGCCAGGAAGTCGGGTTCCTCGAGATAGCGCGCCAGATCGCTTGACCCGATATCGCCTAGGAAGGCGCACGGACGGCCACAGTGCGATCGCCATCCCCCCTGCTGCCATGACGGAAACGAGGGCGTGCGAGTGGCCACCTCCTCCGCTTCGACTTCGTCCACCGTGATCGGCAGGGTCCGGTCGTGAGGAACTCCGTCGATAGAGGCACGGTCCGTGAACTCGCCGTCGAACACCCGTGCAGCTGTGCCGTCCGCCACGCACCACGGGCAGATGTACGAGACCTCCTCAACAGAGTAGAAGGACGAGGTGTAGCGCATCGACCGTCGAAGGCCACAGGACTGGCAGGTTCCGTCTTCGACCTCGAACAATCCCAACTCATAAGCATTCGGGCTGAATCGGAACATGGGCAGTTCACCAGAGACGGATGCGTGTTGCACGCTGTGATTCTTCCACGCGCATCCATGAACCAGCGCCCGATGAGCGGTGGTCGAACGCACAACGGCCCCGCACCCTCGTGGGGAGAGTGCGGGGCCGCAGGCCGGGCGCCGAAGCGCCCGCCCACCTCAGAACGGAAGCGCGATCAGGTCGCGCACGGCGTCAGCGCCGCCACAGCCGGGCTCAGCGACGCCTCACCGCCGAGCAGTGTCACCTGCGTGGCCCCGAGATCCGCGATGGAGTCGAGCACCCCCTGCGGCACGCAGTCGCTCGGCACCACGAACAGTGGCGCCGCGAGCTTGCCCGCCCACGAACCGCCCGCCAGCGCATCCGGGAACTTCAGCCCCGTCGCCAGGAACACCCGCCCCGAAGTGCTGAAGGCGTCGTCGTTGATCGTCTGCGAGGCCTCGAACCGATCGGCACCACCCAGCCGCAGCACCGAATCGGTGAACGACTTCAGGTCGGTCTCGATCCCGGCCGAGACCGAGTTCGGCCCACCCGCGATCTTGATCGTCGACTTGTCACCGTCGAGCAGCAGCTGCTCCGTGGGCTGATCGACCGTCGTCGCCGGGCCGTAGACCAGCACCACAGGCGCCTCCGCGAGAGCCGCGGCCGAACCCGCCGACAGCGCATCCGGGAACTTCTGACCCGTCGCCACGTAGGCCGTCGACGGCGGGCTCGAGTACCACTCGTAGGTCGCGACGTTGCGCGAGACCTCGTAGCGGTCCTCACCCGAGATGCGGGTCACGCTGGGGTTGTTGGGCAGCGCCTCGATGGCCGCCTCGACCGCCGGCGAGACCGAGTTCGGGCCACCGATGATGAAGACGATCGTCGGCGACAATCGCGTGAGCTCGGCCAGCACGACCGGCGGCAGCGCATCCGGCGTGGTGAGCAGCAGCGCTCCGCCTGAGTCGCTCGCCGCAGCCGGGCCCGCACTCAGAGCGTCGGGGTAGTTCGCCCCCGACGCCACGAACGCGAAGAACGACTTCTCGGGAAACTGCTGCTTCGAGATGTTCACCGCCACCTCGTAGCGGTCGGCCCCAGCCACCCGGTCGACCGTCACACCCGGCGCGGCAGCCGCATCGGCCTCCGTGGCCGAGGCCGGCGCCTGCGCCAGCAGCGACCCGAACGCGAGCAGGAAGGCCATCAGGCCCAGGATGGCCACCTTCCACCGCCGCCGCGTGCTCTGGTCGCTCAGCGACCCCGTGGAGTGTGCGTTGTTCAGCATGGATTTCCCTTCGACTTCTGTCTGGGCGGCGGCTTCGCCGAGCGCGATCGTCCCCCGAGCCCTCGCCGCTGCCACCGTATTGGACCAGGTGCACCCCTGCCGCCCCCTTTTTCAGGGACACCCGAACGGGGTGACGTGCGTCAGCGCCCCGCCGCCACCTCCGCACGCAGCTCGATCGCGTCGGGATCGTTCGGCGAGAGCTCGATGATGCGATCGAGGGTCGCGAGCTCGCCGTCGATGTCTCCCACCGCATCCTGAGCAGCGGCCAGCGCCCTCAGCGCCGGGATCGAGTCGGGCACCCGGTCGAGCGCCGCCGAGGCCCAGCGCTCGGCGAGCGGCGCAGCCTCCACCCGCCCCTCCAGCGCCTGAGCGGCGAGCGACTGCGCCGCGATCGACGCCACATCCGCATCCCACGGCCGCAGAGCCTGCGCCACCTCGAACGCCTGCTGCGCCGCTGCGACCTCCCCGGCCCGAGCCGCCACCACACCCTGCTGCATCGGAACCTCGGCCACCGCCGTCGCCACGAGCGCCACCGCCCAGACCGCGACAACACCCTGCAGCACCCGCCGCCGCAGCGGCACCCGCCCAGAAGAAACCTCAGGAGTCGACGCAGCAGGCACCGCCACCAGGATGCCCACCAGCAGACACGCGAGAATCCCGGTCGCCGCCACGGTGAACGTGGTCAGCAGCGCCCCCGCGATCCCGATCAGCGCCGCAGCACTCCCGGCCAGCAACGGCCCACGACCGGATGCGACGCCCGCCACACGCCCCGCCGCACCACCCGACGCACGCCCCCAGGCGCGTGCCCCGCACACCACGGCCACCACACCGGCCGCCACCAGCACCACCGGCAGCAGCACCCCACCCGCCACCGCCGCCTGCAGCAGCACGTTGTGCGGTGAATCGAGCACGGTCTGCGACCCCACCACCTCGTACCACCCGGCGGTGTGGAAGCGGGGGATGGCGTCGATGAAGCCGCTCGGTCCGGCTCCCGTGACGGGGTCGCCGCCGATGAGCCGCAGCGTCTCGCCCCACATCTGCACCCGGTCGGCGACGGTGCGCGACGACAGCGGGCTCAGCCCCAGCAGCCGCTCCCGCGTGAGCGGCACGGCCAGAGCCACCGCCGCGAGCCCGGCGACTCCCGCCACCGCGATCAAGGGCACCCGGATGCGCCGCCCGAGCGACGACCGCACGCCGGCCTCCCGACGTCGCTGCGCCGACTGCACGAGAGCGAACACCGCGAGCACGACCAGCGTCAGCCCCACGGCCACGAACGCCGCCCGCGAGGCGGAGACCACGACCGACACGAACCCGGCGAGAGCTCCGGCGGTGATGAGCCACGGTCGCGGCCCGGGGGAGTGCCGCCACCGCGCGACGGCGGGTGCCAGGAGCAGGGCGAAGAAGGCGGCGCCGAGGATGCCCTGGTCGGTCGCATTGCCGAGCAGAGCGCCGGGCCGTTCGAGGTTCGACGCGAGAGGAGCGAGTCCGGCCAGCTCGAGCAGCCCGACCACCCCGAGCGCGATGCTCGCGGTCGACATGGCCGACCACCACGACCTCACCCGGCTCTCGCTGCTCCCCGGCCCGAGCAGTCGCGCCCCCGCGAACACCGCGGCCGCGTACACGGGCAGCGACACGAGCCCCTCATACCGAGGCCACCGCCCCCACACGGCGGCCCAGGGACTCATGGAAAACGCGACCCCCACCCCCAGCAGCACCACGGCAACCCCGATCGCGACGAGCATCCACCGAGGAACCCGCCCCCGCCCACTCGCCACCACCGCGGCGAACACGGCCAGAGCGAACACCGCCTCCTTAGGCAGGAACCACCGGATCATCCCCTCCGGCAAAAACACCACCAGCGCGGCCGCGGCCAACCACAGCCCGGCCCGAGCCCACGCCAGCGACCGCGCACTCTCCACGGCAGCCCCCGCGCCCTTCCGCGCGGCAGCCCCACTCCTCTTCGTCGCCCCCACCTGGCCCCCTCAACACACCGACCACCACTGACGGATCGCTCCTGCCCCCGGCAGAGTCGCCCCCCGCCGCCAGGCTAGCGCCCACCCCGCCCGCCCACCTGCCGACCATCTCGGGGTGGCACGCCGCGGGGTGGATCTTTCGGGCGAGTTATCTCCCGCGTCCGCTCCGCGGCCGCCCGCCAGCCCCGAGCCAATAACTCGCCCAAAAGACCCACCCCGCGTCGCGCCGGTCTGCGCGAGCGCATGTGTCTGATCTCCTGATCGATGCTGCGGCGAAGCAATAGATTGAGTCCATGATCTGGGGTCCCTCAAAAAAATTCGTGCAGGAGCAGCACGCGGCGAAGGCTCGCATGGATGAGCAGCACGACCGGCTGATCGAGAAGCTCTCGCATATGGATCCCGGCGCCGCCGAGAACTACCTCGTGCAGACCAGGCTGTTCAACGCCACGAAGGCGGCCGGCTACATGATCAACGCCTACGGCGAGAGGGTGGACATCCTCGACGTGGTGCGTGAGGCCGAGCACCGTGCCGCGATCCGTGCGATCGACGAGCGCGGCTCCGAGCGACAGGCGCAGGCCGCGCGTCAGCGCCGAGTCGACCAGGAGCGGCGGGAGCAGGAGCAAGAGCAGGAGGAGGCCCGCCAGAGAGCCCGCGACCTCCGCCTCCGTCTCCAAGGCGCACAAGGTCAGGGCAAGGAGGATGTCGAGGTCGTCGCCACCAGGACACCCATCGAGCCGAGGAAGTCACCCGATCGAGTGGCCGCAGTCGACTCGAAGTGGGAGACCGACATGTTCCACATCGACCCGCGAACGGGAAGCGCGCACCTCTGCACCTTCAGCATCACCGGATGCCCCTTCGCGGCCCCCGACTTCCATTTCGACGGGCCGGACCAGGCGCAAGCCGTGTGGCGCCGAAAGCAGCAACTTTTCCAGGACTGGGTGGATCGCTCCTCGGTGCCGCAAGCACCGGGACAGGTCACCCAGCACGTCTTCGACCCCGGGTACCCAGAGACCTACGACGACTACGCGTCGTGGCTGCGCGACTTCGGTCACCCCGCTGCGGAAGGCACGCGCCTCGTGCTCGAGAACGGCTGGGTCTTCGAGAAATTCCACCTCGGCACCTACTGGACCCTCATCGCCGGCGAAGAAGTCCCCGGCGTCGTCATCGGCAAGCCCCTGCTGCTCTCCGACGTCTACCGAGAACTCCTCGAGCACGGCGGCCGCCTAGAGTTCCGCGAACACGTCAGCCCCATGAGACTCCCGTGGGCCCTGAACCCCTCCGAGCGCAACACCCAGCTCCCCGAAACCCCACCGCCGAGCCGCAAACCCTGGTGGAAGCGCTAGCTGCGGCCCCCGCAGCTCGCTTCTACGACGGAAAGCGACGAGTCCGCATGGCGGGCAGGATCGTGGCAATATGTGCACCCGCGATGAGCTATGCCTGGTTCTCAGTAGGGGCGGCCTTCAGGCTCATGGGGTCGGTCGAGTTCTGGTGGGCGCTAGCGCGTTCGAAGGATGCGTCATGTCGTTCTCCATTCGCGATGAAGACGGCAAGTGCCCGGCTGAACAATGTCGATCGGCTGATCGCCGCCCCTATTGATCGTCGAGAGCAGAGAGCGCTGCTGATAGGACGACCCTGCGCCGGCTCGAAGGTGTCAGCCGAAACTACGCCACACGTTTCGTAACGGAGAGAGCCAGGGACTTCCTATGCTCACGTGGCCGCACGGCAGGGGTGCACGATCCCGGTCGTTGGTTGCGCTCATGGAGTGAGTGGGGGCCAACGGTTTGCGACCACCGTCGAATGATGCGGCCCCCACTCACCCTGGAATGGTAGCGGGACCTTGGCGCTTCTTTCCGGGTGCGTCGGTTCGATATGATCACCGACATGGACTCCACTCCCGCATCCCGCCTCGCTAGTTGATCCAGCGAACGACGAGCGACTGCTGCGATCGACGCGGAGGCCGCCAAGAGCATTTGCATGAGTTGCGGCGCCAGCCTAGAGCAGCCCCAGGAAGAGATGGACTTCCGCTTCTTCAACGAGCAATGCCAGAACTCCTACCTCCTAAACCAGCACGCAATGTGAATCAGGTTTTGCTGGCGTGGGTCTCGCGACGGTACGCCGGGGCGAGCACAACTGATCGCGTCGCCTGGACGTTCTTCGCGGCGGCTTCCTGCATCGGCGGAGGTTCAACCCTCTCGCTGCTTCTCGGGAACTTCCGGTTTGCGGCCGCTCCGCTCCTGTCCATAGCAGGGATGTGCCTCTTCCTGTGGGCGCGAGCAGCCGTGCTTCGACGCGTTGACGACATCAATCGGAACGGACGATGACCTCAACTGCTACAAGAAGCCTGGCGGCACAGCCAACCGCCGCTCAGAACGCGCTCAGCATCGTCTCTGCGCTGCTCGTGGTGGGGGCGATACCCCTCATCCGTCCTTTCATCCTCGGGGAACGGCTGACAATCGTGGGTACGGCCATGGTGGGAGGCGCACTCTTGTTTGCCGTTCTCGCCGACATGCGCGCCACCACCCCGAACGACCGGGCGTTGCGCACCCTCGCGCTGCTAGCAGGGCTGCTCTGGTTGTGGTCGATGCTGCAGCTCACTGTCCGGCCCCAACACGATGCCCAGCAGACCTTCACCATTGGCGTGCTGACATTCGGGGTACTCCTCGCCACCGTCTATGTGCTGCGCAACGCGCTGCGCCGAGTGGTCATCGTGCACGGGCTTATTGTCATCTGCTTCGTGCTCAGCCTGAGCTTCATCTTGACCTTCCTCATCTGGAACATCTTCGGATTCGGCACCGGGTTCGTGGCAAACATCGACGCCGGCTACGAGGGCAAGACGGTGCCCCTCTACTTGCCCGTCACCTTCACCTACTCGTCGTTTACGTTCGGCGGAATCAGCGTTCCCAGGTTCCTCGGGATCGGTCGCGAATCGGGCGTGATGGCGGCGCTCCTCGGGTGGGCCTACTTCATGCTTCCCCGCACACGGTGGAACTCGTGGCCGTTCAAGCTCGTGCTCTTCGTCGGCCTAGTCGGCACCCAGTCCACTGCCGGATTCGCTGCTTTCATCGTGGTGTGGGTGCTGCAGAATCTGCTCTGGCACGAGGGCCTGCCGTCCGGCAAGGCGATCCTGAAACAGTTTGCCGGGGTCTTCGGCCTGATGTTCGCCGCGTACATTGCGTTCTTCGCCCCCGTGGTCGGTCTGTTGGCTAAGACGGAGCTCAACCCGGTGTCTGTGACCGACCGGCAGACCGCGCTCGAGAACGGGATCGCGGCGATCCTGAACAATCCGCTAGCCGCTAACGCCACCGGCTATGACGCCCCGATGAGCAGCATTAATCTCGTTGCGGCTATAGCTGTAATTGGGCTGCCAGGCTTCGTGCTGTCTGTGCTCGCATTCGTCTTGCCGTGGGCTCAGTCATCTCAGCGATGGCTGGCCCTTGGCCCGACTCTGGTCCTTTTCGTGACGCTGCTTCTGTCCCAGCCGCTCAGCCAATCGCCTGGCTTCTGGATCATGCTCGCACTCGGTGTGGCCGCGTACCCGATGTGGCGGCCAAGCAAGCACGGTGTGGAATCCGGCGGTCAACGCGGTAGCACGAAGTTGGTCAGCGCCTCGGCGATGTAGCGGTTCCAGATGTCGCCCGGGCGGGCCTTGCCGGAGTCGAGCAGGCCACCGGCTGTTCTTGGTGCCCCGGAGTTCACTCGGTAGAAGAGATCGAAGACGCACACAGCGCCGTCCGGGTCACTCGCCGCGACCTCATACTGCGCCGCAACGCAATCGAGCCACGGCGCTACGCGGCGGTTGCCGGGGATCGTGCCTGCGTACCAACGGGCGAAGGACATGCCGGGTCCGACGACGGATTAGCCGCCGCAGTAAGCGAGGGGGTGTGATGTCTCCACGATGGAGGCGGCGTTCGCCGCCGTTGCTCCGAACGTCCAGATGTGCGGGTCCGTGATGTCAGATAGCGTCGGTATGGGCCCGGCGCGGTCGCCCAGTATTTTGACTGTCCAATTAGCGGAACGACATCGTATGCGGAATGGTCGAGGTCATCGAGCGTCTGAAACCTTCTCCCGTTGTTTACAAGCCGGCAATCCGGCCACCCGTAGTCTGCAGATAACGGAAGAGCGGAGGAAATTCGAATGGTGACAATTGCAACCCCTTGCGAAGTGCACAACGTCGTCATGGTGAACGTCGACGAGCTCGACCGCCGCACTTGGTGCCCGCGCTGCGAGTGACGCCCAAGTGCCGTCGTGCGCGCCCACCACGTCGGCGCCCCGAGGGCGCCTCCCAGCGAGCGGAGCGAATGCTCACTCGTCGACCGCAAACTCCGTGATCCAAAGATCATCAGCGCAGTCCTCGGAGCAAGCCTTGAATTTGTAGATCATCTCGCTGCGGGGAACCCGGATGCCACCGTTGCGACACCGCCGAAGCCGGTTGGGCAATTTGACTGGTGCATTCATCTGCTCGTCCTCAATAGGTAATGAGAAAGCGCCGCAGCGACACCTTCCGCCTCCCAGAATCGACCTACGCGGAGCTCAAGGCCTTCGCGGCGGCCCGAGGCATGTCCGTCTCCGACGTGGTCCGAGCCGCGATCGAGAAGCTCCTCGAGGACTCCCTTTGGCAAGAGGACGCCTGACAGACAAGCCGTCCCCCGCAGGTATGAGAGCATTGTGAATGCTGCAGTGGCTGTCAAGGTCACTCCTGGGGAGAGGGTGTCTGCGTGGAGCTTCGCGATTACTTGAGAGTCCTTCGCAAGGGATGGATCTTCATCGTCGTCCTCACTCTCGTAGGTGTCGCCGCAGCCGCCGCATATTCCATCGTCAAGACTCCCGAGTACCAGGCCACCTCCAAGGTCTTCGTCTCCATCCAGTCCTCAGGCTCGATCAGCGATCTCACCCAGGGCGGCAGCTTCCTCCAGAACCAGGTCAAGTCCTACGCGGATGTCGTCAACACTCCGGTCGTACTGCAGCCGGTGATCGCGGCCCTCGAACTCCCCATCAACGTCGACCAGCTCGCTGCTCAGGTTTCAGCGTCGTCCCCTCTCGATACCGTCATCGTCGAGATCACAGTCGCCGACACCGACCCCAGGCAGGCCGCCGAGATCGCGAACGCAGTAGCATCCAGCTTCGAGAACGTCGTAACCGGCCTCGTGGCTGAGAACGCCGAAGGCATCACCCCGGTCAAGATCACGCTCCTCCAGCAAGCCCTGATCCCGTTCTCCCCGTCGTCCCCCAACGTCCCTCTTAACATCGCCCTCGGCGCCCTCGTTGGCCTCGCCCTCGGGGTTGGTATTGCCATCCTCCGCGAAGCCCTCGATACCCGCATCCGCAACGAGCACGACGTCGAGGTCATCACCGACGCCCCCATCATCGGCGGCATCGCCTTCGACCAGAGCACGCCTCAGAACCCCCTCGTCGTGAAGGACGACCCCCGCAGCCCCCGCAGCGAATCCTTCCGAACCCTCCGCACCAACCTCCAGTTCCTCAACGTGGGCGTGACCTCCCGCAGCTTCGTCGTCACCTCGTCAGTCCCGGGCGAGGGCAAGAGCACCTCCGCCGCCAACCTCGCCATCGTGGTAGCTCTGGCCGGCAAGAACGTCATCATCGTCGATGCCGACATGCGCAAGCCCAAGCTCGCAGAGTACCTCGGGCTTGAGGGCGGCGTCGGTCTGACAGACGTCCTTGTGGGCCGCGCTCAGCCTAACGACGTCATCCAGCGCTGGGGCGACACGAACCTCTATGTCCTGCCCGCTGGAAAAGTGCCACCGAACCCTAGCGAGCTACTCGGATCACAGGCCATGGTCACTCTGATCCGCGGTCTAGAGAATTCTTTCGATACCGTCCTCTTCGACGCCCCGCCCCTTCTCCCCGTCACCGACGCTGCTGTCCTCGCTAAGAACACCACGGGTGCCCTTCTGATGGTCGCCGCCGGCCGCGCCCACAAGAATCAAGTGCGTGGCGCAGTCGCTGCTCTCGAGAACGTCGGCGCGAAATTAGCGGGTGTAGTACTCACGATGCTCCCCACCAGGGGTCCCGATTCGTACGGCTACAGCCGCTATGGCTATGGCTATGGCTATGGGTACGGCTACTCCCAGGACGAGCCCAGAGCCAGCAAAAAGAAGATCAAGGCCTAGTGTCTGCGTCACGCCGTACGAGCAACCAGAGCGGACTAATCGCCATCGCGGCCGTCGTGCTGCTAGCCGTCGTCGCATTCTTGCTGGTGGTCTATGCATTCCGCTCTCCTCAGATCGTGGGAAGCGGCGAAGCCCCTGGGCCCGCGCCCACCTGGTCAGCCCAGCGCAGCACCACTCCCAGCTCTACACCAACCCCCGCAGGTGCGAACAGTCCCGACGACCAGCCCGGCGCGGACCGTCTCCTGGCTCTCAGCAACTCTGGAGCCGCGATCCGCGCGACCACAGGCTCATGCGGGGTCGCGGTCCCGAATGTCAGCGTTCTCGCTGCCCCTGGCGGCGCCTGGACGCCTATTTCATTCGGCAACACCTCGGTGGGTGAGATCGTGAACCTCGCGTACACCGCCGACACCCAGATAGACGCAGTTGTCCGAACGCTCCCGAATTGCGACGTCACTCTGCTCACGTCATACACGAGCGGTGAATTCTGGGCACTAACCCCGGAGCGCCTGGCTGAATTCACGTACTACGACGCGGACTTCATTACTCTTAGCGTCTTTGGCAATACAACCGAACCCCCGTGCCCCCAACCCCTCGGCATAGTGGGCCTCGCCCCCCGAGCCGTCCTGCAATGCTCCGATGCGCTATACGTGTATGACCCAGCGTCCTCGTCATGGCAACTTCTCTCCTTAGTAAACGCCGAAGCCCTTGCCGCCAACGACGAAGGCCCCGCCCTTGCTGGTATCTCTGGGGTCGCGGACTGTGATGGCCTCGGTATTCGCCGCTACGACCTACAAACAATCCCAGAAGATGGTCTTGACATCTCTTGCGTGCCGGTCCTTCAGATCGGGGCCCCAGTCGCCCTAGACCTCGACGGCGACAACGCAATGATCTGGCTCGACGACCGCATCCTCGTATCGGCTGACCAGGGCGTCACGTGGAACGACCTGGCTTGACGGTGTTGTTCGCGCATTGCTGACACCGCACGAATATGAACGACAAACGAGCCGACAAAAGTCGATACCACAGGCGAGGATTGGAGCGCGATGCTATGCAAGTCTCGGGACATGCGACTTTCTACCGGGTTCTAGGTGAGTCACGGGAGGTTGAGCATCGCCAGTCCTGCGGGGGCTCGGAGCGGTTGGTCGGCTAGTCTGAGACCGGACGCTGTCGTTCCAGGGTGAGAGGACACGATGGGGGAGTCATGGGGAGCGCAACCACCAAACGAGAAGTGAGTCCCGTTGCAGAGCGACTGGGTTGGCGACAAAGGTACGCGCGTAGTCTCTTAGTTACAGACTTCCTTGTACTTGCGTGGGTCATTTTCGGGGTCCAGATTGCATGGTTCGGTTTTGACGTGGAAGACGTCGCCTTCAAGGACCGGCCGGCAGACCTCGCGATCAATTACACGGCGATATCGGTAGCAATTCTCGCTGCGTGGTTATTGATGCT
Source organism: Herbiconiux sp. (assembly GCF_023264895.1). Lineage (GTDB taxonomy): Bacteria > Actinomycetota > Actinomycetes > Actinomycetales > Microbacteriaceae > Herbiconiux. The sequence goes on along the minus strand of NZ_JAHFUY010000021.1, from coordinate 70,728 downwards.
CCATGTGTACGGAACGCGCGAGCATCGCGTCGTAGGGGCTGGAAGCCAGGAGTACCGCTTGATTGCGGACGCCACGATTCGAGTCTTCGGACTGGTAGCGATTGTCGCCCTCCTACTTCAAATTAGCCTCGCCCGCGGATACGTGCTGATTGCCTTCCCCCTCGGGCTGGTTGTCTTGATTTTCTCGCGCTGGATGTGGCGGCAGTGGCTCGGGGTGAAACGCGTTCGCGGCGAGTTTTCGTCCCTCGTGCTTCTGGTAGGTTCCCGGTCGTCCGTATTGCACATCTCCACGGAGCTGGCTCGGCAACCAGAGGCTGGATATCGAGTCGTAGGAGTGTGTGTGCCGCCGCCACGCCCTCACGATCCACCGCTCGAGGATCTGCTTGTGCTTGGCGACTTGGATTCCGCGCGCTCGGCTCTAGACCAAGTGGGCGCAGATACCGTCGTCATTACGAGCGCAGACGATCTACCCCCACAGCGAGTGCGGGAGTTGAGCTGGAGCCTTCAACCTGGGCGGCAGCATTTGGTCATGGCCCCAAGCCTCATCGATATTGCGGGCCCTAGGCTGCACACACGCCCCGTTGCCGGGCTGCCTCTCATACACGTGGAGACACCGCGTTACGGCGGATGGAAACAGTTCTCCAAGCGCTTATTCGACACCGTAGGATCCGCTGCGCTTTTGATTCTGCTATCTCCCGCGTTTCTAGCGATCGTGCTTGCTGTTCGGCTCAGTTCGAAGGGCCCGATCTTCTATCGTCAGGAACGAATTGGCAGACACGGCGACCCATTTAAAATGTTGAAGTTCCGGTCCATGAGGGTTGGAGCGGACGCTGAACTCGCGGCCCTGCTCGCTGCGCAGGGGACGTCCGATAAGCCTCTCTTCAAGGTTGTTGACGACCCACGTGTGACCCGGATCGGTTCGGTGTTGCGGAAGTACTCGATCGACGAGATTCCTCAACTTTGGAACGTTCTTCGAGGAGACATGAGCCTGGTTGGTCCGAGGCCCCAGCGTGAGGGCGAGGTGAAGCTGTATGACAACGCCGCAAAACGTCGACTTATCGTTCAGCCAGGGATGACAGGTCTGTGGCAAGTCAGCGGTAGGTCGAGTCTTTCCTGGGATGATGCCATCAGACTCGACCTGTACTACGTCGAGAACTGGTCACTCACCGGAGACATCGTAATTCTCTGGCGCACGGTGAGGGCTGTGGTGGCGCCCGGCAAGGACGCGTTCTAGTACACATGTTTATGTCGAGCTTTGATTGGACTTGAGTGCCACGACTATTGATTGCCGAGCCCGACGAGAGCGGGCATCGGCTGTATTACGTCGCGATCTTGGCAGAGGGTGCCTTGAGCGAGGGGTACGACGTCACGATTGCTTTGTCGGGTGTCAATTCCGAGAAGGTAGACGCACACCTCTCGGGTGTGCGCTCGAAAGTTGATATGACAGTGTTGCCGGGCCGGTCCCTTTCGTCCATCGAGAAGATTTCCAAGATCGTCAGGCCCACCAAGACGGTAATTCCAGACGGGGATCGTGCCGCCTATCGAATCGGCTTTCGAGGCTGGCAAGGCTATGGAGACGTTAGCGTTCTTGTGATGCGTGACCCCAAGATGGGTGCAAACAGAGGCACTAAGCGGGTGAAGAAAAGCGTTCAGCGCTTGTTGCTAGAGATCGCATCACACCGGGCACGCGTGACCGTGCGTATTCTCAGAGCTGCGACCTCGTCATCCGTGGATGAGAAATACACTCGTGACCCAGTAACGCTCCGCGCGAACAACGACGAGGTCGCCGCGATTACGAAGTCGTGGGGCATATCGAAATCACGTTACTGGTTCGCAGTGCTTGGCGCGGTTACTACACGAAAGAACGTTGCATTGGTAGCTCGCGCGCTGAACCGCGTCGACAATGTTGGACTTGTCATTGCGGGGCGCATTCAGCGGGAGGCTCTAGAAGACGCCTTGCCCTCGTTGGAAGACCTGAAGAAGGGCGGCAACCTTGTGTTAGTGCGAGACGAGCTGCTTTCAGACACAGAGCTTGATGCTCTCGTCCTCGCTGTCGACTGCGTGGTGCTGGCTCACTCGAACGAAGGGCCCAGTGGGTTGATGGGGAAGGCGGCCGCAGCCGGCACACGGGTGGTCGCGAGCGGCGCCCAATCCCTTATGGACGACGTTTCACAGATCCCGACGCTTGCGGAATGGGTGAACCTCGATGAGTACGAACTCGCGGAAGCATTTCGCCGAGCTGCCATTTCCAAGCGGCCAGGACCGGTCATCACAGTCGGCGCCGCGGATTTCGTGAAGTCTCTCCTGTGAGGGAAGCAAATCCCCCGGGACGTCGTCTCGGGGTTGCACTACAAGCGGTGGTATTGGCTGGGGCCACAGGCTTCGCGCAAGTAGCGGTTGCCGCCATGTACTTGTGGGCAGCGAGATCAGTCGACCCGGCTACCTTTGGTCAGGTCGTTGCGGCGATTGCTCTAGGGACCGTTGGCGCAGGGTTCATTGATTTTGGCTCGAACGCACTGTGGGTTCGTGAAGTAGCAAGCGGGAGATTGAGCGAAGCAGCCTTGGGTGAACGCTCCGTTGGGAAGGTCGCGGTTGCGTTCGCACTCTCGCTCCTATGGGCAGCCATCACCGTAGTAGTCATCGGCAGCGAGTTCCTATGGGTAGCAGCTCCAATCGCACTGTCGCTCGTAATAAATCAAGTGTCGCAAGTCCCCTTACGAGGAGCGGCACTGGGTGAGCGGGTCGGCCTTTCCGTTTTAACGGACAGGACCGTCGCGATCGTCACATTCACCGCTCTTTGTCTCCTGGGTTTTGAACCGGTCGCAGTCTTGTGGTTGTGTCTCGCCCTGGGCTCGCTTTCCGCGTCCGTGATGGGGCGGCTGATGACCCCGCAACAGTTTCGTCCGAAGGTTAGGTGGCGCAGAACCAACCCTTGGCGGGAGTCCACCTTCTACGGTGTTTCCGGATTGGCAACGAGTGCTCAGTCGCTCGATCTTCCCATCCTCGCTGCGGTCGGCGGCGGCGTGCCCGCGGGAATATACGGTTCGGTGAGCCGATGGACGCAACCAATGGGTTTGCTGGCAGCTGCATTCTCTTCTGCGTCTGCTCCATTCGTTGCCCGGTCCAGCGACGCCCGCGCGGCTTGGGTGGTACTTCGGAAGGGTCTCTGGCTCCCGGCGACCGCCATAGTTCTAGCGATCGCAATCTTCGTCCTTGCACCTTGGCTCGTTGACTTCCTTCTGGGGAATGGCTATGCAGAAGCGAGTGGAGTGTTGCAAATACTGGCAATGGTCTCGATTGCATCAATCTTGTCGCAACCGTTGTTGGTGGGAATGCAGTCGCTGGGACGTGATCGCTTTGTTGCTATCGTGTTCGGGTCGACCGTGGTGGTTCAGCTTTCTGCTGTGTTGGTGCTCGCGGTGCCATACGGCGCATTGGGAGCAGCCTGGGCCTCGTTTGGTGCTCAGGTCATCCTGCTTGTCGCGCTTCTTGCGGGAGCCATCGGCGAGTTCAATCGACGGTGAGTCAACAGTTCAGTCGAAAGGAACAAACGATGACGGTAGTGATCCTGACGGCAACCGTTACGCCCAATTCGCTAAAGCAACTCCGGATCGTTGATCCAGCAGAACGGCTCCGGCAGTACCGGCTGAGCATCAAAGCGTGGTCTCTACTGCCTCAAGACGTAGTCAGTCAATTGATCGTGGTTGAGACGAGCGGCGCGGATGGAGCGGAATTGCTCGGGGAAGTCCCGGCCAATCGGCGCAGCAACGTTACCGTACATTCGTACTCGCCGAGTCCTGGCGAGATACGGCTGGGCAAAGGCGCAATGGAGTGGGGGGCGATCAGGCATGTGTTGACTAGCGAACCTGAGATTGAATCCACTGCGACAATTTATAAGGCCACAGGGCGACTCAGGCTAGCGAACGCGGCAAGAATCGTCGAGCCGGTGCCAGAGACCGCATGCCGCGTGAGGATGATGGCCGATCGCTCCTGGGCGGATACACGACTGATGGGAGCGTCCCGCCAAATTTGGGAAGGCACTATCTTGCCAGCATCGAATCAGGTAGATGACGAGGCAGGATCCTACATCGAAAGAGCTTGTGCAGCGGAATTGTCGTATGCAGCTGCCCTTGGGAGGACGTCTATTCTTCGGTTCGCCCGGAAGCCGCTGTTTATAGGTGCCTCTGGATCGAATGGGAGGCGCTATACCTCCCGGGGCGGACACATTGTTGACGGCCCTCGACAGCTCATGGAGGCTGCGCTAGCGCGGGTAGCGAGCCGTAAGCAGGTCTAGGAAGCGGCGGCTACGAATGCCGCCGCCATCGCTTCTGCGGAGTAGCGCGCTCGGACTGCATCGGACATCATTTGGCTTCGCCGTGCCCAATCCGCCCGGGCCTTCCAAAAATCGACCATGGTCCGGGCTAGTCCCTCTGCGTCGTCTTTGCTAAAGGTTGCACTATTCGTTTGATTCAACGCTTCGATTTCAGGTGCGTGCGGCTCGTCTTTAGCGAAGACTACTGGAATTCCAAATCCCAAAGACTGCGTGGCGTTTAGCCCGATGTAACCGGGACCGAGCATCGCTACCGCGCGATGGAAGCGGTCACGCAGAACGCTCCATTCCGTCACGTGCCCAAGCAGTTCAACGCGGTCTCGTAGCCGGTTTCGGTCAATAGCTTCTTCGAGTGACTTTTCTAAGGGGCCTTTACCGATAAACACCAACCGTGCATCGGGCATCGAACTAGCCGCGAGCCGAAACGCGTCCAGCGCAAGCAAAGGCTTTTTTCCATCGACGAGCCGTCCAATCACGATGAAATCGGTGCCTAAGGTTGCCGGCTTCGGCACCATCTCCGACTCGCGATAGATGGCGTTGCTCGCCACATACACTTCTTTGCCAGGATGGAGTGACTTGAAATCAATCGCTTCCGATTCGGTGTATACGATCATTCCTGACGTGAGGGATCGCATTCGCCTACGCAACATTTCAGTGCGGCTGCTACGCCCTGCTCGAGGGAAGACGTGACCCCACGAGAGGGTACGCTGGCGCATCACGCGACGGACCACCAATACGAGCCATGCGTTGAGAATTCTAGGATTCAGTTCAATGACGGTTGTCTTGCTGCTGAATGCTCGCCTCAGGTTGACTCTTTGAATGGCGAGACGGCGCTTAAAAATGAAGATGTTGCGTCCTGTATCAACAACATTCTCCCCCGACACCTCAGCCGTGACCCCCTCGTAGAATTGCGAGTCGCCGATCTCGAAGAGTACACCTTGGTCATTTGCTTCCGCGAGAATGTCCAGCAGCGCCTGGCGGTAGTGGGGGAGAGCTAGCTGGTGAACCACCATGCGTGGTCGGTCGTGGTCATGCAGCATTGATGTGCCCCCTCGAATGCAAATTTTGGCTTCCATACGAGCCCCTTTGCACGTCGTGGGATAGCTTATAGCTGCGCAGGCTGGGGCAGCCTGAGGTAAAGGACACCTAGCGGGGGATCGATTGACAGCACGCTTGCACTACCTCTTTACGAGATTCAATGTCGCGCTGTCTAGCGAAGCCCTTCCAACCTCCGACGCATGGCTATCGAGTCGGCTCGCATTATTCGAACGGTTCGCCGTTGACTCTGTGATACGGCAGACCGTCAAGGACTTCAAGTGGGTCGTTGCTTTTGACGACCGATCTCCCGCATGGTTTAGAACTGAGATCGAAAATCGCACGGGCAATCTCTTCGAACCGGTATGGATTTCCGGAAAGTTCGACGCAACCAAGTTGATTCAGAGCCTCAGGCTTCCGCAAAATGAGGCGTATAGCTTTCTGTCAACTCGAATGGACAACGACGACGCTGTTGCGGAGGACTTCGTCGAAGCGATTCAACACGCCGCTAAGTCAAGCAACGCCGAGTTCCTGAACCTCACAAACGGTCTCCAATACAGCGCGGGTAGGGTCTATAGCCGCTTGGACCCGTCAAACCCGTTTATTTCGAGGCAGGAGCAGGTGGAGGTAGGAAGTTCGCCCAGAACAGTTTTTGAACGCCAGCACGACCAGCTTCGCGAGCTCGGTAGCATCCAGCAGGTCCGCCTGTCCCCGTTGTGGATGCAAATAGTTCACGACGAAAACCTTGCCAACTCGATCAAGGGTGTCAGGGCTGATCCCCGCAAAGTCACCGGCTTCTCTCCTTCAATCGAACTCGTTCCAATCGGCAGGCTCCGGCTCACGGCCGAGCGGGCGAGAACCGCCGTCAGGATGGGACTGAGAGTTGTCTCTAGGCCGTCGAGGATTCGTTGGCTAATCAGATCACTGACTGGCTCAAGATAGTGGCATCTGTGCATTCGCTGAAAGGTCGGGTCAAGTGACAGACAAAAACGCACGGGTGTTGATCGTTGGGATGAACTTCCCCCCTGAGCCGACCGGGAACGCTCCCTATACCGGTGCGTTAGCGCGAGGACTCGCGGAGCGAGGGTTCCCGGTGACGGCGCTGACAGCTCATCCGCACTATCCGGAGTGGAAAATTCGGGATGGGTACGGTCAATGGAGACGTCGTGACATCCGGGACGGGGTTCGAGTCGTCAGACTTCGCCATTTCGTACCCAAGAAATTGACGTCGCTGCGACGTCTGCTTTCGGAATTGAGTTTCGGCGTTCGCGCAGTGTGTGAACATTGGGCCGCGGACGTGGTGCTGTTTGTATCGCCAGCCTTATTCGCGACCGCCGTAGCGACCATAAAGCGGAGGCTATTGCGAAGACACGTGAGTTCCATCGTGTGGGTGCAGGATATCTACTCGCTTGGCATTACCGAAACAGGTACGGGTTCGGCCTCCGTCGCTCGTCGCATCGGAACGGTAGAACGTTACGCTCTGGGATCGGCAGACGCAGTCGTCGTGATCCATGATCGCTTCCGCACCTACCTAATTGACCATTTGAACGTCGACTCGAAGAAAATCGTCGTCATTCGCAATTGGACTCACCTGAAGAGAGCTCCAGTTATCGACCGTGCAAGAGTTCGCGGGGAAATGGGGTGGGCAGACGACCAAGTAGTCGTCTTGCACGCGGGCAATATGGGGGTGAAGCAGGGGCTAGAGAACGTGATCGAAGCGGCCAAGTATGCCGATAAGAAGAGATCAAATGTGCGCTTCGTCTTAATGGGTGACGGTAACCAGCGCACTCACCTCGAGGAACTGGCTCGCGGCGTTGAACGGATCGAATTTCTCCCTCCGCTCTCAGAGGCCCGCTTTCAAGAGGCTTTGGGCGCAGCGGACATTCTGCTGGTCAACGAGCAGGCCAATCTCTCCGAGATGTCGGTGCCGAGTAAACTCACGTCCTACTTCAACGCAGCGAAGCCGGTTCTCGCTTCTACCGATGCGGCTAGCGTCACGGCCGAAGAGCTTTCCCGTTCTGGCGGTGGGATCCGAGTTGATCCTGACCAACCCGCGGCCCTCCATGATGCCGCACAGCGGCTGGGCGATGACGAGGAGGAGCGCTACCGATTAGGAGCGCGCGGACTAGAGTTTCGAAACTCCGCACTGGACGAGTCGACCGCGTTCGATCAGTATGCTGAGTTAGTAAGAAGCCTGGCAGCGAAGCGCGGCCGTTAGGGCTGCCTGAGTTCCGGGAAGAATTGGGGATCAGGTGACTAAACGAGCGTTCATCACGGGCATTACGGGGCAAGACGGTTCCTACCTAGCGGAACTTCTGTTGGGTAAGGGGTACGAGGTGCACGGCCTCATACGCCGTGCATCCACCTTCAACACTTCGAGAATCGATCATCTTTACGTCGATCCTCACGACCCGGCCGCGAGACTCTTTCTGCACTACGGAGATTTGAGCGATGGATCTCGTCTCGCGACTCTTCTCGCGGAAATCCGGCCAACAGAGGTTTACAACCTGGCCGCTCAGTCTCACGTACGGGTCTCATTTGACGAGCCAGAACACACTGCGGACACAACCGGAACGGGCACCATCCGTCTGCTGGAAGCTGTCCGGCAAGCTGGAATTGAGACGCGGTTCTACCAGGCGTCCTCGTCAGAACTCTACGGAGCCACGCCACCGCCTCAGAACGAGGTGACGCCTTTTTACCCGCGATCGCCGTACGGTGCGGCCAAGCTCTACAGCTTCTGGATCACCAAGAACTACCGCGAGGCGTACGACATGTTCGCGGTGAACGGGATCCTGTTCAACCACGAGTCCCCTCGCCGCGGTGAGACGTTCGTGACGCGCAAGATCACACGGGCCGTCGCCGCGATCCAGGCTGGCACGCAGGACCACGTGTACCTCGGCAACCTCGACGCCATTCGCGACTGGGGCTACGCGGCCGAGTACGTCGAGGGCATGTGGCGGATGCTGCAGGCCGACGAGCCCGACGACTTCGTGCTGGCGACCGGCGGCAACTTCACGGTGCGACACTTCCTCGAGACCGCGTTCTCGCACGCCGGCCTCGACTGGGAGAAGCACGTACGGTTCGACGAGCGCTACCTCCGGCCCACCGAGGTCGACGCCCTCGTGGGAGATGCCTCGAAGGCGAAAGAAAAGCTCGGCTGGGAGGCCACCGTCGACACGGCCGAGCTCGCCCGCATCATGGTCGACGCCGACATCGCCGCTCTCGAGCACGCCGGCAAGCCATGGATCGACCAGGTGAAGCTCGCGAGCTGGGGCACCGCGTGACCGCCACCGATTCGGTCGAGTTCACCGCTCGCGAGCTTGACCGGCAAGCGCCCTTCTACGTCGCGGGCCACCGAGGCCTCGTCGGGTCTGCGATCTGGCGCAAGCTCGAGGGCGAGGGCTTCGACAACCTCATCGGGCGCACGTCAGGCGAACTCGATCTGAAGGACCGCTCGGCGGTCTTCGACTTCTTCCGGGAGACCCGGCCCACGAACGTCGTGCTCGCCGCGGCCAAGGTCGGCGGCATCCTCGCGAACTCCACCTACCCGGTTGACTTCCTCAGCGAGAACATGCAGATCCAGGTCAACGTTCTCGACGCAGCGCTCGAGGTGGGCGTCGATCGCCTGCTCTTCCTCGGCTCGTCCTGCATCTACCCGAAGTTCGCCGAGCAGCCGATTCGGGAGGATTCCCTCCTCACCGGGCACCTCGAGGAGACGAACGACGCTTACGCGATCGCCAAGATCGCCGGCATCCTCCAGATCCAGGCGGTGCGCCGTCAATACGGCAAGCCGTGGATCTCCGCGATGCCGACCAACCTGTACGGGCCCGGTGACAACTTCTCGCCGAAGGGCTCGCACGTGCTGCCTGCCCTCATCCGTCGCTATGACGAGGCGACGAGGTCGGGCGCCGAAGTCGTGACCAACTGGGGAACCGGCACCCCTCGGCGCGAGTTCCTGCACGTCGACGACATGGCGGCTGCCTGCCTGCACCTGCTGGAGCACTACGACGGGCCCGCCCAGGTGAACGTGGGCACCGGGACCGACGTGACCATCAAAGAGATCGCCGAGACGATAGGGCATGTCGTCGGCTTCGAAGGCCGGACCGAGTGGGACACGACGAAGCCCGACGGCACTCCGCAGAAGCTGCTCGACGTCTCGAAGCTCGCCGACGCCGGCTGGACCTCGAAGATTGACCTCGAGTCGGGTCTGCGCTCGACCGTCGAGTGGTACCGCACGCACGTCGACTCGATTCGCGAATAGGCCAGGAATACATGAAGATCTCTGTCATCGGCTGTGGCTACCTGGGTGCTGTGCATGCGGCCTCCATGGCGGAACTTGGGCACGAGGTCGTCGGTATCGATGTCGACGCCGCGAAGATCGAGATGCTGTCGGCGGGTCGGGCTCCCTTCTATGAGCCCGGTCTGCCGGAGATCCTTACCTCAGCGCGGGAATCTGGACGGCTCACTTTTTCCACCAAGATGGCCGATGCTGCAGGAGCAGTAGTTCATTTCATCGCGGTGGGAACACCGCAGAAGAAAGGTGAGTACGCGGCTGATCTCACGTACGTGAACGGGGCCGTCGATGCACTCATCCCGTTCCTTGCTGAGGGCGATCTTGTGGTGGGCAAGTCGACGGTCCCGGTAGGCACCGCTGCGGCACTCGCCGCTCGGGTCGAGACCGTCGGAGCCTCCCTCGCTTGGAACCCCGAGTTCCTGCGGGAAGGATTCGCGGTGCAAGACACGATCAGTCCCGACCGTCTCGTCTACGGGGTCGCCGCGGGAGAGCCCGGAGAACGCGCTAGAGCGCTGCTCGACGAGATTTACGCCAAGGCGCTGTCGGAGGACACTCCGCTGGTCGTGACAGATTACGCCACGGCGGAACTCGTGAAGGTCGCCGCCAACGCGTTCCTCGCCACCAAGATCTCGTTTATCAACGCGATGGCTGAGATCGCCGAGGTCTCGGGTGCGGACGTTACGCAGCTGGCCGACGCCATCGGGCATGACGCACGGATCGGACGGCGGTTCCTCAACGCGGGTGTTGGATTCGGGGGTGGATGCCTGCCGAAGGACATCCGAGCGTTCTCGGCCCGGGCCGAGGAGCTCGGCCGAGGCGAGTCGGTCGCGTTTCTCAAGGAGGTCGACGCGATCAACCTGCGTCGTCGCCAGCGCGTCGTCGACCTCGTGATCGAGACCCTCTGCGGTCAGCCCTTCCAGAAGAAGGTCGCGGTCCTCGGGCTCGCCTTCAAGCCGGACTCGGACGACGTACGGGATTCGCCGGCGCTCGACGTCGCCGTGCAGCTCCACGGTCGGGGTGCCGACGTGCTCGCCTACGATCCGGAAGCGATGGCCAACTCTGCCCGGCTGCACCCTCAACTCAACTTCGCCGACTCGGTCGAGGTCGCGCTCCAGGACGCCGACGTCGTCGTGGTGGTGACCGAGTGGAAGGAGTTCCGGGCTCTCGATCCTGCTCGAGTGGCGGAACTGACGCGCGGCACCGTGGTCGTTGACGGGCGCAACTGCCTCGATGCGGTGGCCTGGCGCGAGGCCGGCTGGACCTACAAGGGAATGGGGCGACCCTGACTTACAGGTCGGCTCTGGTTGAATTGCTCTCGTGAGTGACGACAACGACGACTGGATGCGGCACTGGGAGCCGGGGGAGCGCCCTCGATCCCGGTCTAGGAGCAGCAGCTCGCGGTCGTCGGAGTCGTCCGAGTCCTCGGAGTCCTCCGAGCCATCAACCTCGAGCAGTCGGTCATCGAGCTCGAGCTCTCGGTCGAGTTCGCGATCCTCCCGGCCTGGTTCGTCGAGGTCGTCGAGCTCACGATCCTCCGGCTCCCGCTCCGGATCGTCGCGATCGTCTCGATCGCGGAGCGGATCGTCGAAGCGGCGGAGGAGCCGCAGCAGGTCCCGTCGGACGCGTCGGATCGTCGGCTGGTCTCTCGGAGGTCTCGCGATCCTGCTGGTCGCAGGCATCGCCTGGATCGGTGTCCGCGGCTTCCTGGCCGCGCAGGAACTTCAGGCGGCGGTCCCGCTGGCGAGCCGGATCCAGAGCGAGTTCTCCTCCGGAGATGTGGAGAAGGCGAAGACCACGTCCGCCGAGCTCGTCGACCACGCGCGGCAGGCAGCCGACCTGACGGGTGACCCGATCTGGCGCCTCGGTGAGTTCGTGCCCTTCGCGGGCCCCAATCTGGCAGCCGTTCGACAGGCGGCGTCCATCACGGACTCGGTCGCGAGCGATGCGATCTATCCGCTCGTCTCCAACGTGTCCGACATCGGTGTCGACAGCTTCCAGCCGGTGAACGGGGCCATCGACCTGGCGCCGCTCGTGGCGGCTCAGCCGACGGTCGCGACGGCGCGCACCGTGCTCTCGGGCGCAGCCGCCGATGCGCGCGGCATCGAGACCAACGGCACGATCGACCTGATCTCCGAGGCGGTCGGCAAGCTCCGCGACTCCGTCATCGAAGCCGACAGGCTGATCCAGGGTGTGGATCGCGCGGTCACCCTCATCCCTCGCATGCTCGGCGCCGACGGCGACCGCAACTATCTGCTGCTCCTCCAGAACCCTGCCGAGCTTCGGTCGGGTGGTGGCATCACGAGTGCACTCGCGCAGATCTCCACCACCGGCGGCTCGGTCAGCCTCACGCAACAGGCCTCGGGATCCGATTTCCGCTACGCCGCCCCCGTGCTGCCGCTGCCCCCGGAGTCGCTGGCACTGTACGGCGACCGCGCGGCCCGTTTCGTGCAGAACACCACACTCGTTCCGCAGTTCGAGCTGAGCGGTCAGATCGCGGCCACGATGTGGGCTGACCGATTCGGCGTGCAGACCGACGGTGCCATCGCGTTCGACCCGGTGGCACTCAGCTACCTGCTCGAGGCGACCGGACCGATCACGCTGCCGACCACGGGTGTGGAGCTCACGAGTGAGAATGCTGTCCAGTTCCTGCTGAGCGACGTCTACGCCCAGTTCGAAGAACCGTCGGTTCAGGATGCCGTGTTCGCCGAGGCCGCCAAGGCTGTCTTCGACAGGGTGTCATCCGGCGATCTCGACGCCGGGAAGCTCGTGAGCGCGCTGGCTCAGGCTGGTGATGAGGGGCGATTCAAGATCTGGAGTTCGCATCCCGAGGACCAGGCCGTTCTCGCCGACACGACTCTGGCCGGTGGGCTTCCGATCAGCGGGCCGAACTCGACCGGTGTCGGCGTCTACTTGAACGACGGGACCGGCGCGAAGATGGACTTCTACCTAGATTCTGCGGTCGCAGTCGAAGCCAGTGCGTGTCGTGCAGATGGGCGGCAGACGATTCGCATCGAGGTCACCCTTACCAGCACGGCACCACCCGACGCCGGGACGGTTCTGCCCGCCTACGTGACCGGTGACGGAAGCTTCGGCGTCATGCCGGGTAACGTGAAGACGATCATTTACATCTATGGGCCTGTCGGCGAAGACCCCGATGAGCCGGTACTCATCACGGATCTCGACCCCGGGCTGGACGGCGCTGAAACCTTCAGTGGGCGGGACCAGAACCGTCTGGTTGCAGGCTTCCCAGTGGAGCTAGCGCCCGGTGAGACGCGATCCGTAGCTGTGGAATTCGTGGCTCAGACCGCTGCATCGAGCAAGATATCGACCGAAATAACACCCGGCGTGCACCCCACTGTTTACTCAACGGAAACACGCGGGGGTTTCGCAGGCTGTGAGTTCGGCTAGTATTGCTAAGGATTCATCTGCGTCACCGACAGCGACTGTCACTCGCATGTCGCGGTTTGCATGCGATGAACCTCTTCGAAAAACAAATCAAGGGTGGGGAACTCTAAACATGATCAAAAAGGCTCTCGCGGGCGTTGTGCTCGCTGTTCTGGCCGTCTTTGCCGTTCCGGCAGCGGCCCAGGCTTATGTCGTTACACCGCCTCCCGGCTCGACCGTCGGCCCCGGTGGAACCGTCACGGTTGCATTCACGGGCTTCGCTCCCAACGAGGGTGTCTCCTTCACGCTGACCGGTGAGAACGCTTCGGGCGCTACCCTCGCTTCGGTTGTCGCTGCTGTGGAGACCTCCGCCGCAATCATCAAGCAGGCTGACGCAGCCGGTGCCGCTTCGGTGACCGTCACGCTTCCGTCGAACGCTTCGGGCAGCTACACCCTCTCCGCTACCGGCACCTCGTCGGCTGCTATCGCCAACTCGACTATCACGGTCACCTCGACCGGTGGCGGAACCGGTGCCACCGGTGGCCTGCCCAACACGGGTGCTATGGACCCGGCTCTCGGCCTCTGGGCTGGTGGCGGACTCCTCGCCCTGGGCGCAGCGTTCGTCGTCGTTCTGACCGTCGTCCGTCGCCAGAAGGCTTCCGCCTAAATACCCTCCCAACATCACCCGACGTTCCGGGCCCTCGCCGACAGGCGGGGGCCTTGGCGTTTAACGGAGGAGTAGCTACATGCGGAGAACTGTGATCACGGCGAGAAATGCTGTCACCGTCGCCGCGACGCTGAGGGCGGGGACCAACAGGCGGGGAGATGACTTGAAAGGCGTGACTACACCGTAAGCAGGTGCGCGAGGCGGCTACGTCGCGCTGGCTTGATTTCACCCAATGAGTCACCCGTAAGAGGGAGCTGCGCCGATGCCTGTCGGTCCTGACTTCACATCGAAGAGCGTCGTGCCCGGGTTGATCGCGTTGGTTGCGAGCTGGCGCAAGGACCAACGGACTGCACGTCTCCTGCGCTCCATAACTCGTCGGCGCAGTCTTCGGAACAGGCGCCCGGCGGGGTGACGAACGCGGCTTGTCGCATGCGGACGCCGCAGTAGCGGCAGTGAGCGGTGGCCAGGGAGCGGGGTGTGCGCGACATGGGCGGCCTTTCTGTGAGTGATTCAAGTGCACTCGATCGCGTCGCGTTCGCTGTTATGGCTAGCCAGTTCGATTTTGGGTTAGAGGTTAGGGCTTCGTCCTTCGACGCGGTGGCGTCCGGAAGTCAACCACCGTCTGTCCCAATAGGGATGTCTCGCGGGTCGGCGCTTAGGGGGCGATTCGAGATCCGCGTGCACGTGATACTGAAATCGTCTGCTCCGAGCCGGATCACATCTCCGCTCTGCATTGTGATGTCCAGGCCGAAAGGATCTTCATCTCCGGTGAAGCTCGCGCACAGGATGTGATCGCTCCGACCCCATGGCTCGTGACGTGGGGCCTCGATGAAGACGGCGCCGTGAGCGGTGATCTGAATTGCGATCTGGTTCCAGGCGCTTATCGCGATGCGTACTTCGCCGCGCTTCCAGTCCAGCGACAAACTTCTCAGTTGGGCGTCATGCAGCCGTAGGTCGTCCTCATCCATGGTTCATCCTTCTGAGCAAGGCGGTTGGAAGTTAAGATGCTACGCAAAGGGTCCGAAGGTCATCTCTCTCTCGCGCCGTGGTGTGGGGATGGCCCGCCTTCTGCCGATGTGAGTGAGTGAGATCGAAATGGGAGCTTAGGGAACCGCGGTGTTCTCGGACGATGTCGCTGAGGATGTGCGGTCGGTCTACAGGGCGCTTCTCGAGGAGAAGGTCGAGGACGTCGAGGCGGCTAGACGGACTGTCGCGGAGTTCGCTGGCCTCGATGAGGATGAGCTGGACGTCTTGTGGATTGCACTCGCGGCCGCGCAGTTTCGCTATGGCCGCCTCGATGACGAGGTCAGGGATCGCGCCATCCGGATCATCGATTCCGGTTCCGATGCGCGAAGGTGGAGTGAAGCAAGCGTGAAGGATCAGAAGAAACGTCGGGACGTGCTGGCGAAGCTACGAGGGCAGCTGGTCGGGCCTCAGAAGGCTCGCAGCGCGGTACGAGCGCCATGGAGATCCGAGACCGACCTCGAGATCGGATCCGTACTCGCCTACACGTCGTCCTCGGGCAAAGTCGCCCTCGCCAAGGTGGTGGGGATATCCGAGTCTCGATACGGCAGGGATGCGGTCTTCGACCGACTCGAGTGGTTCGATGACTTCGTTCCTGAGGCGGCAGTGATAGAGCGGCTCGGAGGGGCCGACATTCGCAGCGGTTTGGGGCTCGCATTCTCGGCGGGAAAGGCCTCCAGTCGCGACGAGGACTGGAGGGACGTCGGGTTCGAGCTCGTGGCAAGACTTGAGCCGGATGGGCAGCCTCGGAATAGGTCGAAGCTCGGGATGCGTTGGCCTGTGGCCGTGAGGAGTCTGGAAGCGGAGTTTCGACGGGAGGCGAGCGCATGAAGTCATGGGAGCGCTCAGTCGCCTGGGGGTTCGCGGCAGCCGTCTGCTGCAGTCTCTTGTCGGGGTGCGTAGGCGAGGTTGCGGCAGGCGGTGCGGGCGACGTCGTTGCGACGGACAGCGCATCCGCTGGTCCTCTCGCCACCCCGTCGGCGGCGGCGGGCTTCGAGCCTGTTGACGGTGGGGCCCGGGAGGGAGCAGGCGGCGAGGCCGTGTTGGGGGACCAGGAGAGGGTGGAGGCCTACCTCGTGGCCAAGGGGGACAAGCTCGTGGCTATTGCTGAGCGGTTCGGGGTGGATGTGACCGAGCTCACGAAGGCGAACGGGGTGCGGCACGACTACAACGACGGGGAGCTGCATCCGGGGGAGTATGTGCTGTTCCGGGAGCAGGGGGCGGCGGCTGGGCCGGTGTATCGGCCTCCGCTCGTCGACTCCGGTGTGCGGGAGCATGCCGCTGGGGAGGTCGTGGTCGATGAAGGTGGGGCGATCGTGAAGTACGTGGTGGCCGAGGGGGATCGGGGGGACGAGATCGGGCTGCGGCTCGGAACGGAAGCCCGTCAGATCTTCCATGACTCGGGGGAGTTCGAAGGGCAGAACATTCTCAACTGGGGGCAGATCTATCCCGGGGACGTGCTGCGGTTCACGGCCCAGCCCTGATGGGGTGTCACCTTCGTGCGTGACGCCGGCTGGCTGTTAGGAGCTGAGATAGTAGGTGTGGGGGTGGTGGCATGAGCCGGCAGAGGGCTTGGGGTGCACTCGCGGCTGCCGTCCTTGGAGCGGGGTTACTTGTCGGGCTGGGGTATGGTGTGGCGGTTCGGTACGACCTACTCACGATCTGGGTTACCGTCGCGGTGCTCGGTTGTGGATTGATCCTGTGCTTGAGCGCGTGGACTGTGCCACGGGCCATGGCTCGCGGGCGCAAGGCCGATCGGGAACTCGTCGAGCAGCTCAACCAGCGTCTCTTCGCGTTGGACGAGCAGCATCCCAGCTATCTCAGCGTCGGCGGGATGGCCTTGCCGAGCTTAGGTCGTGCCATAGAAGAGCTGACGGGTGAGGCCACTGGCGACGTGCGGGGAATCGCCTGGCTCATTCGTCAAGGCGTGATGGAGTTGTGGGTGCTGGAGAGAACGCCTCGGCGCGTCGCGACGATTGCGGGCTCGGAGATCGAGGATTTCGAGTTCCGTCCTCTGAACCTTCTCCAGCCTTATACGGTACTGACGGCTGACGTACGGCAGGGGGCTGAAGTGATAGCTCTGCCGATGGCCTTCTACCCCACGGGTCGGAAGGGTACGACGCCGAAGGGGCGGGAGGCGCTCAAAGCGCTTGTGGTCGGGGCGCTCCGTGATGGCGACGTCCCCGACAGCCCCGTCGATCCGATGCTGCTGACTGCTCGCTAGGACCTGCCCGGTGGCAGGGAGGGGGAGTAGTCAGGCGGAAACCTGTGCTGCAGTCTTGCGTCTCAGGTTCTGCGAGTATCGGTGCGCGGGGCCTTCAACGAAACGCGCGAACACAGCGGCCACCACGAACGTCAAGGCGAGGCCGATGCCGATCGAGACAGCGGAGACGCCGCCGACTCTCATGGCGGCGATCAGTACAGGCTCGTGAACGAGATAGATGCTGAAGGAGATCACGCCTAGCCACTGTGCAAGGCGGGATTCGAAGACTCGGATGAGGGGCCGGTTGAACCCGACCAGGACGATGAGCAGAGCGATGCCGAGCATGGATCCGGTCATTCCCAGGGAAGGCATGATGGCTGCGGGCAGGTGAAGGTCCTCGAGCAGCCATGGCAAAGAGTTGAGGGCCAGTGCGAGCACCACGCCGGCCACTGCCACTAGGTGGGGGACCAGCACGCGCCTCCTCAAACCCCATCGCTCCGCGATCACTCGCATGCGGTCCCATGCGAAGGCCAGGCAGACTCCGATCGCGAACATGGGCATGTAGCGGAGAAAGGCGTTCTCGCTCGTGGACCCGATCGCGATGAGCACGATCGAGGCAGCAATTCCGACCAGCGGCGGGAGCCGTCGCAGGACGGCGATGTAGAAGACGAGCAGGAGCGAGAACAGCACTTCCCACTGCAGTGTCCACAGGGGCGAGAGATGGCCGCTGACCCCTGTCAGGAGTGTGAGGTCCTCGATCACCGCGTTGATGCTGAGCGTGTCTGGGTGTCCGTCGATCCAGTTTCCGAACCCGTTCGCGGCGCGAGGAATGAGAAGGATCGAGACGGAACTCAGGGCGACGGCGGCCCAGACCGGAATGTAGAGGCGCGCGAGGCGCGAGAGCACATAGCTCCCGTAGTCGAACTTCGGATGGGAGGCGAAGCGGGTGAGGACGAGCCCCGACAGCACGAAGAACAGCCAGACGGCATGGCCGCCGATCATTCCGAGTTCGCGGTTGACCTGGCTGAAGACCGGCGCTGTGAAGAGTGGGCTCTCGTAGTTGTCGACCACGATGAGTCGGAGGTGCCCGATCACTACGGCGACTGCCGCAACACCGCGGAGTCCGTCCAATGACCGAATGCGCACCTATGGTCTCCCCCCCAGAGCTTGCCGCCAGCCTAGCGAAAGCTCTACCCGCACCGGGGACGGCTACGCATGGACGCTCGCTGTGCCGCGCAACATCGCGGCAGCCGGAGTCGTGGGTTCAGTCTCGAGCTGACTGCGTGCCTGTTGGGACGCTTGCCGCGATGAAGGCGAAGGGGATCTAGCTTGTCGTGCTCGTTGGAGGTCGCGACTTGCTCGGCACCCTCGTTGAATCATTGGCGACTTGAAAGGCACGCATGCCCTGTGCGCTCAATTCTCGGCGCGAAGTGACCCAAGCGCCTGTCGAAAATGAGGAACATTCTACAATCCATTTGGGTAAAGCAACAGCTTCTGCGCCCCCCACTTGGGGCACAAGCTGGTGGTGACCAAGGAGGGTCATCATGAAACGACAACTTCTTCTCCTGGGTTCGTGCAAGAGCGGCCAGCCTGCAGACTCGTGGTCCTACCGGTGAACCTGCTCAAGCGGTGGGAGGAGATGGCGAAGAATCCACTCAACGCCGACCGGGTCGGGGAGTTCCCGGGGCCGGTTCTTCGGTCGCTTCATGAGGACACGATGATCGTCGGGTACTCGATCTGGTCGCATGGGGGCGCGGTGTCGTCGGTGGAGGTCAACCATGTCGTCGCATCCAGTGCCGGAGCCGACCGCCCGGCCGGCGTCGCGACGCGCGCGATCATCGGCGACGGCGGGTCTGACGATCCGTTGAAGCTGCATGCCCCGAGCTTTCTGGTGGCGTTCGATCCGGAGTGGGAGATTGCCGGCTCCGATCGGGTGGCGCGTGATCGCCTTTCACGGGAGATCGCATCGATCGGTCTTGATGAGGTGACCGTCGTCGTCGACGGTTCGGCCGTTTCGGGGGAGGGGTTCGTGCGGGGAAGGTGGTGCTTCTGGAAGAGCGTTCGAGGCGGCTTCACGTGGACGGTCGCAGCGCCCAGCGACATCGCCGCGGTCGGTTTCACGACGTCGATCAGGCTTACCGCGCATCCGTAGATCGTGGTTGAAGCGGCTCGGACAGGAGCGGCCGTGGGGTGTGCATGATCCGTTCGAGTCATAGGCATCGGGTCTGGCGGGAGACCGCGGAGCGGGCGAGGGGACTATGACTCGAACGGATCATGCACACCCCACTGCCAGACGAGCAACCCGGGGAGGTCCGGGGCAGGCGACTCAGGTCCATTGTTCGGGGGCGGCCGGGCGGGGAACATGAAGCGTGCAACGTCGCGCGGGCTCGGATGAGTGTTGGCGGGCGTGCGTCGACGTTTCAACCCGAGTCCGATGAGGTGCGACATGAAGCTGTCTGTTTCGAGAGGTGCTGCGGTGGTGGGCGCCGCAGCACTCTTCAGTGTTCTGGTGAGTGTGCCTCTTGGGGCGCATGCCGAAACGGGTGCTTCGGCGGCTGCGCCTGCCGTCGAGGCTCCGCTCGAGGGGTATCCGACCGTCGCTTCGCTGGCGGCCGCGTTCGCGAACGCCGCTCCCGGCGCGGTGATCGTGCTGAATCAGGACCTCACGGGCACTGCGTCCGATCCCGCCGTCGCGGTGCGCGATTCCACTGCGGTCACGCTCGACCTCAACGGGCACACGGTGAAGCTGACTCGCACAGATCGGTTCGCGGGCATCGATGTTCCGCCGGGCAGCACGCTGACGGTCACCGACTCGGACATCGATCACACCGGACACCTCATCGTCGAGGCGAGTGGCGGTGCGGGAATCGGGGCTTCTGCGCTCGGTCATCCGGGCCAGGCTTCCGGGTTCGGCAGCATCGTGATCGCCGGAGCGAAGGTCGACGCGACCTCGAGTGCTTCGGCGGCGATCGGATCCGCCATCGACGGCGGCCCCGGCGGAGACATCACGATCACCTACAACACCGTGGGCAACTTCAACTTCGGCAGTCATGTCACGGCGACGTCGAAGAGTGCTGCGGGCATCGGTGGCGCGTTCGACAGCGTCTGGCAGGGAGCCATCACGATCACGGGCCACAGCACCGTGGAGGCGACGGGTGGGCAGGGCATCGGCACGGCGGGCATCGGTGGCGGGCCCGACTCCACGATCGGAACGATCAGGATCAACGACGCCGATGTGACGGCGACCGGAAGCGGCAGTGGAGCCGGCATCGGGGGCGGTGGTGGTGCCAGGGGCCCGATGCCGCCGATCACCATCACCAACAGCATCGTCGAGGCAATCGGCGGCCCCCTCGGAGCCGGCATCAGCGCCGGCAGCCGGGGCGATGGGGAGGGGGTTCCTGTGCGGCTGGCGGTCACCGGCCGTTCGGTGCTGTCTCCGTCATCGGCAAGTGGTGTGGCGATCGATCTGAGTGCGGCGGGGTCGGAGCTCACGCTCGGCACGAGTGAGCTGTACATCGCGAGCGGCAACTCGGTCACGGTTCCCGAGGGCGTGACCGTGGTCAACGACGGCGGCGAGATCGCGGTGGAGGGCACGATGGCCAACCACGGCACGATCCGGAACATCAACGGAGGAAGGGTCCACCGCCCCGAGCGGGTCTCCGACAACAACACGACGATCACGTGGGATGGCAACGGCGGCACTGCGCCGGTCGCCGAGACCGGGCCCATCTTCGCGCGCACCATCACCGACGCCGGGGATGTCTCGTTCCCTGTCCCGGTGCGTGCGGGCTACGACTACGTGGGCTGGTACACCCAGGCCGATGGGGGCACTCGGCTGACCGAGGACGTCGACCTCGGGGGCGGTGGTCCGAAGACGATCACGGTGTATGCGGCGTGGGCGCCGTCGGGCGGCGGGAGTGAGTCGCCGGACATCGGGTCCGGCGCTCCTCCCGTGGGGTCGGGTTCGGGTGGGCCTGGCGGGCCCGCCGGCTCCGCTGGTGGCGCCACCCTCGCCGCCACGGGTTCCGGTGTGGCTCCCTGGGTGCCGATCGGGGGCGCGGCTCTAATCGTCATGGGGCTGTTCGGAGTTGTGCGGGGATCGCGTGCGGGCATCGGTTCGAGCCGGGAGACCGTGGCGGGGTGAGACCGTGGGGTGAACCACGCGGGGGGATCAGAAGGATGCCGTTCGGGCATGCCTCTCTGAGCGGAGCCGCGACATGCCGCACTGACCACCCACACCCAGAAGACTGGTCTGGTGCAGATCGCGGGCGGGTCAGAGGGCGTCGATGAGCTCGCGCATGAGCTGGGATGGTGTGGTGTGACGCTCCTGCGCCGCCACATCCAGCTTTGCCCGCCTCGCTGCGTCAAGACGCAGCGTGAACGGACGCGCCTGAGCACCCACGCTGACAGGACGACCAGGTATGGAAGAGCCAAGGTGCTTCCCGGTGTAACCCTCCTCGGACTCCGTCGCTGCTGCCCACTGCTCGATGTCGTCATCGGTGAAAGGCGCGCCATTCACATCGGTGTACTCACTCATCTGCTTACCTCCTCAACCCAACCTCTATCAGAACTTTCGTTGTCGCCGGCATCGCGTGAACCACCAGCCAACCCATCAACGGCCAGTTGCCTCTCACCTGACGACGTCGTAGCGGGCGCTGAAGGCAACGTGACCCTCGACCTACGCTCGCAATTCGCAGGTTACGCCTTCGGCACCATCGCCGTGACCAACGACGTGCCGGAGTTTCCCATGGAGGAAAAGGGACGACTGGGGACCCGCGCTGTTCGCGATCGCAGTGGCCGAATACAGCACTCCGGCGAATCCCTTGGGAGATGTGGCTCTTCTCGCGTCGCCGATCACCGTGGCCGTCGACGCGGACGGCCTGACCGGGAATCCCGGGCTGTCGTTCGAACTGGTGCCATCGGCTCGGTAAGCGGCCTCGGAGACCGCCGCCCTTCTTGGGCTTGGGTGAGGGACCAGTTCTCGACCTGGGCCGGTCGTGGTGGGGTGCACCGGGCGACGGGGTTCTCGGTAGGTCGGATGCCGCTGGAGGAGCAGCTGAGCGCGCCGGCGCGGAGTCGCCGGGGCTGACCAGCACCGGCGGGCGGTCGAGGTGCGATCAGGGGCGCGTCGGCTGCTCTATTCTGTGGGGCGGGGGAGCGCATGGAGAAGATCAGAGCGGTGTCGGTGGGGCGGAAGGTGACGCCGTTCGGGTGGGTCACGTCGGCGCTGGGGGCCGTCATCGTGGGGAGCGGGCTCATCGATGCGCTGACGTCGCCCTCGGGTGGCGGGCTCGGGAGTGCGTGGACGTGGGTGTGGGTGGTGGTGACCGTCGTCGTCGCGGCGGTTCCGCTGGTGCTGGGGGATCGGTCTGTTCGCGTGGTGGGGTTCGCGGGCGCGTGCGTGTTCTTCGCGGTCACGACGCTGCAGGTCGCCGTGTCCACCGCGCCGATCGGCACCGTCAACAACCTCGTGCTGTGGCCCATGGTGGCCTGCTATCTCGGGTGGTCGTTCCGTCGGCTGCCGGCGCGGGTCATCACCGGCGTCGCGTTCGCCGCATCCGGAGCCGCACTCGTCGTGAATACGCAGGACCAGATCGGCATCGTGTGGCTCAACCTGATGCTGGCGTCGGTGTTCTGCCTCGAGGCGGCGTCGTTCCTGCGCGTGCGGCTCGACCGTGAGATCAGCACCGACCCGCTCACGGGAGTGCTCAACCGCGCGGGGCTCGACGAGCGCATCGATGTGGAGCTGGGGCGGGCCGCCCGGACCGGTGCGCCCGTGACGATCGCCATCCTCGACCTCGACGACTTCAAGAGGATCAACGACGAGCGGGGCCACTCAGCGGGGGACCAGCTGCTGGTGGAGTTCGCGGCATCACTGCGGGCCCACGTGCGGCCGCTCGGCTCGGTGGTGCGCATCGGGGGTGACGAGTTCCTGCTCGTGCTCCCGGCCATGGAGTCGTCGCAGGCGGCGGAGCTGCTCGAGGGCATCCGGGAAGACGTCCACGAGCACTGGTCGTACGGGCTGGCCACGGGCACCCCCGATGACACGGCGCACACCATCCGCGACCGCGCCGACAGCGCCCTCTACGCGCAGAAGCAGCATCGCAAAGGCCTCTGATCAGAGGAGCAGCTGGCTCAGTGGATGGACGAGGTAGCGCAGCGAGTACGCCTCCCACACGGCGCCGACGATGAGGAGCGCGACCGCCGGCAGCGCCAGCAGGCCGAGGCTGCGGAGCCCTCGTGCGTACCCCTGGCGGCGGTTGGCGGCCCCTACGCGGTGGGGGAGCAGCCAGTTGCGGCCGAGCAGGTAGACGCCCAGCAGGAGGAGCACGTAGGCCTGGAGCTCGATGAGGATCGTGAGGGAGTGCGGGATGAGGGCGACCCCTCCCGCTGCGGTCGTCGGCGCGAGCGTGATGCCGGTCTCGACGGCCCAGTAGGCGAAGAGCGCCAACCCCGAGAACGGCACGATGAGGGAGGGCAGCACGATGGTCGCGAGACTCAGCCGGAGGACGTTCACGGCGAGGATCATGAGGGCGAAGAGCGGTGGGGTGTTCACGAGGTCGCGGACGAGCTCGCCCGTGCCGTCGTCTTCGAGCGCCGTGGAGCGGGCCGCCTGGAGCTCGGGGAAGAGGAGCCCGACCCCCAGCCCCCCGAGCGTGAGACCGTAGGCCGCGAGGTTCAGGACGAGGTAGGCGCGTCCGTTCTCGCGCACGATCCGGAAGGGGCGTCGCCAGAGGGGGACAGCCCCTGGGCGTGCGGCGGTTGCGGTGTCGGTTGTCATGCATCCAGTCCACGTTGCCGGGCCTCGGGCGTGAAGTGACACGGTGTCACCGAAGCGGGTGACAGGTGTCACGTACACCCCACGGCCCACACGGGCAACCGCCCGGCCTAGGGGCGATGGCCGGTTGCGCGCATCGGTCGTACGGTGAGGCGAACGACGAGAGGGCGAGTGATGAGCAGAACAGA
The DNA here is from genome assembly GCF_023264895.1 of Herbiconiux sp. Lineage (GTDB taxonomy): Bacteria > Actinomycetota > Actinomycetes > Actinomycetales > Microbacteriaceae > Herbiconiux. The sequence goes on along the minus strand of NZ_JAHFUY010000021.1, from coordinate 46,826 downwards.
CGATGTAGCCGGGAAGACGATCGTGATCGCGGGCGCCTCGAGCGGCTTCGGGCGCGGTGGCGCCGTCGAGCTGGCGCGACGGGGCGCGCAGGTGGTCGTCGCGGCCCGCCGCGGTCCAGTGCTCGATGAGGTGGTCGCGGAGATCGCGGCCGACGGCGGGACGGCGCTCGCGGTGCCGACCGATGTCAGCGATCCGGATGCCGTCACCGCGCTGGCCGCGAGCGCGCTCGAGCGGTTCGGGCGGATCGACGTGTGGGTCAACAACGTGGGGATCGGCGCGATCGGCATGTTCTGGGACATCCCCCTCGACGCGCATGCCCGCCTCGTGGACGTCAACCTCAAGGGCCTCATCTACGGTGCCCACGTCGCCATCAGGCAGTTCCGCTCGCAGGGGTCCGGGGTGCTCGTGAACGTGGGCTCGATCGACAGCGAGGTGCCGCTGGCCTATCAGTCCTCGTATGCGGCCACGAAGGCCGGTGTGCTCAGTCTCAGCCGCTCCTTGAACGAGGAGCTGCGGCTCGTGGGTGACCAGGATCGGATCAAGGTCGGGACGATCATGCCGTGGGCCGTCGACACGCCGTGGTGGACCCACGCCGCCAACTACAGCGGGCACACCGCCCGGATGGCCGCGATGGACGACCCTCAGATCGTCGTCGACGCGATCGTCGCCGCCTGCACGGATCCGAAGGAGGAGCAGCCCGTCGGCGCCAAGGCCCGCACGGCGAACCTGTCCCACCACCTCTTCCCGGACCTCACCGAGCGGCTCTCGGCCAAGACCGCCGACGGCGAATCGAAGAAGGGTGATGAGCTCCCTGCGACCGACGGCTCGATCTTCGAGCCCGTCGCCGCCGGCACCACTGTCGACGGCGGCATCCGTGCGCGCATGAAGGAGGAGGACGCCGGCGGCCGCTGATCAATACCACAGTTCCTCAGACGTCCGGGAATCCGGTGACCCGGTCGTACGTCGCGCTATCTGCACCCTCGTTCTTCAGTCGGAGTGCGTACTCCTTCATGTACGGGAACGCGATGATGAAGCGACCCCGCACGACGGGGTCGGCCACCAGGATGCCGGCATCCACCAGATCTCTCCGGTAGCCGGGCAGGCTCGTCTCAGCGGTGCCGAGCACGCGGGCCATCTCCTTCGGGGTGATCTCGGGATGCTCAGCGATGGTCCGGATGATCAGCTTCTGCTTTGCAGACAGTTCCTCGTAGGCGACTCCCGCGACAGATCCGATGACCTTCTCGAGGAAGGCGTCGCGGACAGCCAGGACGTGCTCGACGTCGATCAAATCGCCGCCCGAGCGTTCGTAAGCCAGGTACCCGATCTCCTGGATCATGTAGGTGTTGCCTCGGCTGAGTGCTGCCATCTTCTCGACCGCGCTGTCGGTGATCAGCAGATCGGACGCGAGGGCGATGGCGCGGATGACCGATTGGCTCTCCTGGTAGGTGAACTCGTCGAGTCGGATCTCCTCGGCCCGCGTCAGGAAAGAGATGTGCTGGTTCCGGCGAGCACGCTCGATGGGGATGGGCAGCCCGGAGATGACCACGGCGACCGGCAGATCGTCCTCGATCAGGGACTGGTAGGCGCTTGAGAAGGAGACGATGTGCTCGAGAGTGGTGTCTCGGGCGTGTTTGAAGTTCATCTCATCGATGACGATGAGGAGACCGGACATCTTCCGCTTCACCAGCAGATCGATGAGCACTCGCATCGAGGCACCGAACGGACGCTTGTGAGCATCCGCGGCGCGTTTCTTCCGTGTCAGCTTCGCACCCGGGATGCCGACACCGAACGCGGTGAGACCGACGTTGATCTCTGCGAGTGAGAGATTGGGCTTGCGACCGAGCTCATCGACGAGCCAATCCACTGCGTAGTGGACGTCGTCCAGGAATCCACGCTTGGCACCTACGCGCAGCACGGGGATACCCATACCCTGAGCGCGGCGCACGGTGGCCGTGAGCAGGGTCGTCTTGCCGATGCCTCGGTTACCTGTGATGATCGTCGCACGACTATGGGCAGGGTGCTTGGCGCCAAGTGTGAAGGACGTGCGGTCGATGAGATCCATTTCGGTCTCGCGGCCGTAGAGCACTGTCGGTGGCGTCCCGAATCCCGGCGTGAACGGGTTGGCCATGCTGCTCCTTGCACTTATGCGCACTCTTTTGCATAAAATAATAATCTGGATACCGCAGCGCTAGCAACCCGCGATCAGGTCGGCGGCTCGGGCGTGCAGCTCGCTGCCGAAGCGGAGCGATCAAGCGGAAGATCAGCGGGAGACCGTGAGCGAGACCTCGACCGCGTAGTCGGCTTCGCTCTCGCCGAGGACGGTCTGCCGCACCTCGGTCACGCCGTCGATCCAACCCCGGGACTCGCCGCCGATCGTGCCGAGCGCACGATCGGCGAGGGAGTCGAAGAGGGCGACGATGGCGGGGTGGAGGGTGCCCTCCGGGAGTTCCTCGCCCTCGAGCGGCCTCCAGGTGGCCACCAGTTCGGTGCGGGGCGGGAGCAGCCCGGCGAAGCTGTCGGGGCCGCAGACGCTCTCGGGCACGGGGGAGGATGTCGGCCAGCAGCAGACGAGCTCGGCGGTTCCGAGCTCGCCCGCCCGCAGCGTCGTCCAGAACGGGCCGGAAGGCCCGAGACCGGATGCGTGGAGCGTCGCGAACAGGGCGCCGAACACCTGGTTGGCGTCGTCGTCCGACAGCTCGTCGGCGTCGTCCACCGGGACGGTGATGACCTGACCGACGAAGTGCTGGGCCGGCATGGAGCGCTCCCTCACGTCCACGGGCACCGCCAGGCCGCGCAGCACGCCTTCGGCCGCGCGGAAGGCCTGGTCCTCGCGGTCGCGCTGCTCCAGGATGCGACGGCGGTGGCTCTCGAGGGCCTCGCGGGCCTCGCCCGTCTCGCCGCCCAAGACCGCCGACGACACCGCGGGCAGTGGCACGCCGGCATCCCGGAGCGCACGGATCACGACGCCCGCGCGCACCTGGCCCTCCGCGTAGCGGCGATACGCCGACCGGTCGTCGACGTCGGCCGGCACCAGCACGCCCTTCTCGTCGTAGTGGCGGAGCGCCTTCACGCTCAGCCCCGTCAATCCCGCGAACTCACCGATTCCCAACATGAGTCCAGCATCCCCTCTCCCCTAGGGGGAGGGTCAAACCCGGCACGACCGGCACTGCCACACCGGCGTCATCGAGGCGCTGCGGCCGCCGAGCGCTGCCGCGACTCGGGGTCTGAGCCTCAGGAGCGGGCGGCGGCGAGGGCGTCGAGGTAGGCGGCCTGGAGGGTGTCGCTGATCTCGTCGGGCTCGCCGAGGTAGCCGCCCACCATGGCGCCGTCGCGGAGCATCAGGAGCTGGCGGGCGGTCTTGTCGGGGTCGGGCACCTGCGCCGCGGCGGCGATGCCGGCGAACATGTCGCGGGTCCAGGTGCGATGCGCATCGACGACCACTCGCACGGGATCATCTGCGTCGGGGGTCTCGGCGGCAGCGTTGATGAAGGCGCAGCCTCGGAAACCGGGCAGACAGCTCATGGTGCCGATCAGGCGGGCGATGTTCTGCAGCGCACCCGCGGGGTCGACGTCGGCGCGGGCGGCGTCGAAGGCACCGCGCTCGGCCGCGGCCTGCTGCTCGAGGTAGGCCACCGCGAGGTCGGTCTTGGTGCGGAAGTGGCGGTAGAAGGTGACCTTCGTGATGCCGGCCGCCTCGATGATCCGGTCGGCGCTGGTGCCGCGGATGCCGTGGGAGTAGAACAGGTCGGCGGCGGCATCGAGGATGCGCTTGCGGGCGGCCCCCTCATGGCCCCGGCCGACGGGTGCGGCGGTGGCGGTCTCGGTCACGTCCGGCCTCTCTCGCCGCTCGGGTGACGGCGTGCTCACCGTCAAGGCTATGCCCACCGGAACGCCGTGCCACGGATCGAGGATCCGGAGCACGGCGCTCGTGGGTGCTGTCAGTCGCTCACACCGACTCGACGTCGAGGAAGAGTCCGGTGATCCTGCCGCCGGTGGCACCGACGACCGTGCCGAAGAAGGCCTGCCCCTCGGGCGACGCGGCGGCCGCGGAGGCTTCGGTGTAGCCGTCGAAGGAGAGGGCGAGGGTGCGGTAGGCGGGGGTGGGGGTGCCGTCGTCCTTGGGCCAGACGCGGCCGGACTCGAGGCCGCGGAGGCCGGGCAGGGCGCGCGCCTTCTCGAGCAGGTCGGGCAGCGCCTGCTCGAACGCCTCGGTGTCGTCGAGGTTGTCGATGATGATCTCGATCGTGGTGGTCATGGTGTCTCCTTGTTCGTGTTCTGTGGGTGGGATGGTGGGGTGACGCTGCGGTCAGGGCCTGCCGTACGTCTCGAGCAGGCGCAGCCAGATCTCGCTGATGGTGGGGTAGGCGGGCACGGCGTGCCAGAGTCGCTCGAGGGGAACCTCCCCGACGATGGCGATCGTGGCCGAGTGCAGCAGCTCGGCGACGTCCTGGCCCACGAAGGTGGCGCCGACGATGACTCCACGCTCCTCGTCGACGACGAGCTTCGCCCGGCCGGTGTAGCCGTCGGCGTGCAGCTTGGCGCCGGCGACCCAGCCGATGTCGTACTCGACCGTGCGGATGTCGTGGCGGCGCTCGCGGGCCTGCGCCTCGGTGAGTCCGACGGCGGCGACCTCGGGATCCGTGAACACGACGCGGGGGACCGCGGCCTGGTCGGCGGTCGCCGCGTGCAGTCCCCACGCTCCGTCGTCGACGGGATCACCGGCGAGGCGGGCGGCGATGGCCTCGCCTGCGGCGCGCGCCTGGTACTTGCCCTGGTGGGTGAGCAGCGCGCGCCCGTTCACGTCGCCGACGCCGTAGAGCCAGTCGGTGCCGCGGACGAGCATGGTCTCGTCGACCTCGAGGGCGCGGCCGGCCGGGATGCCCACGGCGTCCAGCCCCAGATCGTCGGTGCTCGGGCGGCGGCCGGTGGAGACGAGCACCTCGGCGGCGGTCACCTCGGTGCCGTCGGCGAGCGCGATGCGGACGGTTCCGTCGGCGTCGCGGTCGACCCGGTCGAAGCCCACTCCGGTGCGCACGTCGATGCCCTCGGCCGTGGCGGCTGCCGCGACCAGCTCGCCGACGAACGGCTCTTCGCGGGCGAGCAGCGGATCCCTCGACAGCAGGGTGACCTGCGAGCCGAGCGACGCGAAGGCGAAGGCCAGCTCGGTGCCGGCGACGCCGCCGCCGATGACGGCGAGGCTCGTCGGAACGTGATCGGCCGAGGTCGCCTCCCGGGTTCCCCACGCGCCCGCCTCGGCGAGCCCGGGGATCGGGGGGAGGACGGGCACGGAGCCGGTGGCGATGGCGACGGCCTTCGCGGTGTGGATGCGGTCGCCCACGGCGACCTGGCGAGGGCCGGCCAGCCGGCCCCGGCCGCGGATCAGTGCGACGCCGACGGAGTCGAGCCAGCCGACCTGGCCGTCGTCGTTCCAGTTGCTCGTGAACTCGGTGCGGCGTGCCAGCACGGCGGCCGGGTCGAGGGCGCCCGTGACGGCTTCGCGGGAGCCGGCGAGACGCTGGGCGGCGCGGAGGGCGTGCCCGCTCCGCAGCAGCGCCTTCGACGGCATGCACGCCCAGTAGGAGCATTCGCCGCCCACGAGCTCTGCTTCCACGATCGCGACCCTGACGCCCTTGCGGGCGGCGTAGTCGGCGACGTTCTCGCCCACCGGGCCCGCGCCGATCACGATCAGGTCGTAGTCGTAGTCGTAGTCGCTGTCGGGTTCCGACGCGGCGTTCATGCGTTCCTCCGCAGGACCACGCTGAGGCGGATGGCGGCGATGAGGAAGAAGATGCCACCGAGGACGGCGTAGCCGCCGATCCCGATGGCGCTCGAACCACCCTGGAGTCCCGAGGCCAGGAATGCGGCTCCGGCGAGCACGGAGATCGCTCCGCTGACGACGAGGGGGATCTGGCCGCCGGCGCTGCGGCGCAGGAGTGCCGTGACGAGCTGGGTGATGCCGGACAGGATCGCCCAGACGCCCCAGCCGGCGAGGACCGCTCCGACGGAGATGGTCGAGAGGATGCCGAGCCCGATCGCGGCGGCGAGGCTCAGCACGATGTTGAGGGTCTCGGCGATCCGGGGTGATGCGCCCTTGCCCTCGGAGCGGAGCTGCCAGGCGACGGAAGCCGCGTCGACGAGGGGGTAGACCACGACGAGCACGGTGAGCAGCGGGCCCTGGGCGGCGGCGGTCGCGATGAGCACGCCCGCCCAGACGAGGGCGAACGCGAAGCGGATGAAGTAGAGGCGGCGGAGTGCGTAGCCCTGGGCGGGGGGAGCCGCGGTGAGATCGGTCACGGCATCTTTCTCTTCGGTGTTAGTAGACGAACTAGTACGTCTACTAACGAGGAGACTACGACTTCGCGGAGCGCAGCGCAAGCAGCGCGCCCCCCTAGGCTGGTTTCGACGTCCTACGGGAGGGACGACGAACGGGGGCGTCATGACGGAACACGGACTCGAAGTCGATCAGGAGCGGGAGCCCCGATCCGCCTGGGCCCGGTTCTGGAACGCGGGCACCTGGTGGAAGGCGCTGCTCTTCATCGCCGTCTACTGGGGCGTCTACCAGCTCATCGGACTTGCCGTCACGACTCTTGCCGCCGGCCTGGTCGTGCGCGACGACATCCTCTCCACGCCGCTCAGCGTGCTCTTCGGGGTGGCGGTGCCGATACTTCTCGCGGGGCTCGTCCTGCTGCTGTTCGCGCGGTCGCTCGGCTGGGTCCGCCCGCTCTTCGCCCGGCAGCCGGTCGAGGGGCGGGCGTGGATGTGGGTCGCCGTCGTGCTGGTGCTCATCCCGATCGTCGTACGACTCGTGGCCACCCAGTGGTCGGCGTGGTCGGTGGCCCAGGTGCTGGCGATCCTCTTCCTCGGCCTCTGCATCGGACTCACCGAGGAGCTCGCCACCCGCGGGATCGTCATCCGGATGCTCCGGGGCGGCGGCCACCACGAGCGGCTCGTCTTCGTGCTCTCGTCGCTCTACTTCGCGCTGCTCCATGCCGGCAACCTCGTGAGCGGGCAGGATGTCGCGACCGTCGCGATCACCGTCGTCTACGCCTTCGGCTTCGGCGCGATGATGTATCTCTCGCTGCGCGTCACGGGCCGCCTGGTCTGGGTGATCCTGCTGCACGCCGCGACCGATCCCACGACCATCCTCGCCAGTGGCGGCATCGACACCCACTCCGCCGCCGCCGGCTCCTCGGGCCTGCTCAGCATCGCGGGCCTCTTCAGCATCGCCTACGTCGTGCTCGCCCTCGCGGCCATCTTCCTCGTGAAGAACCGCGCGGCGGTGGGGCGCCCGGGCGGAGCTACTGGGTGACGGCTCGGGCTACGAGGCCGCGGGCGTAGTTGGCGCGGGTCTGGAGCTCGTAGAGCTGGGCCGCGGGGTTGTAGCCGGCCGGCTCGCCCGTCTGGTAGGTGAAGGTGCCGTTCGTGACGGTGATCTGCATGAATCCGGTGACCCGGGTCTCCTTGACGAGAAGGAAGAGGAGCCCGAGGAGGAAGAAGAAGAAACCGATCACGGCGAGCACGATGGCCCAGGTGGGGATGAAGCGTTCGGTGCGGGTCTGATCCGTGATGTAGATCTGGGTGTTCGCGAGGGGAACGTGCCCTGCGGGGTGATGACCCACTGATCCGTGAACGAGATGTCGCCGAAGCGCACGAGGGGCTGGCCGCCTGGAGGCGGGGTGGCAGGCGTGTACGGATTCATGGTCATGTGAGTGATTCCCCCGGTGGTGGTTGGCGGGTCGAGCCTAGCGGCGGGCGACGACGCGATGACAGGATCCAGAGCAGCATCGCGGCCAGCGGGAGACCCAGGAGGCAGACCCAGAACGACTCGATGCCCACCCACCAGGTCACCGACGACGCGACGAGGTTGAAGCGGGTGCCGGGGAGCACATCCGGCTGCAGGCCCTGCGGGATGCTCCAGCCGACCTCGTGCTCGAACCCGCTCTGAGCGACGCTCTTCGTGATGCCGAGCAGCCACAGGCCCACCACCGACGGGAGGATGCCGAGGAGCCAGACGAGCGCGACCACGCCGGCCGACGTCGCGTACCTCCGATCCCGCATCCGCTCGCCCCCTCCGCGTCGTCGCACCGGCCCGACCGGGCGGCTCGTGCGCTGCCCCGACACTACGAGCTCACGGCACGCGGGGCGATGGGGAGGGCTCCCCATGCGGCCCTGTCGCCGGATCCGGATCCGGATCCGTCACCGTCCTACCGGCCGCTGCATCCCGGCATCGGGCCCGTGCTCTGCTTCGAAGCTCTTCCGACGGCGCCGCGCGACGACCAGCTGGGAGATGCCTACCGCGAGCCACCCCACCATCACCACGGAGGTGAACCATCGGAAGGCGCCGTCGGGCGGGCCCGTGAGGAGCAGAACCGCTTCGACTCCGAGGAACAGTGCCGCGACCACCACGATCACCAAGCCGATCGTGCGTCGTCTGCTGATCGCGATCCGCTGCTGGATCAGGCTCCTGCCGTCGTTCATGTCCACCCCCACGGGGGAGCGTACGCCCCGGCGCCGCGGGACGCAGCGCCGACCGGCGCACGCGGCGGGCGGACGGGCGGCCCACGGTCACTCGGCGCAGGTGCCGGTGAAGCGGCCGGGGACCGAGCCGCTCGTCGTCCAGGTGAAGGCGGCCACGGTCTCGGGTCCGTCCGTCACCGTCCAGGTCACGACGTCGACGGTGACCGTGGTGTCACCGCTCGGGAGTTCGACGACGCTCTCGGAGCTCGTGTCCTCGCGTTCCACGTCGAATCCGGCTGCCTTCGCCGCGTCGGTCACCGCCTTCTCCGCGGCGGCCGTCGTCGTCGGCGATCCGACCTCATCCTGCAAGGCGGCGCAGCTCGCGCGGGCGTCGTCCGACGGGCCGGGCTGCGTGGGCTGAGCCTGGCCCAGGAGGCTCGCGCTCCCGACGATCACCGCAGCGCCGGCCACGATCATGGCTCCCGAGCGCACCGCCCAGCCGAGCAGAGACGGCTCCTGCGCATCCGGATGTGAACCTGTGGCAGCACGGTCTGGCCCTCTTCGGCGTGGCACCGGCATGCGCCTCGTCGGAAGGGATCGACAGCGGAGGCCTCGACGCGGTCGGAGTGCTAGCCCCGACCTCTAGCCTCGCGGAAACTCAGGCGGGCTCGGGGTTCTGAGGGGAGTCGGGCTCGGTGCCGAAACGGCGGATGTAGACCTCGCGCAGCTCTTGGAGCTGAGCTCGTTCTCGATCACTGATCGGTTCGGCCTGGCCGGCGGCGATGCGGCGCTGCAGGCTGCTCACCTGCGCCCACCCTTCACTGACTTGACCCATGGCACGTACCTCCTCCGCCGTTCATTTTCCTCGCGCTCGACGCCGGCGTCCAGGCCTGCGGCGCTCTGCAGGTTCTCGATAGTGCGGAAGATCATCCTGAACTCCATGCGAGTCGCTTCTTCGGACAGGGCCACAAGAGCGTCGTTGGCCACCTCCCGGCCGCTGCGACTGTCAGAACCAGCTTGGGCAAGTGCCCACTCCGCCCGCTTCCACCACTGCTCCCGGGCCGCATTCTCTCGAGCGATGCGAGTCGAACGGAACGCAGGGAAGAAGGCGATGGATGCGGCCACCACCGCGAATGCCCCGCCGAGCGGAGGGCCCGCCAGCATCTCCCGCCACAACTCGTCGTCGATGACGAACGGAGGAAGGAAGCTGCGCGCCCCGAAACCGACGGTCAGGCCTAGGACGCTGACCGCAGCGTGGGACCGCGCAGGCTTCGCCCTCGCCCAGAACTTCGCCGATGCAACCATTGCGGCACCCTACGATGCTGGGGCTCTCCTGACCGCCTTCCACCTCTAACCTGTGGAGAACGCATGATCTCCACAGGCCGGGGGCGTCAGAAGCTCGTGATCACCACGCGGTTGATCTTCGGGTCGCGGAGGGAGGCGTAGCCGGCCTGGATCTCGTCGATCGAGATCTCCTTGGAGACGAGTTCGTCGAGCTTGTAGCGGCCCTGCAGGTAGAGCTCCGCGATCATGGGGATGTCGCGCTTCGGGTTGGTCGAGCCAGCCCATGTAGACGCCCTCCACGCGCTTGCGGCCGCCGAGGAGCTCGAACGACGAGAGCTCGATGCTGTTGGTGGGGTCGAGCACGCCGATCAGGTAGAGGCCGCCGCCCTGCGCGAGCATGTCGAATCCGGATCGGGTGACGCCGGGTGCTCCCACGAAGTCGAACACGAAGTCGGCGCCGAGGCCGCCCGTGAGGTCCTTGACGGCCTGGACGGCGTCGACCTCACGCGAGTTGACCGTGTCGGTCGCCCCGAAGTGACGCGCGTTCGTGAGCTTGTCGTCGGCGACGTCGATCGCGATGATCCTGCTGGCGCCCGCGATGACAGCGCCGCTGATGGCGTTCGTGCCCACGCCGCCGGTGCCGATGATGGCCACGGTCTGGCCGGGCTGCACCTTGGCGGTGTTCATGACGGCGCCGGCGCCGGTGACGACACCGCAGCCGAGCAGGGCGGCCTGCGGGAACGGCATGGCATCCGGGACCTTGGCGAGCTGGTTCTCATGGATGAGCGCGTACTCGGCGAAGCCGCCGAGCCCCATGCCCTGGTTGACCTCACGGCCTTCGCCGTCGGTGATCCGGTTCTCACGGACCGTGGCCTCGGGGTGGAGGCAGAGATTGACGCTGCCGGTGAGGCACTGGATGCAGGCGCCGCAGTACTGCACGAGGCATCCGACGACATGGTCGCCGACCGCGACGTCCCTGACCTGATCGCCGATGGCCGTCACGATTCCCGCGACCTCGTGGCCGAAGACCACCGGCACGTCGAAGCCGAGATTGGTGGACTGGGCGAGCTCGTCGCTGTGGCAGAGGCCCGACGCCTTCACCTCGACGAGCACCTCGCGACCGACCGGATCGGACAGGGTGACGTCTTCGGTGTGGAACCCTCCGCCGAACTCGCGGACGACTGATGCTTTCATGGCTGACCGGCCTCTCTGTTAACCGAACGCGGCGGACATCGGTGTCTGGCCGCTCTCTTCACGTTACCCCCATTTGCTAGACACTCGTCTACAAAGTGAGGCATGCGCGAGGATGGGGGGATGACGACTTCGGGGCAGGAGGGACGCCGGCGACAGCTCGCCGTGGCATCCGACCCGCGGGTGGCGCGCACCCGACGGGACATCGTCGCCGCCTGCCGCGAGCTGCTCCGGTCGGACCGGCCGGTCTCGGTCGCGGCGATCTGCACCCGCGCCAACGTGGGGCGGAGCACCTTCTACACGCACTTCGCCACCGTGGGCGACGTCGCCGTGGCCGCCGTGGACCAGCTCTTCGATGCGCTGACGGTGAAGGACATCGAGAGGCGGTCGGAATCTGCGCTCCGCCGGTCCGAGATCGTGCGCATCGGCCTCGCCGACCTGCTGCGCGGCGCCCTCGAGGAGCGGCCGTTCTTCCTCTACGCCCTCGCCGCTCCGGCGGCGGAGCGCGTGCGCGAGCGCTTCGCGAGCGATCTCGCCTCGAGCCTGCAGCACACGATCCGCGCGGAACGGCCGAACGCCTCCGAGGCGTTCTACCGCACCGCGGCCGACTTCACCGCCCACGGGGCCGTCGGCGCGCTGCTCGACTGGGTCGCCGACCCCGCCGGCCGGACGGAGGCGCAGATGATCGACTTCCTCGCTGAACTCCTGCCCCGGTGGCTGACCGACGAGACCGCCTAGCCCAGCGAGCCGCATCGCGGAGCACGGCTCCCGGGCGGATTCGTGATCATTTCCCCAGGAGCGACATTCCTATAGTGAGGGGGTGCGCGTGGACGTCGATGATGGTTCGGACGCCGAGCTGCTGAGAGGCGCGGCGACGGGGGACAGAGGGGCACTGGCCGGCTTGCTACGGCGCCATTCGCCCGCTGTCACCCGGTACGCGTGGGCGCTGGTCGCGAACCAGCAGGACGTCGAAGAGGTGGTGCAGGACACCTTCCTCACCTGTTGGAGGAAGTCGGACAGCATCGAGGTGCTCGACCGCTCCCTTCTCCCGTGGCTGCTGGTGACGTGCCGGAACACGGCCCTCAACCTCAACCGGGCCCGCGCGCGGCACGCCGCCGATGAGCTCCCGGCCGACGTGCTCATCCTCGATGACGACCACGAGGCCCGCGATCGTCTGCGCTGGGTCACCGACGAGATCGCGCGGCTGTCTCCACTAGACCGGCGGGTGTGCGAACTCTGTCTCATCGAGGGACGCAGCTATGCCGAGGCGGCGGAAGCGACCGGCATCAGCGTGGGTGCCGTGCGGCAGCGGGTCTCCCGCAGCCGAGACAAGCTCCGAAAGGCGGTGATCGACAATGAGAACTGAGCCACCCACTGGCGACGAATTCGAGCGACTTCTCGGCCGGATCAGCCAGAACGTCCTCCAGAACGCCGAGGACCCCGCGGTCCTGCCCCAGGCCGTCTCCGTGCCGAGGCGCCGATTCCGGTGGGGTGCGGTCGTCGTGGCCGTGCTCATCGTGCTCGGGCTGGGAACCGCGGGCGGCGCCGTGGCCCTGAGTCTCGGGTTCCTCGGCTCGGGGAGCGGCGACGGGGCGCCCGTGGTGCCCGTGCCCACGACCTCGTCGCCGACTCCGGAACCGACCGCCGCTCCGACGACCGCACCGCCGGTTCCCGTGACACCGACACTGACCGTCGGCGACTCCGTCTTCAGTCCGGGTGACTGGGGTGCCGGAGTCACGGCGAACCTCTCGGGATTCGCCCCGAACACGGAGTATGCGCTCTCGATCGATTCCCGCTATCGCGGCGAATCCGGCCCCGATGCGGCGCGGCCCTACTTCTCCGTCTTCAGCAGCCCTGTCACAGTGGCGACCGACCCGAACGGCGCTGCTTCACTCACCTGGACGCCCGACGTCTTCCCGCAGAACTTCACCGAGAGCGGCGAGAGCGGCTATCTCCTCGGGAGCTACGTGCGGGTGGACGCGGGAGACGGCCCGCCGTTCGACGATTCGGTCCCGGGCTTCGCCGATCCGCTGCTGCTCAGCGAGCCGCTGGGGATCGAGTTCCTCCCGATCGCGTCGGTGACCGTGACGGCTCCCTCCTGCATCGAACCGGAGCAGCTCGTCAGTGGTGAGGCAGGTCTGCCGGTCAGCTTCTCGGGGCTCCAGCCGGGCGAGGTCGTCTTCGTGTCGGGCAGGCAGACCGGTAGGCCGACGAGCTTCTCCTTCGGAGGGCTCGGCCGAGCGGACGGTCAAGGGAACGCGACCATCGTCGTCAGTGGAAACACCGCGATGTATCCCGTGTCTCGATCGGCCGACATCGCCCCGGACTCCTGGCACCTCGAGTGGTCGGCGAGCTACCGGCAGACCCCGACCGAGGAGGCCCCGGTCGGCACCCTGCCACTCACGGTCGGCGGATGCTGAAGCGCCGGCGGAAGGGCTAGGCGCGGGCCTCCGCGGCGGGGCCCGGGGCGCGCTTGCGGACCTCGCGGAGGACGATCTGCTCGGGGCAGACGGTCGAGAGGAAGTCGCCGACCGAGAGGGCCAGGCGCTCGCCGACGAGGGAGTAGAGGATGCGGTTCGCGTCGCGGCGCTCGCTCACGAGGCCCGCCTGGCGGAGCACGCCGAGGTGGCGGGAGATGGTGGGGCCGGTCGCGTTGAAGCGCGACGCGATCTCGCCGGCCGCAAGCTCGCCGTCCTTCAGGTCCTGCAGGATCTGCCGCCTCGTCGGGTGGGCGAGTGCCGCGAAGATGTCGGAGGCGGAATCTGTCATGGTTGCAATTTAGCACATGAGCTCATTACAGTGTAGCCACATAGCTAATAAGCAAAGGAGTGTCGCCATGCGCGTAGCCGTCACCGGGGGATCCGGATTCGTGGGTCGTCATCTGGCCGAACGCCTCGACCCCGCCGACACCGTGATCGTCTCGCGCCGCACGGGCGTCGAGATCGACGACGTCGAGGCCCTGACCGCCGCCTTCGCGGGCTGCGACGCCGTGGCCCACTGCGCCGGCATCAACCGCGAGATCGGCGAGCAGAAGTTCCGGTGGGTGCACGTCGAGGGCACCCGCGCCGTCATCGAGGCCGCACAGCGGGCCGGCGTGAAACGGATCGTGATGCTGAGCTTCCTGCGCGCCCGGCCCGACACCGGATCCGCCTACCACGAGACGAAGTGGGCTGCGGAGGAGCTGATCCGGGGTTCGGGCCTGGACCACACCATCCTGAAGTCGGGCATGATCTACGGCCCGGGCGACCACATGATCGATCACGTGACGAAGGCCGTGCGCACCTGGCCCGTGTTCGGCACCGTCGGCTACACGGAGAAGAAGGTGCGCCCGATCCCGGTGCAGGATGCGGTGGGCGTGCTGCTCGCAGCCCTCGACGGCCGGATCCCCGATCCGACGGTCGCCGTGATGGGCGCGGAGGAGCTCGAACTCGGCGCCGCGGTGAGGCGCATCGCCGGTGTGGCGGGGGAGCGGCCGCTGTATGTGCCGCTTCCGGTGTGGGCGATCAAGGCTCTCGCGCAGCTGACCGAGTGGGTGATGGTCACCCCTCTCGTGGCCAAGGCTCAGGCTCGGATGCTCGCCGAGGGCGTGAACGAGGCGGCACCGTTCGCGCCGGAGCCGCCGGCCGGCATCCGCCCGTCGTCGCCCTTCAGCGAGGAGCTGATCCGGGCGGCGCTGCCTGTCGGACGCTTCGGGATGCAGGATCTGCGTCTCGCGCGCCGCTGATCCGACGGAGGCCCTGGCCGTGGGCCTGGGTGCGGCGGCTCAGAGAACTCCCGTGGTGAGCGACTCCGCGGCGGTCAGCGGCTCGCCGGAACGCCAGGAGTTCGCGGCGATCACGAGCGCCGCCGCGCCCAGCACCGCCGCAGCGATGGGCGCCCACACGTCGGCGGCCGGGTAGCCCTCGCCGCCGACGAGCGCGTAGGGGAGGCCGCCGAGGAACCCCACGGCGATGAAGCCGAAGACGAGCTCCAGGCGCCACATGTACGACAGGAACAGCCAGAGCCCCGATGAGCGCTGCCCATTCGGCCACGACGTCACGACCTTCGTCTTCCCCTTCTCCTTGCCCTTCCCCTTCTTCCCCTTTCCGTTCTTGGTCCTCCTCACGACCGTCGTGCGCCTGGGCGTGAGCCCGAGGCGGTCGGCGAGGTCGTGGCAGAGCGCCTTGATCAGCGAGAGCAGCATGGTCCCGAAGACGCCGGCGGCCGCGAAGGCGTTGGCGATCACGACGATCTCGGCGTAGGTGCCGGGGTGGTAGGCGTCCCAGTCCCAGGGCTGCCCGGAGTTGGCGATGAGCAGGGGAGTGAAGAAGATCGCCGCCCACGCGGTGAGGGGCACGAGCATCCAGAGCACCCGCTCGAGGTAGCTGCGCCTGGTGACATCGACGAGGTTCGAGCCCGTGCCCGAGATGCCGCCCTCGGGGTTGCGGGCCGCGCGGCCGCGGTGCGAGAACTGGGCGATCAGGATGGCCGCCGTCGCCAGTGTGAACAGGAGGAACTCGATGCCGATGACGGCGTTGGCGTCGAGGGAGAACAGCCGGTCGCTCACCTGCGCGGAGTGCCAGCAGTACCCCACGAACAGCGCGACCGCCGCCAGCGAGAGCACACTCCCGGCGATGTACAGCCCGATGATGCCGCGCGACATTGCCGCCCCCCGTTTCCGACGTGCACCGCGCAGGATCGCTCCGGTGCCACCCCCTACTGTGCGGTGGCGAGGTCACCGCCGCCATGGGGACCGCTCCCCAGGGAGCGCGACAGGATCGTGGGAGCTCAGGCTGCGGACCGCACGAGGATTCCCCGGCCACCGATCGCGTCCTCCGGGACGTCGTCGGCCGCCGGAATCGGAATGGGGAGCAGCAGATCCGCCGGCCCGAGCGAAGGGCGACCCTCGCCGATCCAGGCCAGATAGGCCGCATAGGGATCATCCCTGGTCGTCACCGCCGCGACGGGGGTGCGCCGCTTCCTGTCTCGCCACATGCTTCAAGTATTCGGCCTGAAAGAACTGCCGCTGATCACTTGACATCGCGCCAGAACCAGGTTTCGACCGCAGGTCGGTCACTCCGGGTCGCGGGGTCGGTGCTGGTCGCTCGCATGCCGGCGGAGCGCAGACAGGACGGCACCGCGGATCACCAGCCACTGCAGCCCCAGCCCGATGACCAGAGCCGGGAGCCAGATGGGAAGGAGGATCATCACGGTGTCGAACGGGGTGGGTCCTAGGGGCACGGGGTGTCCTCTCGTCGGCCGGGCATCGATCCTCGATCAGGCTCAGGCGGGCACGCGCACGGTGAGGGCTCCGGGCTCGATCCAGGCGTTGAAGGCCGTGGCCTTGCCGAAGCCGTCGCCGTCGAGTTCGATCTCCTCGGGGCGGGAGAGGCGGGCGATGAACCGCTTGCCGGTCTCGTAGTGCAGGTCGCCGTCGTTGCGGCGCTCACCCGCGAGGGCCTTGCCGGCCTTGGTGCGGCGCACGACGCCGTTGGTCCAGGCCACCTTCACCCAGAGCCGGATCCAGCCGAGGGCGCTCCCCGGCCGCATCAGCATGAGGTCGAACAGACCGTCGTCGACGACGGCATCGGGCATGAGGAGGATGTTCGCCGGCAGCGAGCCGCAGTTGCCGAGGATGACGGTGTGCACGGTGGCGCGCTTGGGCTTGCCGCCATCGAGCTGGAACCGCAGGTGCAGCTCGTCCGGGTCGCGGAGCGACTTCACGATCGCGTCGACGTAGGCGGCCCAACCGGCTTTGGCCTTGAGGTCGTCGTCGGTGTTCTTGATCATCTTCGCGTCGATGCCCATGCCGGCCATGACCACGAACACGTGCCGGTCGCGGGAGCGGTCGGCGCGCTCGATGTCGATGACGCCGAGGTCGATGCTGCGATCGGTGCCGGTGAAGGCGGATGCGACCGAGTTCGGCATGTCGTCGAGGGTGAGTTTCAGATTACGGGCCAGCAGGTTGCCCGTGCCGGAGGGCAGCAGCGCGACGGGCGTCGCATGACCCCGGACGGCCTCGGCGACGGCACGGACGGTGCCGTCGCCACCGGCGGCGATGATGAGGTCGACATCCTGCTCGAGCGCCTGCTTCGTGACCTCCTGGCCGACGTCGTCGACGGAGGTCTCGAACCAGAGCGTCTCGCCCCAGCCCGCCGCCGCGGCTTCGACGGTGACGGCGTCGCGGAGGGCGTCGAGGTCGACCTTGATCGGGTTGTAGATCACGGCGGCGATCTTCGGGCGGGTGTCGGTCATGGAACCTCCAGTGGCGGCGAGTGCGGGGCCATTTCGACGCTACCCCGCGCGGAATCGTCCCAACAGGCGTAGCGTTCCGATTCGCGCCGTATCAGGCGACCGTCGATGTCCTCGCGAGGACAGCTGGGATCGGGCCATGCCGAAGTCGTCGAAGTCGTCGAAGAGCAGCAGCACGTCGAGCAAGCGGATCCGGAGGGACCTCTACGAAGCAGAGCTCGAACGGCTCCAGGTCGAGCTCGTCACCATGCAGCGGTGGGTGATCGAGACCGGAGCCCGGGTCGTCGTGATCTTCGAGGGCCGCGACGCCGCCGGCAAGGGCGGTGCCATCAAGCGGATCGTTCAGTACCTCAACCCCCGCTCCGCGCGGGTGGTGGCTCTGCCCACGCCGAGCGAGCAGGAGAAGGGCGAGTGGTACTTCCAGCGCTACATCCGGCACCTTCCGACCACCGGGGAGATCGTGCTGATGGATCGCTCCTGGTACAACCGGGCCGGGGTCGAGCGCGTCATGGACTACTGCACGCCCGAGCAGTACCGGCTGTTCCTCCGGCAGACGCCTGTCTTCGAGCGGATGCTCGTCGAAGACGGCATCATCCTCATCAAGTACTGGTTCTCGGTCTCCGACGACGTGCAGGAGGAGCGGTTCCGTTCGCGGCTGGACGACCCGATGCGGCGGTGGAAGCTCTCGGACACCGACATCCAGTCGATCACCCGGTGGGAGGACTACTCCCGCGCGAAGGACGAGATGTTCGAGGCCACCAACCACGCGGATGCGCCCTGGTGGACGATCGAGAGCGACGACAAGCGCGCATCACGCCTCAACACCATCAACCATCTGCTCTCGCAGATCCCCTACGAGCACCGCGATCCGGAGCCGATCGAGATCCCGGGCCGCCCGGTGTCGAACACCTACGAACGACCCGCGCGCGAGCGGCACCAGTACGTGCCGGACCACGCCCGCACCCTGCAGGGCGCGCGCTAGGACGCCGCGGGCGCGTACTGGTCGAAGTCGATGAAGTCCGGGCCGTCGTGCCGCTCGTCGTGGGCTTCGGTGAGCAGGTCGATGCGCACATGCGTGGCCGGCGTGATCATCAGCTCCGGCCCTTCGGGCACGTCGCTCAGGGCGACCAGGCGCCCGCCGGCGCGGACGGCCTGTTCGAGATCGGCGCGCACCCGGCTGATGGCATCCGGGTCGCGGAGGATGAACTGGTCGTGGTTGACCGTGATGACGAGCGGCATGATGACCTCTGGAGTCGATGAGCGGATGGCTCCCGGCGAGGTCTGGGCCGAGGGACCCTATCGTAGGCCTGGTTCCTGAATGACAACCCTGGTCGCGCCCTGGGCCAGGAGCCCAGACGCACGGCCGCGACCGCCTGACGGCCGACTCGAGCTCGTCTGGGGTGGGGAACGCGCGACTTGACAGTAGGCGCGCCTATTCGGCGTGACTTGACACAAGATGTGCCAAGTCGGCGCGTTTCGGCGCAATTACTGTCAGGTGGGCGACCCGTCCGCAGGACGGAGCGACGAACCTAGCGGCGGGTGTAGCCGAGGCGGGACGAGATGTCGGCGGCCGCCGAGGTGACCGCCTCGGCGAGCTCGTCCTGGCGGGGGAGAAGAGTGGTCAGCATGGCGCCCACGCTGACGGCCGCGACCGCCACGCCCCGCGCGTTCCGGACCACGGCTCCGAGCGCTCCGACGCCGGCCGTCACGTCCTCGAGACTCACGGAGTAGCCGCGCTCACGGGTCTGCTCCAGTCGGCGCTTCAGCTCGTCGACCTCCAGGTGCTGACCGGTCGCCGTGGTCATGTCGCCCTCGGCGAGCACGAGCGGCAGCAGCTCGGACTCGCGCTCCGCGAGGAGCGCGCAGCCACCACCGCCGATGTAGAGCGGCAGCGACTTGCCCACGTCGAGCGCCATCATGCGCACGTTCGAGCGCCCCTCGATCCGCTCCAGGCACACCGCGCGCGGCCCGTCCGGCACGACGAGGTAGACATCCTCCCCGGACTTCCCGGCCAGCTCGGTCATCACCGCTCGCGCCTCGTGCCGCAGCTCCACGCTGCCCACGGCGGTCGATCCGAGCCGGAACACCTGCAGCGAGAGGCGGTAGTTGTCGCCGTTGCGCTCGACCCAGCCCACGAGCACGAGGGTGGCGAGCAGTCGGAAGGTCGTCGTGCGGGTCAGCTTGCTGCGCCGCACGATCGTCTCGAGGTTCAGCTCGGGCTGCTCGTGGGTGAACAGTTCCAGCAGCCGGATCGCCTTCGCGACCGACGCGACGTGGTTCTTGGGGTCCAGAACCGGTTCTGCGTCAGCTGTCATGTCCTTCTCTCGTCCCTGTGGTGACTACTTCTCTGTAGTGACTTGACATTAGTGGTCGCTCAGGAGAAGCTTCCCGTGTTCCGGAAACGCGTTCCGCAATCCGGAAGACTCAGTGTCGAGTAAGAACTTACCAATAAGGGAAGCACTATGACAGTCTCCACCTTTATTTCCCGGGCCCGCCGGTTCACGGCCGCAGCAGCGGTCGCCGCGCTGGCCGTCGGTCTCGCCTCCTGCGCCTCGAGCGATTCGGGCACCGCCGCCGCGTGCGACGGCGACACGGCCATCAACGGCATCTTCGGCGAGGGCGGCGAGGCCGGCGGCCAGGGCGTGACCGTCAAGGTCGGCATGCTGCTCGCGATGACCGGATCCGGATCGTCGTACGGCGAGGTCATGAGCAACGGGGCGAAGCTCGCTGCGGAGCAGATCCTCGCGGCCTGCGGCCCCGACTTCGAGATCGCGATCGGCGACCACGAGAGCGGGAGCGTGCCGGCGGCCGTGGCCGCGGCGCGCAAGCTCATCAGCCAGGACGGCATCAACGTGCTGCAGACATCGTTCGGCGGTGTCTCCGAGGCCATCATCCCGCTCGTGCAGCAGAACAAGATCCTGACCCTGCAGGGCGGCGGCACGAGCCCCGGCCAGATCGGCAAGGACTACCTCTGGAACACCCGCCAGCTGTTCGCCGACCCCAGCATCCCCGGCGGCCTCGCCTGGGTGGCGCAGACCTACCCGGAGGCCACGAAGATGGCCGTCGTGGGCACGCTCGAGAACGGCATCAACGCCCAGACCAAGCTCATACCCGAGATCTGGCCCGAGGTCGCCCCCGGCGGCACGGTCGTGCTCAACGAGCAGCACGAGGTGGGCCTGACCGACTTCGGGCAGATCATCGCCAAGATCCAGTCGGCCGAGCCCGACGTGATCTGGATCTTCGAGCAGGGCGGCGACAACGCCACCTTCATGAAGGCCCTCCGCCGGGCGGGCGTCACGGCTCCCGTCGTCTCGTCCGAGACCGGCGGCGAGGAGGTCTGCAAGCTCGCTCCCGAGGAGTTCGACACCGTCATCGCCCTCGGCGAGAACTACGACGTGGCCAACCCCAACCCGTTCAACGAGCAGTTCGTGACCGAGTACAAGGATGCCTACGGCAAGAACCCGGACATCTTCGCGGCGAACTACTACGAGGAGATGTTCGTGTTCTGGGAGCTCGTCAACCGCGTGGTCGCCGACGGCGGCGACCCCACGAGCGGTGAGCAGCTGCAGGCCGCGCTCGCTGCGGATCCGACCTTCCAGTCGGTCTACGGCGGCAGCGCCGACGAGGTGGGCACCATGTCGATCGACGAGGAGACCCACCTGCCGGTGAAGCCCATGGGCGCCTACACGATCAAGGACTGCCAGCTCACCCAGGTCGCCACCATCACGGAGGTCGACGAGGGCGGCGACCCGTTCTCGGGCGTCTCGAAGTAAGTCTCGCCGAAACCCTCGACGTAAGAGCTGAATGTGCATCTGATATCCGCCGCCGGCGCATCCCCGTCGCTGGTCCTCCAACTGGTCGTCAGCGGGGTGGTCCTCGGATCGTTCTACGCCCTGCTGGGCATGAGCGTGAGCGTCATCTACTCGACCACGAAGGTGTTCCACTTCGCGCACGCGTTCGTCTACACGGCGGCCGCGTACGTGGCCCTCGGAACGGCGTCCGTGCTGGGGCTGCCGATCGTCCTCGCGATCGTCATCGGCCTCATCGCGGCCGTCGTGCTGGGTGTGACGATCGAGCTGGTGGTGTATCGCTCCATGCGGAGATCGGGGGCCTCCTCGCTCGGCATCTTCCTCGCGTCGCTGGGCATCTCGATCGCGGGCCCGAACCTGATCCAGATCATCTTCGGGCCCGACGGTCGCAACCTCCCGGTCGGCAATCCCACCCTCTACACCGTCGGCACCGTGACCTTCACCACCTGGGACATCGTGACGGTCGTGGTGAGCTGGGTGCTGATCGGCGGCGTGCTCGCGATGCGGCGGTCGCGCTGGGGGCTCGCCTCCATCGCGGTGAGCGCCAACCGTGAGCTGTCGGCCGCGGTGGGCATCTCACCGCAGAAGATCTACGTCTACGCCTTCGCCGTCGGCTCCCTGCTGATCGGATCCGCCGCGATCCTCTTCACCCTGAACCAGGCGGCGACTCCCAACATGGGACTGCAGCCGGTGCTGTTCGGCTTCATCGCGACCTTCCTGGCCGGTGTCGGCAACCAGAAGACGGCACCGCTCGCCGGGTTCGTGCTCGGCATGGTCGTGAGCCTCAGCGGCATCTGGCTCTCGCAGACCTTCCAGACGGCCGTGATCTTCGGCCTGCTGTTCGTGGCCCTGATCGTGCGCCCTCAGGGCATCTTCCGGAAAGCGGCGGTGTAGAAGCTCATGGAGTACTACGCAGACATAGCCATCCAGATCATGTTCCTCATGATGCTGGCCCTCTCGCTCAACCTGCTCGTCGGCTACACCGGTGAGACCTCGATGGCCCAGGCCGCGTTCTACGGCATCGGTGCCTACACCGTCGGTCTCCTGACCATGCCCGTGGCCGTCGCCGGTCTGGAGATCGCGACCTCCAGCGGAGTGGCGGGAGGGGCCGGGTGGCCGTTCTGGCCGGCCGTGCTGATCTCGATCCTGGTCTCGGCGGCCGTGGCCTCGGCCATCTCCATCCCCGCGCTGTCCCGGGTGCGAGGCGAGTTCCTCATCCTCATGACGCTGGCCTTCCAGCTCGTCACCACGCAGCTGATGGGGTCGCTGACCTCGATCACGGGCGGCACCTTCGGCCTGACGCCCATCCCACCCATGACCTTCTTCGGTCAGTCGCTCATCAAGCCCTCGCAGGTCGTGATCGTCGTGGGCATCGCGACGGTGCTGACCTTCGTGTTCTGCTACCGCCTGGGGGAGTCGCCGTTCGGCCGGGTGCTGAAGGGCATCCGCGAGCAGGAGACCGCCGTGCGCGCCGTCGGCAAGGGCACGGTGCTGCCCAAGGTCATCGTCTTCGGCGTGGCCGCCGGGGTCGCGGGCCTCGCCGGAGCACTCAACGCCTCCTACTACCAGGTGGCGGCGCCGCAGTCGTTCAACCTCGACGTGTCGATCCTCGCGATCGCCGTCGTCATCCTGGGCGGCGTGGCCAACCCGGTCGGCACCGTCGTGGCCGCCATCCTCCTCGGCCTCCTGAACCCCGTGCTCGATGCGCTGGTGGGTGCGGAGGCGAGCGCCTGGCGCGGCGTCATCTACGGTCTCGCCCTCGTGCTCGTGATGCGCTACCGCCCCCAGGGCCTCGTGCCCGAGCACCAGGGGCCGCTCAGGTTCCTGCGGCGTCGGCGGCGCAGGAATGCGCCGGCGGTCGCGGCCGCAGCGACGACCCGTGCCCCGCGCGACGGCGCGCCTGACGCGACGCCCGGTGCACCCGGTGCTGTGCCGAGCGGCCCCGCACCCGAGGTGGTGCTGAAGGTCGAGGGCATGTCGAAGTCGTTCGGCGGCATCAAGGCCGTCTCGGATGCGACCTTCGACCTGACACGCGGGCAGATCACGGCCCTCGTGGGCCCCAACGGAGCCGGCAAGACCACGCTGTTCAACCTCATCACGAACGCGATCACGCCCGACCAGGGTGCCGTGACGCTGAACGGCACCTCGATCACGGGGCTGTCGATCAGCGAGATCGCCCGCCGGGGGATGGCGCGGAGCTTCCAGGACGGTCGGCTGTTCGAGCGGCTCAGCGCGATCGACAACGTGGCGATGGCCATCCCGGATCAGCGGGCCGAGAACCCGTTCATCCTCACCGTGCGTCCGCTCTACGTGAAGAAGCGCGAGCGGGCGGTGCGCCAGTCGGCACTCGAGTGCCTGCAGCTGGTGGGCATGCACGCCGACGCCGAGACCCTCGTGGCCGATCTGTCCTACGGCGATCAGAAGCTCGTGGCCATCGCTCGGCTGATCGCGACCGGGGCCGACGTGCTGCTGCTCGACGAACCCACCTCGGGCGTCGATCCCTCCGCCGTGGAGCACGTGATCGACGTCATCAGCGATCTCCGAGCGGCGGGCAAGACGATCTGCCTGGTGGAGCACAGCGTGCACATGGTCGAGCGGCTCGCCGACCGGGCCGTGTTCCTCGACCAGGGGCGCGTGCTCGCGATGGGCTCGATGAAGGAGCTCATGGCGCGACAGGACCTGAAGGAGATCTACTTTGGAGCGTAGCGAGAAGGCCCAGGCGACGACCGATCGTCTGGTGGCCAGCAACCTGGTCTGCGGCTACGGCAAGCACAGCGTGCTCCACGACGTCTCGCTGACCGTCGGCGCGGGTGAGATCGTCACGATCCTCGGGCACAACGGCGCGGGCAAGACGACCGCCCTGAAGGCGCTCTTCGGCCTGCTGCCCTTGCAGTCCGGGGTCGTGATCCACGACGGCCAGAACATCACGAAGTCGTCGACCGCCTCGCGCGTGCGTGGCGGGATGTCGTACACCTCGGCCACGAGCGCGATCTTCCGCGACCTCACGGTGCGGCAGAACCTCGAGCTCGGGGCGTTCACCGTGCGCGACTCGAAGGTCCGCGCCGAGAGGCTCGCCCGCATCCACGACCTCTTCCCTGTCTTGAAGGACCGGGGGAGCGCTGTCGCAGGGCGGATGAGCGGCGGCCAGCAGCGACTCCTCTCCATCGGGCTGGCCCTGATGAGCGGAGCCGAGCTGATGCTGCTCGACGAGCCCTCCCTCGGCATCGCGCCCAGCCTCGTGACGGAGCTCTTCGAGTCGATCCGCGCGCTGTCGCGCGACGCCGGACTGTCGGTGGTGCTCGTGGAGCAGAACGTGGGAGCGGCCCTGCCGATCTCCGACCGCGTCTACTATCTGCGGGCCGGCGAGATCCTGCTGTCGGAGAGCGCCGACGAGGCGCGCGCCCGAGACGATTGGTGGGAGCTGTTTTGAGCGCATCCGAGTCCGTCGTCGAGGTCGGCGACGTCATCACGCTGCGGCGGGGCGGGGAGCGCATCCTGCTCGGCCCGGGCCTGGCGACCCTGCGCTGGTACCAGCGCACCTTCTGCGCCACCGACGGCACCGACGAGGACGCCCGCATCGAGGAGATACTTCGGCCCGCACTCGAGGTGCCGGACGGAAGCAACGGTGTGCTGTTCCTGCCCGGCGACGACGGGGGCTCGTTCTTCGGGATGACCTACCAGACCACCTCGGCCGAGTGCACCCGCGCGGTGCACGAGGGCCTGGTGCACGCGGCGGTCACCGTGCTGCAGGATCTCTCGGTGCTGCCCTCCGGGTTCACGCTCGCCGGGCCCCGAGCGGGGAACGCGCTGTGGTGCGAGCTCTTCGCCCGGGCCACCGGCGTTCCCGTGACCGGCGACGGGGCGGCCCACGTGCCCGACCCCGGATCGGTCGCCGTGCACACGGCGCTGCACGCTCTCCACCGACAGTGCATGGCCGCGATCCGGGAGCTCGAGGTGACGGCGTGAAGGTGCTGATCGGGGTCGACAAGGGGACGTCGGCGACCAAGACGGTGGCGATCGACGCCGAGAACGGACGCGTGGTCGCCTCGGCGGCGAGGCGCACGCCGACCCTCGACACCGCACCGGGCCGGCACGAGGAGGACATGGACACGACCTGGTCGTGCGTGGCCGAGACCCTGCGGGAGTCGCTCGGCGCGCTCGCGGCGGACACCGAGGTGCTGGCCGTGGGCGTCTGCGGGCACATGGGAGGGCTCTGGTGTCTCGACGCCGACGGCCGGCCTGCGGGTCCCGCGATCGGATGGACCGACAGCCGTGCCGTGGGGATCCTCGAGGAGTGGGAGAGCCAGGGCCTCGGCCCGACGATCTTCGACGTGGGCGGCAACGCCATGATCGCGGGGATGCCCTCGGTGCTCTACGCCTGGATGGCGCGCCACGAGCCGGAGTTCCTCGACCGCGTGACGTCGGTGTTCATGGCGAAGGACTTCGTGAACTACCGTCTCACCGGCCGCATCACGACCGACGAATCCGATCTCTCCTTCGTGCCGTGCGACATCCGGCGCCGTGAGCTCTCGCCCGAACTGTTCGAGCTCATGGGCATTCCCGGGCTGCTGCCGTTGCTGCCGCGAGCGGTCAGAAGCGAGACGGTCATCGGGCACGTCACGGCCGACGCCGCCGCCCAGACCGGGCTGCCGGAGGGGACCCCGGTGGTGGCCGGCCTCGGCGACTCCGTGGCGAACGCCCTGGGTGCCGGGGCCTACGGTGCCGGCCAGGCCGTGACCGTCATCGGCACGAGCTTCATGAACGCGGTCTCGACGAGCGAACCGGTGCTCGAGCCCGTTGGAGTCGGCTTCACCTACCTCATGCCGGAGAACCGCTGGCAGCGCGTGCTGTCGAACACGGGAGGCGGCACGCTCGGCATCGACTGGTACCTGCGCTCGCTCGGCTCGAGCGACGGCGACGCGATCAAGGCGGGCGAGACGACGCTGGCCGAGCTGGTGGAGGGGCCCGTCAGTGCGGTGCCACCGCTCTCGAACGGAGTGACCTTCCTGCCGTACCTCGGCACCGCCGGCGCGACCGCTCCCTTCGTGGATCCGTTCGCCCGGGCGAGCTTCACGGGCCTGACCGAGGCGACCACGAGGCACGACCTGCTGCGGGCGGTGCTCGAGGGCGTGGCCTACTCGATGCGGGAGTGCTACGCCGCCATGCCCGTCGACGTGCACGAGATCCGGATGACCGGGGGCGGGGCCAGGAGCGAGCTCTGGCGGCAGATCTGCGCCGACGTCATGGGCCAGGAGCTCGCCGTGCCCCAGGTCGACGAATCGGGCGCCGTGGGCGTCGCGGTCGCGGCCGGCGTGGGGGTCGGTCACTTCCGCGACTACGCGGAGGGCGTGGCGCGACTCGTCGCGGACGGCTCCGTGCAGACTCCCGAACCCTCGCGGGCACCGGACTACGACCGCGGCTACGCGGCCTACCGGCGACTCCGCTCCACCTTCTCCGAACTGTGGCGCGCCCGCGCCGCGTTCCTCGACTCCGAAAGGACGCCCGAGTGACCATCATCCGAACCCTCACCGGTGACATCGACGGCTCCGAGCTGGGGGTCACCCTCTGCCACGAGCACCTGCTCACGGGGCCGCCGTCGTGGGCGGTCGCCTCCGACCCCGACCTCCTCCTCGACGATCCCGACCGGGCGGTCGAGGAGCTCGGGAGCTACGAGGCGGCGGGCGGCGGCGCCCTCGTCGAGATGACCACGATCGACTACGGCCGCGACGCCGCCGCACTGCTGGCCGTCGCGAAGAGGTCCCGCGTGCACGTGATCGCGGCGACCGGCTTCCAGAAGGGCACC
The DNA here is from genome assembly GCF_023264895.1 of Herbiconiux sp. Taxonomy (GTDB): domain Bacteria; phylum Actinomycetota; class Actinomycetes; order Actinomycetales; family Microbacteriaceae; genus Herbiconiux. The sequence goes on along the minus strand of NZ_JAHFUY010000021.1, from coordinate 20,050 downwards.
TACTATCCCGAGGGGCTCGAGAAGACGCCCGTCGAGCAGCTCGCCGCGCGCATGATCGCCGACCTCACCGAGGGGATGGATGACACCGGTGCTCGCGCCGGCGTGATCAAGTTCGGCACCTGCCGCACCGACGACCTCCAGGACGACGAGCGCCACGTGCTCGCCGCGGTCTCCGCCGCCCAGCTGCGGACCGGTGCACCGATCTCGACCCACACCCAGGCCGGCACCCTCGGCGACAAGCAGATCGAGCGCTTCGTCGACGCCGGGGTGCCCGCCGACTCGGTACTGATCGGCCACGTCGACCGCAACCTCGACTTCGGCTACCTGCGGGCGATCGCGCAGACCGGTGCCTGGCTCGGCTTCGACCACTGGACGAAGTCGAAGTACGCCGAGGACGACGACCGGGTGGCGAACATCACCCGACTGCTCGAGGAGGGCCACGACAGGATCCTCGTCTCCGGCGACCTCGGACGACCGTCGTACCAGCTCGCCCACGGAGGCACGCCCGGGTTCGCCGGCATCGTGCAGACGGTCAGGCGCCGGCTGGGCGACGAACTCGCCGATCGCTTCCTCGTGACGAACCCGGCGCGATTCTTCGCCTTCGACCCCGAGAGGACCCGCGCGTGAACGCCCTGACCGGAGACATCCAGTGCGTGCTGTTCGACTTCGACGGCACGCTCATCGACTCCCGCCCCGCCCTCGTGGGCGCCTACCGGGCCGCCTTCGAGGAGGTGCTCGGGCGGAGCTTCCCCGAGCTCGAGAACGACCCGCAGCGACTGCTGACACCGCGCGTGGCCGAGGTCTGCCGCGACATCGCGGGCGATCGCGCCGACGAGTGCGTCGAGGCCTACGACCGGCACTACCGCGCCTCGACCTACCGGCTCGCCACGCTCTACCCCGGGGTCGAGGAGATGCTCGCCGCCCTGCACGAGCGGGGCATCCGCACCGGCATCGTCACGAACAAGGGCAGGGCCCGCACCGAGAAGGACCTCGACTGGCTCGGCATCGCGCCCGAGTCGATGGCCGCGATCATCTGCGCGGAGGACACGGTGGAGCGGAAGCCCCACCCCGCTCCGGTCGCGCTCGGCATCGAGACCGCCGGCTTCACCCCCGACCAGGTCGTGTACGTCGGCGACGGCCCTCAGGATGCGAGATCCGGGCGGGCGAGCGGGGCCCAGACCGTCTCCGTGCTCTACGGCTACTACCCGGAGGAACTGCTCGCCGAGGCAGGGGCGGACGCGACCGCGTCGTCACCGGCCGACCTGACCCGGATCCTCACCGGCACGCCGTCCGCGTGAGCATCCATCCGCGATCCACCGCCTGAAAGGGAATGAGCTGACAATGACCGACACCACCACGCGACGAAGCGTCGCGGAACTCACCGAGATCGCGCACCGGCTGCGACGCCGGATGATGCGCATGGCCGCCGACAAGGGCGAGGGCTACATCGCCCAGGGGCTCGGCATCGCCGACATGCTCGCCGCCGTCTACTGGTCCGAACTCCGGTTCGATGCCGAGCGGCTCGATGACCCCGACCGCGACCGGTTCCTCCTCTCGACCGGCCACTACTCCATCGCGCTCTACGCCGTGCTGGCGGAGCTCGGCGTGCTGACGGACGAGGAGACGGCCACCTACGCCCTCAACGGCAGCGACCTGCCCATGAGCGCCTTCGACGAGACCCCGGGTGTGGAGATCACGAGCGGCAGCCTGGGGCACGGCCTGGGGCAGGGCGTCGGCATGGCGCTCGGGCTGCGGCTGAAGGGCTCGCCGGCGACGGTCTACGTGGAGCTCTCGGACGGCGAGCTGCAGGAGGGCTCCACCTGGGAGTCGGCGATGGCCGCCAGCAGCTTCGGGCTCGACGGACTGTGGGCGCTCGTCGACTGCAACGGCATCCAGGCCGACGGGCCCATGGTGATGGACATCGAGTCGGTCGCCGCGAAGTGGAGCGCCTTCGGCTGGTCGGTCGAAGAGGTGAACGGCAACGACATGGCCGAGATCGTCGCCGCCTTCGCGGCGCTCCGTGGCAAGCCGGGCCCGAAGGCGATCATCCTGCGCACGACCCCCGGCTGGGGCGTGCCGACGATCGTGGCCCGCGACCGGGCGCATTTCGTGCGCGTGCACGAGGACGAATGGACGAAGCTGCTGGCCGAACTGGAGGAGAACCATGGTTGAGCTGAAGAACCGCGCGGGCGGCATGGGCGAGGTCGCCGAGGTGGCCGGCCCCTACGAGGTCGCGCCGTTCGGCACGGCGCTCGCCGAACTGGGGAAGACGATGCCCCACCTCGTGGGCGTGACCGCCGACATGGGGCGCTACAGCGACATCCTGCCGTTCCGCGACGCCTTCCCCGACCGCTTCTTCAACGTGGGCATGGCCGAGCAGGATGCCATCATGGTCGCCGCCGGGCTCGCGAAGGTCGGGCACGTGGCGTTCGTGGCCACCTACTCGGTGTTCCTCACGCGCCGCGCCCTCGACTTCATGGCCATCGCCTGCGCCCACAGCAAGGCCGACGTGAAGGTCATGGGCGGATCGCCCGGCCTCGTGAACCCCTACGGCGGCACGCACCAGGCGCTCGAGGATCTCGCCGTGATGCGGATGATCCCGGACGTCACGGTCATCGATCCGTGCGACGCGACCGAGCTCAAGCAGGTGGTGAAGGCCGCCGCGGAGACTCCCGGGACCTTCTACATCCGCAACATCCGCGGCAAGGTGCCGGTCACGCTCGACGACTCGTACCGGTTCGAGATCGGGAAGTCACGCGTGCTCCGTGAGGGCACCGACGTCGGCATCGTGAGCACGGGCTTCATGACGGCACGGGCGCTCGAGGCCGCCGACCGGGCGGCGGAGGCGGGCGTCTCGGTGGGGGTGCTGCACGTGCCGACCATCAAGCCCTTCGACACCAAGGGCCTGCTCGAGTTCGCCTCGCGCTACCCCCGGCTCGTGACCGCCGAGAACCACCTCCGCGCCGGAGGCCTCGGCACCCTCGTGGTGGAGACGCTGTTCGACGCGGCGGAGGCGAGGCCCGTCATCCGGATCGGGTTGCGCGACCGGTTCCACCCCTGCGGCTCGCAGGACTACCTGGACCGCATGTTCGGCCTCGACACCGACTCGATCACCGAGGCGCTCGTCGCCGATCGATGGGACCACTAGGCCCTCATGGTTCCCTCGACAGCGCCCCCGGGCGCTCGCATCTACAGTTCTCCACTCCGCTACGTGCAGGGGCCGGGTGCACTGGACCAGGTCGGCCGGTTCGCCGCGCTGGGTCATTCCAGGGCGGCTCTGCTCCTGGACTCGTTCATCGCCGACGCGATCGAGCCCCGGCTGATGCGTTCGCTCGAAGCGGGCGGCCTCGCGATCGACTGCCGGCGGGTGAGCGACGAGGTGACGGCCGGCAACATCGCCGATCTCGCGGCGGAGTTCGCGGTCAGCCGTCCTGATCTGGTCGTGGCGGCCGGAGGGGGCAAGACCCTCGACCTCGGGAAGGGCGTCGCTGCCGCACTGTCCATCCCCATCATCACCGTGCCGACGATCGCGTCGAACGACGGCCCCACGTCGCGGGTGATCGCCCAGTACGACGACGAGCACCGGCTCGTCGCCACGCCCACGATGTCGTTCAACCCCGAGGCCGTCATCGTCGACACAGCCCTCATCAGCGGGGCCCCGCGCCGATTCCTCCTCTCGGGCATCGGCGACGCGCTCGCCAAGACGTTCGAAGCCGGGGCCACCGCACGGGCGGGCGGTCTCAACTCGCACTCGACCGCGCCGCTCAGTCTTCCCCTCGCCATCGCGGCGCACTGCTACTCGGTGCTCCTCCGCGACAGCGCGAGCGCCCTCCGCGACCTCGGAGGGCCGACGGTCTCGACGGAGCTCGAGAACGTCATCGAGGCCGTCGTGCTGATGTCGGGCCTGGCCTTCGAGAACGGCGGTCTGTCCCTCGCCCACGCGATGACGCGGGGGCTCATGGCGGAGTCCGGGGCGTCGTCCCACCTGCACGGCTTCCAGGTGGCCTACGGGCTGCTCGTGCAACTCGCGCACGAGGGAGACCGGGCCGAGTTCGAGCGGGTGAGCCGCTTCTTCGATGCTGTGGAGCTTCCCCGCACCCTGCACGATCTCGGGGCGGCGAGCGACGACGGAACCCTCCGGCGGATGGCGACGGCCGCGATGTCGGCGCCGCACGCCCGCCATTCGACACCCACCGCATCCGTCGACTCGCTCATCGGCGCGATGGAATCGGTCGAGAGCACTCTCGAGGAGAACCCGGCATGACCGCACGGACAGCACTCATCACGGGCGCGGCCCAGGGCCTCGGGGCCGAGACGGCGCGCCACCTCGCGGGTCGCGGATGGCGGGTGGTCGTCGCGGATCTCTCGCTCGAGGCCGCCCAGCGCGTCGTCGACGAGCTCGGCCAGGCCTTCCCCGTGGAGGGCGGGCACCTCGCCCTCGGGGTGGACGTTGCCGACGAGCAGCGGGTCGAGGCGGCCTTCGCCACGCTGAGCTCGCACATCGACGAGCTCCACGGCGTGGTCAACGGGGCCGGGGTGCTCTTCCGGATGGCGGCGGAGGAGTTCGAGACCGCGTCGTGGCGGCTGCAGCTCGACGTGCACCTCACGGGCGCGATGCTCTGCAGCCGCTTCGCCTTCCCCCTGCTGAAGCGCGCGGGCTCCGCCTCGATCGTCAACGTGGCCTCGGTGGGCGCGACCTTCGGCCTGCCCGGGAGGCTGGCCTACTCGACGGCCAAGAGCGGCGTGCTGGGCCTCACCCGCACCCTCGCCGTCGAATGGGGGCCACACAACATCCGGGTCAACGCCATCGCACCGGGGTACATCGCCACCGAGATGGCGCTCAGCGGATTCCGCTCCGGCGCCCTCGACCGCGACCGCATCATCGACCGCACGCCGCTCGGCCGGCTCGGCGAGCCGTCGGAGATCGCCTCCGTCATCGCGTTCCTCCTCGGCGACGAGTCCTCGTTCGTCACGGGCGCGGTCCTGAACACCGACGGAGGGGTGACGATCGACGGCACCTTCTAGGGGCGTGCGGGGCGCCGGGCGGCTCCTACTCGGGGTAGTCCTCGTGGAGCACCCGGTCCGTGATCTCCTCGGGGATGCCGCGGCCGCGCATGTAGCGTTTCGCGCGGTCGGAGATCTCCTCCACGAAGTCGTCGACGTCGGGGTCGTTCGCCCCGTCGTCGATCGGGACCGCGACGATCTGACTCGCGGGGCCGATGGTGGAGCGGACGAGCGAGGGCCGGCCGTCGTCGGTGACCGTCGGGATCACGATCGGCTGCGCCTGCCCGGCATCCGCGATGACGATGGCGAAATCGAGGAGCGCCACGATCGCGGCATCGGCCACGAGGAACTTCTCTCCGGCATACGAGACTCTGTGCATACGACAAGCCTCGCGCGCGGGCGCCGGCCGGCAAGGGGCTACCGTCGCCGCCGACTTTCCGTTAGACCCCGCCCGCCATCAGACCCCGCCGGCCATCAGGCCCTGCCCGCCATCAGACCCCGCCCGCGATGCGGCGGAGGGCCGCCACGTGCCCGTCGAAGGCGCGACGGCCCTCGGCGGTGAGCGCCACCGTGGTGGTGCGGCGCTGGTCGCCGCGGCTCGTCGACGACGCCTTCGAGACCCGCACGTAGCCGATCTCGGTCAGGCTCCGCAGCGTCTTGGAGAGGTTCGCCTCCGACAGCCCGAGCGTCGAGCGCAGCGCCGAGAACTCGGCCGCGTCGACGGGTCGCAGCAGTCCGCAGATGCGCAGTCGGGTCGGTGCGTGGATCTGCTCGTCGAACCCGTCGTCACCGGCCACGGCGCAGCTCGCGGTCGAACAGGCGATCGCAGAGGCGGCCGCCGATCCACATCGCGGCGAACGCCGCGGCCGCCGTCAGCCACACCCAGGAGCGGTGCCCGGTGGCCGCCAGCGCGAACGAGACGCCCAGCAGCAGCACGACCGTGACGCCGAGCACGATCGCGGCGACCAGGGTCCTCGGTCCCGGCATCCGGGTCACCGTCAGACCCGTGATGCGCTGGTAGGCCAGCGAGAGGAAGACGATGCCGAGGCAGCCGAAGACCACCAGCACCGACTGACCGGGCATCCCCGCCCCGGGCGATCCGATGAGGAGAGCCGTCGAGAGCGCCAGCAGAGGGTAGTACCAGGCCGGCGTGCGGGTGCGGTCGGCGAGAACCTGCCGATCAGCGTCCAGCGCCGAGAGTGCCTCGCGGGCGGCGTGCTCGTCAGGGCGGCGTTCCGGATTCTCAGAGTCACTTTCCATGCAGCCAAGTCTTTCACTTGCCGTGCGGTTAAGTAAACCCCTCGTCGGCAGGTTATGCTCTCGCGCGCATCATCTTCTCCGCCGTGCGGAGCCCGAACCGCTTCGGGAGGACTCGGGTCGAGAGGAGCGCGAGGAGGCTGTTCGCGCGGCCGTCGACCACGGAGGGCGCTCCCGTGCCCATCGCCCGCCAGGCCGTCTCGACCACCTGCTGCGGCTGGCGTTTGTTCTTCGTCGGCCCCGGGTTCATGGGGGTCTCGGTGTCTCCGGGGGCGACGGAGAAGATCCGCAGGCCGTGCTCGCGATGCTCCTCGGAGAGCGCCTCGGTGAAGCGGATCACGTACGACTTGGAGGCCGCGTAGGCGGCGTAGTGCGGCATCGGCTGGTAGCCGGCAGCGCTCGCGATGTTGATGATGGTGCCTGTGCCGGCGTCACGCATCCGGATGACCGCGGCCCTCGTGAGCAGGGAGAGCGCGGTGATGTTGATGTCGACCATCTGTCGCAGCGCATCCGGGTCCATCCGGTCGAGGTCGCCCTCGGGGGCGGTGCCGGCGCTGTTGACGAGGTGGTCGAGGCGAGGCAGCCGTCGGGTGATGAACTCGACGAGGCCCGCGACGTCCGCCGCGTCCGCGAGGTCGGCCCGATGCACGGAGGCGGTGATGGCGTGCTCTGCGGAGAGATCGTCGGCGAGGGCCCTCAGCGGGGCCTCCGAGCGCGCCACGAGCAGCAGGTCGAAGCCCTCGCGGGCGTAGCGGCGAGCGAACTGGGCGCCGATGCCCGAACTCGCGCCGGTGATGAGGGCGAGGGGGCGGGGGCTGGCTGTGTTCATGAAGGTGTCCTTTCGTTGCCACCATCCTAAACGGATGCATCATCCACTTGGATCGCTTGTCCGTTTCGTTGATTCTCGCCTAGGATGAGACGCCATGGACGGTCTTCGGCGCGACGCTGCTCGCAATCGCGCCCGCATCCTCTCGGCCGCCCAGGAGCTCGTCGGGCGAGGGGACGTGCTGGCGCTGAACGCGGTGGCTCGCGCGGCCGACGTGGGCGTCGGAACGGTGTACCGGCACTTCGCCACCGTCGACGAGCTCGAAGAGGTTCTCGTCTGGGACCGGTTCGCGGAGCTCGACCGCGTGCTGGACGAGGCGGGGCCCGACCGGTTCGACCGGGTGCTCGCCGAGCACGTCGCCCTCCTCGTCGCGGATCCGCTGTTCGAGAAGGTCACCGCGCAACCGGATCCGGCCCTCCCGGAGACGGCGTCGAGGCGCACCGCGCTGATCGGCCGTCTCGGCGAGGTGCTCGCAGAGGCCCAGGCCGAGCGGAGGGTGCGCGGTGGCATCGACGCCAACGCGGTGCTGCTGCTCGCGTGCGGAGCGGCGCACTCGATCCGGAGCGCCGGGTTCGCGCCCGACAGCGACGCGGCGCGGGTGCTGCTCGAGGTCATCCTGCGGGGGCTCCGCCCTTAGAACCCGCCTGGTGCCCGCCACCAGTGGCTGCCGCTGGTGCCCGGTCTGCGCGCCCGGTGAGAATAGGGTCGACAGCAGTGCGCTCAGCCACAAGCGAGAGCGAGAACGGAACGAAGGTCGAGAACCATGCCCCAGGATCCCTCCGCCCGGATGCACAGCATCTCCGATGAGACCGAGCGCGTCGTCGACCGGGTGCTCGACGCATCCCGTCGGCGCATCCTGCTGAAGGACGTGCCGCTCGACAAGCCCATGACGCCCGCCGACCTCGCGAGGCTCGCCTCCGGGTCGATCTCGCCCGGCGGGCTCGGCGATGCCCGGGCGCTCGCGCTCTTCGAGCACGTGCTCGCGCCCGCCTGCATCTCGGTCGATCATCCGGAGTACCTCTCGTTCATCCCCTCCGCACCGAGCAAGGCCGCGCTCGCCTTCGACCTCGTGGTGTCGGCCTCGGCCGTCTACGGCGGGTCGTGGCTCGAGGGAGCCGGCGCCGTGTTCGCCGAGAACGAGGTGCTGCACTGGCTCGCGGCCGAGTTCGGGCTGCCCGCGGGGGCGGGCGGCGTGTTCGTGCAGGGCGGCACCATCGGCAACCTGTCGGCGCTCGTGGCCGCCCGCGCGCGGGCCCGGCGGGTGCGGCGGTCGGTGGGGGCGGCGATGCCGGAGTCCTGGGTGCTGGTGTGCAGCGACGAGGCGCACTCCTCCGTGGCATCCGCCGCCGAAGTGATGGACGTCGAGATCGTGCTCGCGCCGGCGGATGCGGACGGCCGGCTCCGCGGGGAGGCCGTGCGCGCGGCGCTGCTCGAGCACGGCGACTCGGTGTTCGCGGTCGTGGCGACCGCGGGCTCGACCAACTTCGGCACCGTCGACCACCTCGAGTCGATCGCGGCGCTGAAGGACGAGCACGACTTCTGGCTGCACGTCGACGGCGCCTACGGCCTCGCGGGCATCCTCGCCGACGAGACGCGCGAGCTGTTCCGCGGTGTGGAGCGCGCCGACTCGGTGATCGTCGACCCGCACAAGTGGCTCTTCGCCCCCTTCGACGCGTGCGCGCTCATCTACCGCGATCCGCTCGACGGCCGGATCGCGCACACCCAGTCGGCCGGCTACCTCGACACGCTCAACCAGGCCGACGAGTGGAACCCGTCCGACTTCGCGATCCAGCTCACCCGGCGGCCGCGCGGCCTCCCGCTGTGGTTCTCGCTGGCCACGCACGGCACGGATGCGTACCGCGAGGCGATCGGGGCGTGCGTGCGGCTCGCGCGTGAGATCGCCGACGAGATCCGCTCCCGCCCCGAGCTGCGGCTCGTGCGGGAGCCGGACCTGTCGGTGGTGGTGTTCGAGCGGGAGGGCTGGGCGATGGCCGACTACGAGCGCTGGTCGGCGGGCCTGCTCGATCAGCAGCAGGCGTTCGTGACGCCGAGCTCGCACCACGGTCGCCCCGTCACCCGCTTCGCGATCGTGAACCCGCGGAGCTCGGTGGAGAAGATGTCGGCGGTGCTCGACACGATGCGCTGAGCGGGGTGGGTTGGTGCTCACTGGCAGACTTGCGGCATGACGATCGCGGGGGCGGATGCGGAGGCGGTCGAGACCCGGGCGGATCTGCGCCGGGAGACCGTGCGGAGCTCGGGGACGCTGCTGCTGTGGATCGGTGCCGGACTCTCCTTCGCAGGGCTGGCGGCGGTGGTGCTCGCGTGGACCCTGCTGAGCCGGACACCGTGGGCGGTGCTCATCGCTCCCGGCTGCTTCGCGATCGTCGCCGGCGCGAACTTCGCGTGGTGGGGCGACCGGTTCCGGCACTACGACCCCGTCTTCCCGAGCGGTGCCTGGGGGGCGGTCTTCGCCGCGGTGTGCTTGGCGGTGTCGAGTGTCGCCGCAGTCGCCTTCCTCCTCTACGTCAACTCCTGGCTGGGGTCGGTGCTCGACTGGCTCCAGCGCCCCTAGCCGTTCCCGACCTCGATCGAGAGTGGTTTGTCATCTGTTCGTTGACGGATCACGCAACGGCGACTAGCGTCGTGGGCATGGAATCGACACGTGCTGCCGGCGATCTCGCCGCGCGACTGCAGACGGCGCGGGCCGCCGAACCCGAAACCGGGGTGCTGCTGGAGGCCGTCTCGCTCGCCGAGGAGCTCGGGCGCGAGGCGCAGGTGCAGCTTCAGGATGCCGTGACCGCGGCGCGCGCCCACGGCGTCTCGTGGCAGAGCATCGGCCGCACGCTGGGTGTGACCAGGCAGGCCGCCTTCAAGAGGTTCAGCCTCGCCGACGACAGTCCCACGAATGGTGACGCGGATCCGGCCGCGATCGACCTCTACGCACGCACCGCGACCGTGTTCTCGAGTCTGGCCGCCGGCGACTTCGACGCGGTCAAGGCCCTCATGACCTTCACCTGCTCCCGCCAGCTCACCAGGCGCAAGGTCATGGGCGTGTGGGCCGAGCTCGAGAAGAGCGCCGGGCCGTTCGAGCTGTGCACCGACCTCGTCGCCACGACCCTCGACGGCCGCACCATCGCCGAGAAGATCCTCAACCGCCACCTCGTGGGCGGCGTGGTGATCCAGACCCGGCTCGTGCACGAGAAGCAGGACTGGACGGGCCGCGTGGCCTACAACGGATCCGGCCGCATCACCGGCCTCCTCATCGTGCCCCTCGGGGCCACCGACCTCGCGTTCTAGCCGGCTCGGCTACCCCAGCGGGGCGGCCCCGAATGATACGCCGAACTGAACGCACCACAGCGAGACGCTGCGATAGAGGCTCAGGTCGACATCGGCGGGGATGTCGTAGACCTGGTCACCCTGATTCCCCTTGATGACGCCGAGGTCGACGTAGTCGGCCCCGCCGGCCAGGAACCAGCCGTCGAAGCCCTCGACCGCGTCCGCGGCACTCAGCCAGACGTGGACGTCCGGACCAGTGGTGGTGTCGAGGCTCTCGAACGCGAGCACGCGCGTGCCGTCTGGATTCCCGACGACCGTGGCGGTGCCCGTCGTCGCGTGCTCGTGGCTGATGAAGGAGCTCGAGGCGAGGATGATCGGCACCTGGTCCGGCGCGGAGGTGGGCGACGGTGTGGCGGACGTCGCGGGGTCCGGGTCGGTGGTGGCGGGGGCCGGGTCGGGGGTGGGATCGGGGGTCGGCTGAGCGGAGCGGGCTGTCGGCAGCGCGTCGTCGACCCGCACATCGCTGAACAGCAGTCACGGCTGCAGCACCACCACGCCGGCGCCCAGGAGCGCCGCCGCCACCAGGCCGCCGACGATGAGAGGTGCCCGCTTCATGGGGGAAGTGTAGCGACGCGACCCGGGTGCACACGCGGCCGCTCTAGTGCGCCTGGCTCCCCAGTTCGATGAGGAGCACGCCGATCGCGATGAGCACGATGCCGGCGCCCATCCGCCAGGTGAGTCGCTCCTTGAAGAAGACCCGCGCCCCGATCGCCGTCAGGGCCACGCCGCAGGCGGCCCAGATGCCATACGCGATGCCGACCGGCATCCCCGCCGCCAGTGTCACGGTCAGCAGGCCGAACGCGCTCAGGTAGAAGACGGCGACGGGAGCGATCCAGCGCTTCTTCCGGAGGCCCTCCGAGGCTCGGAGCGACATGGTGGCGGCGACCTCCAGCAGGATCGCCGCAGCGAGCAGGAGCCACGTCACGAGCGGCCACCCGCGCTCTCGACGGCTGCCCCGTGCCCTGTCTCCACGAGCACCACCCCCGCGATCACCACGGCGATGCCCAGCCCGATCAGGAACGTGAACGGCTCGCCGAAGACGATGCTGCCGAGCACCGCGGTCAGAGCCACGCCTGCTGCCGCCCAGATGCCGTAGACGACTCCGATCGGGGTGCCGAGGCGCAGGAGCATCGACAACGCGACGAAGGCTCCGCCGTAGCCGACGACCGCGAGCAGCGCCCACCACGGTGCGTCGATCGCGGCGCGCAGCGACAGCGTCGCCGTGACCTCCAGCACGATCGCGCCGGCGAGGATCAACCATCTCCTCATCGGTCGTCCTCCTTCGGCAGGATGGCGAGCAGGGCCGCCACCAGCGCCTCGCGACCGCTGCGGTCGACGGTGAGGATGCCGGTCGACTCCGCGATCCAGAGTCCGTTGGCGGCCAGCCAGACCAGGAGCAGCGGCGTCGCATCCGGAAGGCTGCCGTCGCCGACCCCGAACCACGTCTTCAGATACTCGAGCCAGGGTGCGGACAGCGCCGGGCGGCGCACCGCTTCGGAGAAGACGGCGAACTCGCCCGGAGTGGCTCCGCCGGTGCCGGTGAACTCCACGAAGGCCCGGACGCGCTGCTCCAGCGTCGACTCCTCGAGGGGCACTCCCAGGGCGGTTCGGAGTTCGCTCTGCCAGCGGCCGATCACGTGCTCGATGATCGCGATCATCATCGCGTCCTTCGAGGGGAAGTGGTACATGAGGCCGGCCTTGGTCAGACCGGCCTCCCGCGCGACCGAGTCGTAGGTGATGTCACCGCCGTCGGCGGCGTCGAGCACGCGCATGGCGGCATCGAGGATGTCGGGAAGGGAACTGGATCGCATGCCAAAACTATACCGTACGTAAGGTAAAGTTTTAGCCACTCCCGAGGCAAGAAGATCAGGCCGCCGCTCGTGCCGCCGGCCGCACAGCAGACCGACGGCGCGCCCACCCCGGCCCGAGGGCCCGCTCAGCGGGCGAGGGTCTGGGAGGGGAGCTCGGCGAAGCGGTCGGCGTACCAGCGGGCGAAACGGCCGAGGTTGCCGAAGCCGCAGCGGTGGGCGACCGCGGCGACCGACGTGCCGTCATCCGGATGCGACGCCAGCAGCACCTCGTGCGCCCGGTCGAGGCGCAGGTCGCGCAGCAGCAGGGTGGGGGTCGTGCCGAGGTGGCGCCGGAAGGACTCGTGCAGAGCCCGCGGGCTCACGTGGGCGACCGCCGCGAGCTCCTCCGTGCTGAGGTGACGGTCCGAATGCGCCACCATGTGATCGACGACAGCGCGGATCCGGCGAGGAGCGATACCCGCCGGAGAATCGACGAGGCCCGTTCCGCGGAGACCCAGTCCGGCGACGAGGGTCGCCGCGACGTGCTGCTCCAGCGTCTCGTCGATCGCGGCCGACGGACCGGCCAGAGGTGATGCCGGCCCACGGGCCACGTAGTCGATCAACCGGTTCCAGCCGGCCCCCGTCCCACCGCGCCCCGCAGCGGAATCGAAGTGGAGTGCGGTGCCGGGGCGCCATCCTGCAGCCACAGCCGCCCCCTCGACCGCCTCGCGGCGGAGACGCACCGTGCGCAGGCGGCAGTCGTCCTCCCAGAGCAGGGTGAACGGCGCATCGGGCGGGATCACGGCCACCTCCCCGCGCCCCACGCGGATCTCCTCCCTCCCGTGTCGCACCATGAGCGACCCACGCGTGGGCGTGCTCACCAGAACCCACGAATCGAGCGGATGCGCCCGCGCCGTGACGTCGGCCCCGTAGGCCAGGTGATGCACGGCCAGGGGGCCAAAGACCGTCTCGGTCTGCACCGCGTGGAAGCGCCGGCGGGGGCGGTCGATCTCGAGGCGGTGGTCGCAGTAGACGTCGGCGATGCGACTCCTGGCCTCGTCGATGTCGCGGGTGTCCACCAACCGTGTCGGCATCGCTCACCTCTCCGCTCGGGCGCCGGGCGACCGGCGATGGGCGTCGGGCGATGGGCGCCGGCCGACCCGCCGACTCGGCGGTCGGCGGCCACGGCCGTGCGCGATCCGGCTAGGAGCCGATCGTAGAGGCCGCTTGGCTGGGGAGTCAACGGATGCGCGACCGATCGGCATCACCACACCGACCCGAAGGAGACAGCATGCCCACCTACGTCCTCGTCCACGGATCCTGGCACGACGGCAGCCTCTGGGAGCCGGTGGCCACGGAGCTGCGGGCCGCCGGCCTGACCGTCCACACCCCCACGGTCGCCGGGCACGGGAACGGAGTCGACAAGAACGTCGACCACGCGGCCTGCGTCGCCTCGATCGTGGACTACATCGAGGGGGAGGGGCTCGACGACGTCGTGCTGCTCGGCCACAGCTACGGCGGAACGATCATCGCGCGCGTGTTCGAGGAGATCCCGGAGCGCATCCGGCGGCTGGTCTTCTGGAACGCGTTCGTGCCGGCCCCGGGCAACTCCCTGCTCGACGAGGTGCCGCCGCACTACCGCGCCCTGTTCGAGCAGCTTGCCGCCGCGTCCGACGACAACACGGTGCCCATGCCGTTCCCGATCTGGCGCGAGGCCTTCATCCAGGATGCCGACCTCGAGTTCGCCACCTCGACCCACGCCCTGCTCTCGACCGAGCCGTTCCAGCCGTTCGTCGACAAGCTCCCGCTCGACCGGTTCTACGCGGCCCTGCCCACGGTCGGCCGGAGCTACATCAACGGCACGGAGGACATCGCGCTCCCGGCGGGGGAGTGGGCGTGGCATCCGCGCATGTCGTCGCGACTCCAGGGCCCGCGGCTCGTGCAGCTCCCCGGCAGCCACGAGGTCATGTTCACCAACCCGGTGCTGCTCGCCCAGAAGATCATCGAGGCCGGCCGCGACTGAGGCCGGCCGCTCTCGGCCCCTGTCGGCTCAGTGCGGAGCGTCGCCGAGGAGGAAGCGCAGGGGCGCGGTGTCCCTGAGGTCGCCGACGACACGGAACTCCCGCTCCGGCGTGGAGACGATCAGGGTCGGCGTGAAGAGCACCCGGTGCCGCGCGGCGTGGTGGGGTTCGGCGAGCACATCGATGACGCGCAGGGAATCTCCGAGCGCAGGGCGCGACTCGATCAGCCGGGCGAGGTTGACCTGGGCGGCGACCGACGTCGGGGAGTCGCCGGCCACCAGCAGCGTCAGCGCCGCATCCGGGTTGCGCGGGTCGGGCCCGCTCATCCGGCGACGCCCTCGTCCTGCGGTGTCCGCGAGGCGATCCGCGCCTGCGCGGCGTTCTCGCTGCGCTCGAGCACTCCGGCGCGTTCGGCCCGGAGGCGCTCGAGGTCTCTTCGGCGCAGCTCCACCTCGGTCAGCATTCCCGTGGCGCGCACCTCCATCTCGGCCACCGCGGCGAGCAGCAGAGCCTCCTCCTGCTCGTAGTCGACCGCGCGCTGCCAGGCGGCGGTGCGGTCGGCCTCCTCCTTCTGCGCCCGGGCCGAGCCGAGCAGCACGTCGCCGTCGGCGGAGTAGGCGGGCCGCAGCTCGATGCCGTTCGACGAGATGAGGAGCTCCCGCACCTGGTTCGTGTGAGCGGATCCGCGAGACTTCACGACGGTGAGGGCGCGGTTGCGCTCGCCGCCGGCGGCGATGTAGCTCAGGTGGATCCAGTTGTCGGCGATCGTCGAGATCTGGCTCCGCGTGGACTCGTTCTCGAGGCTCGCCTGCCCGGTGAGCAGGGAGGTGAGCAGAACGGTCACGCCGCGATGCCCGAGGGCGGAGAGCAGGTAGGCGATGGCCTCCTCGGAGAAGAGCCGTCCGGATCCGGTGATGGCGGAGATCGGATCGATGATGAGCGCGGTCGCGTCGATCTCGTCGACGCCACGGAGGATGCGCAGCACCGCCTCCTCGGGCGTCCCCTCGGCACCGGACAGCTCCACGATGCTGATGCTGCCGCTGTCGAGGTGCTCCCGGAAGCCGTAGCCGACCGTCCGCATGTGCAGCTCGATCTGGGCCGCGACCTCGTCGAAGCTCGCGTACAGCACCCGGCCGCCCCGCTCGACGACGGCCAGGGAGAACGCCGCCGCGAGCGTGCTCTTCGCCGTGCCGGGCGCGCCGGAGAGAAGGGTTCGGGAGCCGACGAGGTACCCGCCGCCGAGGAGGGCGTCCATGCCCTCCACCCCCGTGGGCAGGCGGTCCGAGCTCCGCGTCACGGGCTCGTCGGCCGTCGTGGCCGAGGCGGGCGAGGTCACGGCCAGCACCTCGATGCCGTCGCCCGTGATGACCACCGGGCAGACCTGGCCGCTGTGGTCGGCGCCGCGGTACTTGGTGACCTGGAGCGTGCGTGACACGGCGTTCCCGGATCGCGGGCGGTCGAGCACGAGCACGCAGTCGGTCTGGAAGTCGAGGATCTCCGCGCGCGTGCGGCTGCGCTCCTGCTGGGTGCTCGACTTGGCGGTGATGAGCACGGTGAGCCCCTGCATGCGCACCCAGTCGGTGAGGCGGAGGAGCTCCCGCCGTTCGTCCTCCTCGCGGAGGAGCAGTGAGAGCAGGGCGTCGAGGCCGTCGAGGAGCACGATCTCCGCCCCGGACTCCTCGGTGACGGCGAGCAGCGTGGCGATCAGGCCCTGCATGTCGAACTGGCCGGACACGTGCAGGTCGGCGGGTACGCCTGTCTCCAGGACGATGAGCTCGTCGTCCGAGAACCCGTCCCGCCCCCAGGAGAAGCCCGAGACGTCGGAGAGCACGCCCTCCGCCGTCTGCTCGAAGCTCACCAGCACGGCCTTCTCGCCGAACTCCTTCACCCTGTGGGCGAGGATCTGCAGGCCCAGGATGGTCTTGCCGGCACCGGCGCTGCCGAAGATGCTGATCACCCGCCCCCGCGGGAGCCCGCCTCCGGTGATGCGGTCGAGCCCTGTGACCCCGGTCGTGATGGTGCGATCGTCCACGCTGCCCCGTCCGTCAAGGGGGCTTGACACGCGGCCCCGTACACACGACAGAGACTATCTACAGCTGACGGAGAAACCTATTGCGGCCGAGCACCCCGAGCCGGGCATAGTGGAGGCATGGATGAATCCGACGCGAGACTGAGCCGTGAAATCACGGAAGCGCTCAACAGCTCGATGCCCGACGTCGTGCAGGCCGCGGGTCGCGGGCGCACCGCGTCGACGATGCTCACGGGCGGCGCGGTCGTGGCCGCCGCGGTCGGGATCGGCGCGGCGATCTTCGGCTCCGCGCTCGCCACGACGCCCGCCCTGTTCGCCGTCATCCTCGTGGTGTTCGCCGTCATCATCGTCGTCGAGATCGTGGCTTTCGTCGTGGGCCTCCGCGCCAAGCGCGCGTTCACCCGGATCGCCGAGACGGTCGCGAGCCGGCACCGGGCCACCCTCGTGCGCGTGGTCGGCCGCGAGGTGCACGTCCGCGCTTGAGCGGCAGCCGGATCCGGGCCCGTCTGGGACAAGACCTTGTCTTTCCCCACGGGCTGTCGTCTCCGGGTAGGTTCCTCAGGGTGGAACCCATCAAGCTCAACTCACGGTGCAGCAGCTGCCCCGACGGCGAGATGATGGTTCTCGGCCAGTTCGTGTACTGCACCTGCTGCGGCCCGCAGCCCGCCTCGGAAGACCCGTCGCGCCCCACGCCCGCACCCTGCTGAGAGGGTAGCTCAGCGGTCGGGCGTCGACGGAGACGTGGCGGGGGCGTCGTCGTCCTGGGTGATGGGGAGGATCGCGATCGGGATGCCCGGGCCGATGAGGAGTTCGGCCGGCTGCGCGCGGCCCTCGCCGTGGTTGACGGTGATCCAGGTCGCCGATCCGGTCGCGGCTGAGGTGATGGCGGCCTTGACGGCGTCGTAGTCCTCGCGGCCGATGGAATAGAGGGCGCCGTCGTAGAGCACGTCGATGCGCTTCATGCGGAGGCCTCCGTGACGGGTTGGCCGTTCTCGGCGGGTTCCGGGATGAGCTGCAGCCCCTGGGTGGAGTTCGCGGTGAGCATGAGCGCCTCGACCCAGTGCCGGTTGATCACCGGCGGTCGCCCGCCGTAGAACTTGAACACGACGGGCGCGGTCGGGTAGATCCAGATGACGGTTCGCCCGTCACCGTTCTGCGGGTCGTCCTTCCAGGAGAAGAAGAAGGACTCGTTGCGCCGCAGCTTCGCACCGATCACGAGATGCAGGTGGGCCAGCACGCGGTCTTCGAAATCGACGGTCAGCGTCGAGTCATAGATAAGTTTGCCCATGGTCGTGGGCCTCCCGTCTCGGGCCCGGGGACTGGGGACCCATCTTTCAGGTTCCCACGATCCGCGCCCCGACGCCTAGCCGGCGCGGGGGAGTTGCGCACCGCCGCTCGCTGCGTTATGAGGGACGCTCGGGGATCAGCCGATGCATTGCCTCGCAGTGCTGCCGAACAGTACCCTGACCTTGAGCGGCGGGGGGCCCAAGACCTGGGTTGCGGCGACGGTGCCGGTTGCCGCACCAGGAGGTCGTCGACATGTCGTATCGTCCGAAAGAAGCAACACCGGTCACCGCCTCGATCAACAAGGCGGGCGAGTCGTTCTATCCCCTGGACGATCGGCACGACTTCCACGACGCCCGTCTCAACCTGATCGCTCCCATCCCCGACGGGAAGGTACACAACGCATCCGGTGACGTCGTCTTCGACCTGGGTGATTTCGCTTACCTGACCGATGATGCTCCTCGGCCCGACACGGTCGACGCCAGCCTGTGGCGCACCTCGCAGGTCATCCACGAGGGCGGCCTGTACCGAGTGATCGACCGGATCTATCAGGTGCGCAACAATGACATCGGCAACCTCACCATCGTCGAGGGTGACGACGGGCTCATCATCATCGACTGCACCACCAGCGTCGAAGCGGCGGCTCAGGGCATGGCGCTGTTCCGCAAGCACGTGGCGGACAAACCTGTCGCCGCGGTCATCTACACCCACACCCATGTCGACCACTACGGCGGCGTGAAGGGCGTGGTCGACGCCGCCGATGTCGCCTCCGGGGCGGTGCCCATCTTCGCACCGGGCACGATCGCGTCGTTCGACAAGTTCGCGATCGGTGAGAACGTGATCGCCGGCAACGCCATGTCCCGACGTGCTCAGTACGCCTTCGGCAACCTCCTCGATCGGGAGCCGCACCAGTTCGTCACTCTCGGAGCGGGCATCGGCAACGGCAAGCACGGCATGACGATCTCTTACATCTCGCCGACCGACCCCATCACGGAGACAGGTCAGACCCGCACGATCGCGGGACTCACGTTCGAGTTCCTTTACGCCCCGGACACCGAGGCGCCCGAGGAGATGCACATCTGGATTCCGGAACTGAAGGCACTGACCTGCGCCGAGAACGCCAACCACTGCCTGCACAACATCCAGACCCTGCGTGGTGCCCGCACCCGCGACGCCCGGAACTTCGCCCGGTACCTCGACGAGACCCTCGAGCGCTGGGGCGAGCAGGCCGAGGTGCACTACGGGCCGCACTCGTGGCCGGTCTGGGGCAACGAGAAGATCGTGCAGTTCCTGGAAGACCAGCGCGACATGTACAAGTACATTCACGACCAGTCGCTCCGGCTGGCCAACAAGGGTTTCACGCCGCTCGAGGCCGCCGAGGTCATCGCCCTCCCCGACGAGCTCGCCCACAAGTGGTACAACCGCCAGTACCACGGCACCGTTCACCACGACGTGCGCGGGGTGTTCACCAAGGAACTCGGCATGTGGGATGGCGATCCGGTCTCGCTTCATCCACACATCCCCGTGGAGTCGGCCAGACGCTACGTCGACCTCATCGGCGCGGACGCGATCCTCGCCGAAGGCAGGAGGGCCTTCGACGAGGGCGACTATCGCTGGGCGACCGAAATCCTGCACAAGCTGGTCTTCGCCCGGCCCGCTGACCAGGAGGCCAAGAACCTCCAGGCGGATGCCTATGAGCAGATGGGCTACCAGACCGAAGCACCGCAGTGGCGAGGCATCTTCCTCACCGCCGCGCGTGAGCTCCGCGAGGGCATCGTCGAAGCGGTGTTCAGCACGGCCTCACCCGACAGCATCCTCGCGATGCCGCTGGATGTGCTGTTCGACTTCGCGGGGGTGCACCTCATCGGGGACAAGGCGGTCGACACCGACCTGCGCATCGACTTCGACTTCACCGACGTGGGCGAGATCTGGACGGTCTGGGTCAGACGAGGCGTGCTCAACGCCCGGCGAGGCGCATCACCGGAGACGCGTCTGACGGTGTCGGGGCCGAAGTCGGCCCTGGTGGGAATCGTCCTCGCACCCGCGACCGGAGCTCCGCTCGCCGAGGCAGGTCGTGTGACCTTGGACGGCGACAGCTCCGCGTTGACCGGACTCGCCGCTGTCATGGACACCTTCGACCCGAACTTCGCCATCGTCACGCCCTAGTCGGCGGCTGACGTCGTGGAGTGATCGCCGGCAGCCTGTAGGTGCCCTCTGCGATCGATTCGTCTCCGCCGTACGCGCGGATGATCACGGTGAACGGGCCCTCCGACGAGGGCAGCCAGTTCGCCGCCTGCGCTTCGTCAGCGGGTCGGCGGTGCTGCACGAACAGGGTCAGCGATCCGTCGTCGGCGTAGCGGATGCCCTCGGTGCGGTCGCCGATCGAGTACCGGTCGATCTCGTTGGCGCTGAGCAGCCGCTGAGGCAGCGTGTAGAGCGTGGCCGACCAGAAGAAGCGGGCCTTCGGCAGCTGCTCGGCGGTGAAGGTGATCGTGTAGTCGGT
>NZ_JAHFUY010000020.1 GCF_023264895.1 Herbiconiux sp. | reverse complement strand
CATACGCATGCCTCACTCATCGCCCGTGGAGATCCTCATGACCAACTCCCCCACCGTCTTGTTCATCTGCCAGCACAACGCCGGCCGTTCACAACTCGGAGCAGCACTGCTCGAACTCCTTGCGGGCGACCGGTACGCCGCGACCTCAGCTGGGCTCTCCCCCGCTGATGAGGTCAACCCGGCGATCGCTGCGACCGTCGCCGAGCTGGGCATGGACATCGTGGGGCGGGTGCCCCGCGCCGTGACCGAGAACGATCTCGAGGAGGCCGACATCGTCGTTCTCATGAAGCCCGGGCTGAAGCTTCCGGGAACCCCGCGCGGCGAGGTGCTCGAGTGGTCATTCCCCAACCCCGAGTCATGGGACGCGGAAGCCGTCCGCCCACTGCGCACGGCAGTCTCCGACAAGATCAAGGCGACGATCCTGACCCGCTGAGCATCTGAGCACCTGGCACACTGCTGCAATGGCATTTAGTTCCATTCGCCGGATGAACCCAGATGACTGGCCGGTCGTCGAGGCGATCTATCGCGCCGGCATCGAAACCGGCAACGCGACGTTCGAGGCGGATTCGCCGAGCTGGGAGCACTTCGACGCCAGCAAGCTCGACATCGGCCGCCTCGTCGCCGCCGACGACACCGGGGCCGTGGTCGGGTGGGTCGCCGCCTCCCACGTCTCCGCCCGCGAGGTCTACCGCGGAGTCGTCGAGCATTCCGTGTACGTCGCACGGGCCGCCGCCGGTCAGGGGGTCGGTCGGCAGCTCGTCGAGGCGTTGATCGCCGCTGCGGAGAGCGCGGGCGTCTGGACGATCCAATCGAGCATCTTCCCCGAAAACACCGCGAGCCTCGCCCTCCACGACCGTGCCGGCTTCCGCCGCATCGGCACCCGCGAACGCATCGCCCTGATGACCTACGGCCCCTGGGCCGGTCAGTGGCGCGACACGATCCTGATCGAGCGCCGAAGCGCCGACGGCTCCTCCTAGGCTTCACACGAGCAGCCTGGCGCTACGCGCCGAGGGCCGCTCCTGCTCCCGACGCTGTCTGCGGTCAGAGACGGGCGTAGCGGGCGCGCACGAAGGTGTAGACGCCGTAGGCGATGAGACCGAGTCCGACGGCAACGAGGATGGCCACTCCGAACGGCAGCTCCGCCAGCGACTTCAAGGCGCCGTCCAGGCCGGTGGAGCTCTCGGGGTCGAGGGTGGCCGCGGCGACGACCAGGAGGATTCCGACGACGCCGATGGCGATCCCCTTGGCGACATATCCGACGACTCCCAGGATGCGTACTGCTCGTCCCGGCGTGCCGCTCGGGATGGTGAGGTCTTCCTCGAACTTCCGGGTGACGCCTTTGAAGATGAAGTATCCGCCGATGGCCAGGGCGATCACGCCGACGGCTCCGAGCAGGACCTGACCGCCGGGCAGGGCCAGGATGGTCGCGCTCGCCTGCTGTGCGGAGTCGCTGCCGTCGGCGCTCTGCCCGAGAGCGAACGTCAGCGCGGTGAGACCGAGGGCGATGTAGGCGGCTGCTTTGCCCGCGGCCACGAGGCTTCGAACCCACCGCTTCTTCGACGCCGATCCGACCCCGAGAACGGCCTGCACGATCAGCCACAGGCTCAGCGCGAACAGGCCGACGACGATCACCCAGAGCAGGACAGTGCCACCAGGGAGTTCCGCGACTTCTGCCAGGGCGCCGGCTTGATCGGTTTCGCCGCTCTGATTGAAGGCCACGCGGATGGCGAGATAGCCCAGCAGCAGATGCACGAGGCCGCTGGCGGCGTATCCGACGCGGGCGAGCACGTTCAGGATGGTGCTGTTGCCGGCCGAGTTTGCTGCTCGGCGCGCCGTGGAGCGTGTGCTCATGGGTGGTGGGCCCTTCGATCTGCGGGTGGGGAATGCGGCGAGTGGGTCAGGTGCCGTCGCGTTGCAGCTGCGACAGCGGCCCGAGAATTGGTTCACCCGGGACTCGGACGGTGCGGTGGGTGTCGATGGCGATCACCGTGCCGACGATGACGAGCGACAACGCGATCGAGGCGGTCGTGTCGCTGATCCAGTGGTAGCCGAGGTAGAGGCGACTGACGATCTGCAGCCCGATCGAGGCGATCGCGACACTGAAGGCGGTGATCGTGAACCAGGTGCGCTGGATGCGACTGGCGAGGAGGTAGGCGGTGATGAGGAGGAAGTCCGACGTGCCGAGCACGTGCCCGGAGGGGAAGGAGAAGGAGTGGTCGGGGCCGAACAGCATCAACCCGACCGGTGGCCGTGGATGCTGCACGAGGGGGGCGATGGTCTGCGCGAGCACGACCCCGCAGATCATCCCGCCGGCCAGAAGCAGGGGCCGCCAGAGGTGCCGCGCCACGCTGATCCAGATGACGAGCACGACGAGGATGATGATCGGGAGAGCGACCGGGCCGAACGCGACGGCCAGAACGATCATGATGCCGGTCGCGGTGCCGTCGACGCGCTCGTTGAACCAGGCCTCCACGGGTGCGTCGAGCTCATGGAAGCCGGTCTGCGTGAGCACACTCATGAGCAGGAACACGAAGGCGACCGCTCCGGTGGCGACGAGGACGCCGCTGGTCACGTAGAGGCGCTGGCGGGCTGCTGGTTGCAGGTACCGCTCTTCGACGATGAACTTCTCGCGCCACTGAGCGATGCGTCCCGTGCGGGTCGCGGTCATCGATCCGCCGCTTCTGCACTGAAGCGATCCGGACCGGTTGAGAGAGTCCAGCCGGCGGCGATCCGTGCCTCCATCGTGACGGTGTGGCGCGCTTCGGCCATCGGTGCTGGACCCTCTCGGTCGGGGTTGTGGGCTCAGACGCGGCGGTTGCCGGAGAGCATCCGGACGAGGAACACGATCACGGCGAGCACGAGCAGGATGAGACCCACCCAGAGCAGGAAGTTCAGCGACGAGACGAAGCCGCCCGTGAACAGCAGGATGACTGCGATGACCGCGATGACGATAAGCAGGATGTTCACTGTATTTCTCCTTCTGTTGTGGATGACGACCGGAACCGGGACATGCCGTCTTCGACCATGCCTACCACGATTGAGTCAATAGCGATTGAGTCAACCTCGATTGGTAGCTCCGGCGGCATGATCCACGGGAATACGAACAAGGGCGCGACACTTGCACCCTGTACCCCCAGGGGGTATGATGAGCATGGGTAGGAGACTGTGATGGAACACCACTCAGGACATCATTCAGGGCGTGGTCACGGTGATCATGTGGGCCAGTTCCGGCGGTTGTTCTGGATCATGCTGGTTATCGCTGTACCCGTTGTGGTGTTCTCGCCGATGTTCGCCATGATCCTCGGCTACCCGCTCCCGGATGCGACGTGGGTCGGATGGATTTCTCCCGTCCTCGGAACGGTGATGTACGTCTGGGGCGGCCGACCCTTCCTCACGGGGGCGGTCAGTGAGCTGCGGGCTCTCAAGCCCGGGATGATGCTGTTGATCGCGTTGGCGATCACGGTGGCGTTCTCCGCGTCCTGGGGGGCGACTCTCGGTCTGGTCGATCACGAGCTGGACTTCTGGTGGGAGCTGGCCCTGCTGATCGTGATCATGCTTCTCGGGCACTGGATCGAGATGCGATCGTTGGCGCAGACGACGTCCGCTCTCGATTCCCTCGCCGCACTGCTGCCCGATGAGGCCGAACGCGTCGATGGGGAACGCACCGTCTCAGTCGCCCCTGCAGACCTGGAGCTGGGGGACGTCGTCGTCGTCCGACCCGGTGGCCGCGTGCCGGCCGACGGCCACATCGTCGCGGGGTCGGCCAGCATGGACGAGGCGATGATCACCGGTGAATCCCGTCCCGTCAGAAGGGGTGTGGGCCAGATGGTCGTCGCGGGGACCGTCGCGACGGATTCCGGGTTGCGGGTCGAGATCACGGCGGTAGGTGCGGACACCGCCCTGGCCGGCATTCAGCGGCTGGTCACGGATGCGCAGAACTCGTCCTCGCGTACGCAGCGGATCGCGGACACCGCAGCCGGATGGCTGTTCTGGTTCGCTCTCGGGGCCGGAGTCATCACCGCCATTGTGTGGACGGCAATCGGTCTACCCGACGAGGCGGTCGTCCGGACCATCACGGTGCTCGTGATTGCCTGCCCCCACGCTCTCGGCTTGGCGATTCCGTTGGTGGTGTCGATCGCCACCGAGCGCGCCGCTCGAGGTGGGGTTCTGATCAAGGATCGTCTGGCGTTGGAGAGCATGCGCACCGTCGACACGGTGCTCTTCGACAAGACGGGAACGCTCACCAAGGGCGAACCGACGGTGACCGCGATCGAAGCGAGGGAAGGTCGCTCGGACGAGAAGGTGCTGGCTCTGGCTGCCGCGGCGGAAGCGGATTCCGAGCACCCGCTGGCCCGCGCCATCGTCAATGCTGCCCGAGCACGGAACCTCTCGATCCCGGCTGCCGCCGACTTCGCCTCCTCCCCCGCTGTCGGGGTGACCGCGACCGTTGCCGGCGCACGCGTTCAGGTCGGGGGGCCCAATCTGCTCGAGCACGAGCATCAGGTGGAACTCGGTGTCGCCGATTCGTGGCGGAAGGACGGTGCGACCATCCTGCACGTCCTGGTCGACGGTGCGATCATCGGCGCCCTCGAGCTCGCCGACGAGATCCGGGAGGAGTCTCGGCAGGCGATCGACGCCCTTCGCGCGCAAGGCATCGGGGTGGTCATGATCACGGGAGATGCCGAGGCTGTCACCCGTTCCGTAGCCGCAGAGTTGGGAATCGACCGATACTTCGCTGGAGTGCGTCCGGAAGACAAGTCGGCCACGGTG
This sequence comes from Herbiconiux sp., assembly GCF_023264895.1. Taxonomy (GTDB): domain Bacteria; phylum Actinomycetota; class Actinomycetes; order Actinomycetales; family Microbacteriaceae; genus Herbiconiux. The sequence goes on along the minus strand of NZ_JAHFUY010000020.1, from coordinate 79,917 downwards.
AAGGAACTGCAGGCGGAGCACCGGCGGGTCGCGATGGTCGGGGATGGCGTCAATGACGCTCCCGCACTGGCTCAGGCTGACGTCGGGATCGCGATCGGGGCCGGCACCGATGTCGCGATCGCTTCCGCGGGAGTGATCCTGGCAAGCGATGACCCGCGCTCGGTGCTGAGCGTCATCGAGTTGTCACGAGCCGGTTACCGGAAGATGAAGCAGAACCTGTGGTGGGCCGCTGGATACAACCTGATCTCGGTGCCGCTGGCGGCGGGGGTTCTGGCTCCGATCGGTTTCGTTCTTCCGATGTCGGTGGGCGCGATCCTGATGTCCTTGTCGACGATCGTCGTCGCGGTGAACGCGCAGCTCCTCCGCCGACTGCAGCTGGATCCCGACACGAGCGCCCGTGCAGCTCTGGATCATTCCACCCCCGCTGCGCACTGACGTGCCTACAGGCCTTCGGCCGGTCCCAGGTAGGCGAGGGACTCACGGCAGGACGATCTCGAAGGCGGGATCACCGGGGCTGAGGACCCCCAGGAGTTGTTTCAGCACGTCGAGGTCGCCGCGAATCTCCAAGCCGTCGGAGTCGAGATCACCTCCGGCGAGGCGGATCAGTCGCGGCTTGGTCACGGTGAGGTGGAGCTTCGCGTCGGCGTCCGGATCGCGTTCGACGTAGACGAGCACGCCGTTGCGGAGAGCGAGATGGAAGCTCCTGCCGAGGTCGCTGATCGTGATGTCGAACTCCAGTTCCAGGTCCCATGCGCGGGGACCGTCGACCGTGATCGCAACAGCGTCGAACAGCTGCTCCGGGGTGAGCTGCGCCAGGATCGCGGGAGCGTTCGTGACGGTCGGGGTGCCGAAGTTCCCTCCTCGGAGCTCGGTCGCACCGGAGAGGTAGAAGTTCCGCCAGGTCCCGTTCTCGGCGCCGTAGCCGAGCTGCTCGAGGGTGTCCGCGTAGAGCGCCTTCGTGCCGACGTGGCCGGAGTCCGTGAAGATCGCGTGGTCGAGCAGCGTGGCGGCCCACCGGAAGTCGCCCGAGTCGTAGGCGGCCCGGGCGAGCTCCACGACCCGATCGATGCCCCCGAGGGCGTCGACGTAGCGGACCGCCTGCTCCTTCGGCGGGTGCGGCCAGAGCCGGGCGGGGTTGCCGTCGAACCACCCCATGTAGCGCTGGTAGATCGCCTTCACGTTGTGGCTGACCGAGCCGTAGTAGCCGTGGGTGTGCCAGGCGCTCTCCAGCGCCGGAGGCAGCACGATGGTCTCGGCGATCTCCGCTCCCTGCAGGCCCTGGTTCAGCATCCGGAGCGTCTGGTCGTGGAGGTAGCCGTACAGGTCGCGCTGCAGGCTGAGGAATTCGACGATCTCGGAGCTGCCCCAGGTGGGCCAGTGGTGAGAGGCGAAGACGACCTCGGCCTCTCCCCCGAAGCGTTGGATGGCCTCGGTGAGGTACCGCGACCACACGTGGGGGTCGCGCACGACGGCACCGCGGAGCGTGAGCAGATTGTGCAGAGTGTGTGTGGCGTTCTCGGCCATGCACAGGGCCCGGTAACGGGGAAAGTAGAAGTGCATCTCGGTCGGCGCCTCGGTGCCCGGCGCCATCTGGAACTCGATCTCCAGGCCGTCGACGGTGTGGGTCTGACCGGTCGCGGTGATCTCGAGTGTGGGCGACAGCAGGGTGGCCTCACCGGTCGATGTCGTCTGCCCGAGTCCGGCTCCGACCGCGCCGCGCGGGCCTCGCGGCAGGGCCGCCCCGTACATGTACCCGGCCCGTCGGCCCATGGCGGTGCCCGCGTAGACGTTCTCGGCGACGGCGTGCTCCACGAGCCCTTCGGGGACGATGATCTCGACGCCCGCGTCGACCTCCGCCTGCGTGATGATGCCCTGCACACCGCCGAAGTGGTCGATGTGGGAGTGGGTGTGGATGACGGCCGTGATCGGCCGGTCGCCGCGGTGCCTGCGGTAGAGCGCCATCGCGGCGGCGGCGGTCTCCTTCGAGATCAGCGGGTCGATGACGACGACCCCGGTGTCGCCTTCGACGAACGACATCACCGACAGGTCGAGACCCCGGATCTGGTAGAGACCCGGCACGACCTCGAACAGTCCGTGCTTGGCGACGAGCTTGCTCTGCCGCCACAGACTCGGGTTCACCGTGTCCGGTGCGTCACCGGTCAGGAAGTCGTAGGTCGACGCGTCCCAGACCACCTCACCCGCCGCGTCGCGGATCTTCGGGTCGTCGAGGGTTCCGATGAATCCGCGCTCCGCGGCGGCGAAGTCCCGGTCATCGCCGAACGGCGACCGGGCGAGCACATCCGCGTGCTGAACCCTGATCGAATCGGACGCCTCAGCGCCGATGAACTTCTCTGCCATCGTTGTCTCCCCCACACGTCGATCGCACGACGCCTCATCGCGCTCTCACTTCATCCAAGCCGCTCGTATCCCCCCGGTCAAGGGACATCGGTTCCAGGGGACATGTGGTGGCGGACGCTCTCACGAGGGAGCACTATGTGTTCACCGGCAAGGGGGGATCATGGTCGACGAAGCAGCGACTCCCGGCAAGCGCGCGCGTGAGATCCGGGACATCGTCGCGGTGTTCGTGCTCTCGGTCACGGCGGTGCTGACCGCCTGGTGCGGGTTCGAGGCGTCCAAGTGGGGCGGCGAGATGTCGATCGCGTTCTCGCAGGCCTCGAGCGCCCGGATCCAGGCCGGCAACTACGAGGGCGAAGCGCGCGATGCCCGCCAGTTCGACCTCACCATCTACGCCGAATGGGTGAAGGCCGATCTGGCCGGCGACACAGCACTCGCGACCTACATCGAGACCAGGTTCCTGCCCGACTTCGCCGTGGCGTTCGACGCCTGGGTGGAGGACGGGCGCCAGGAGAACTCGCCGCTGGCGAGGTCGGAGTACATCCCGAGCGGCGCGGTCGAAGCAGACGAGTGGAACGCCCGGGCCGACGAGAAGTTCGCCGAGGCGCTCGTCGACAACCAGCGCGGAGACAACTACTCGCTCCTGACCGTGCTGTTCGCCCTGGTCCTGTTCCTCACAGCGATGTCGCAACGTGCTGCGGCGTCCTGGGCCAACTGGACGCTGCTCGGGCTCGCGCTCGTCGCCGCTCTCGTCGGCATCGGCGTCGGGATGACCTTCCCCATCAAGATCTGACCGCACCGCTTCGGGCGTCGTCTAGCGCTGTTCGTCCGGCGGCGACCGGTCGCCGGTGAGCCAGCGCCCCAGCGGGGGACGATCGTCCGTGCTGCCGAGCAGGATCGTGCGCACCAGGAGCGTCATCGGGAGCGCCAGGATCGCCCCGACCGGACCGAGGACGGCGGTCCAGAAGACCACGGAGAAGAAGGTGAGCGTGAGATTCAGGCGCACCGCCTGGCTCACGAACCGGGGCTGGACGAACACCTGCAGCGTCACGTTGATGACGCAGTAGCCGATCAGGACGACGAGGCCCGTCTGCCACCCTCCCACGGCGAAGGCCAGCACCGTGGGCGGTATGAGGCCGATGATGAAGCCGACGCTCGGGACGTAGTTGGTGATGAAGGCCAGCACCACCCAGGCGAACACCCCGGGGACGCCCGCGGCCCAGAGCAGCAGCCCGTCCACGATCGCGACGGCGGCGCCGAAGACGGTGTTGATCACGTAGTACCGGCGCACCGATCCGGCGTAGGCCCTGAACGCGTCGACGAGGACACCCTGGGTCGCGCGGAACCTTTCGATCGCCCCATCGATGATCGGGGCATCGACGGCCATGTAGAGCACGTAGATGATCACGAAGGCGAACGCGACCATGAGGGATGCGGCACGTCCCGCGATGGCCGTGGAGACACCGATCAGGGTTCGAGGGTCCAGCCAGCCGGTGAGCGCATCACCTGCAGCGCGGGGATAGCCGAGTTCACTCGTCAGAGAACGGACGGCGTCCCCGCTGGTCTCGAGTTCCGACGCGTAGTCCTGCACGATGTGCGCGAAGTGCCCGCCGGCGACCACGGTGAGGACCAGGATCACGAGCAGCACCGCCCAGGCGATCAGGATCTCCGCACCCGTGGCCACCCACGGAGAGACCTTCCGTGCTTCGAGGACGTGGCGGATCGGATGGACGGTGATGACCAGGACGAGAGCGAGCAGCAGCGGCGAGATCAGATCGGCACCGAGGTGGATGCCGACGATCGTGATCGCGGACGCGGCCGTGAACAGCACGATCCGAGTGGCGGCACCGAGGCCGCGCCGGTCGTTCACACAGCGCCGCCCACATCGGCGACGGCTATCCGGCACCGCGATGCCCAGAAGTCCATCACGCCCCATTCCCCTCGTCCCGGAGGATCGTGTCGCCGATCCTAAGCAGAGTTCCGTCTCCAGCACCAGAGGGAGGTCCCGCACCGACGACGACCCCAGGAACCACTAGCCCTGCAGCCGCACGCTGTGAGAGGTTCGGAGGAGGCTTCGTGGAGGGACAGCCGCATGGAACTTCTGGGTGTGGTGGGTGCTCTACTGCCCTTGGGAGTGGCCGCTGCCCTCAGCTCGGTGCCGATCGCGGTCATGATCGCTCTGCTGCTGTCGCCCCGCTCGTCATCGAACGGCATCGGCTTCCTGGTGGGCCAACTCGTCGGAGGATTCCTGCTCGCCTGGGCATTGGGCAGCGGCCTCTCGTCGATATCGCCCCGGCACGCGTTCGGCCACATGACCGTGTTCGGGGCCGCGGAATTGGTGATCGGTGCGGCTCTCATCCTCTACGGCATCCTCACGCTCCGGCGCCCGAGCACACCCTCACGATCGCCGGCGGGCGGCTGGCTCGATCGGATCGGCTCCGTGCAGGCCTGGACCGCGCTCGGCGTCGGGGTGATCGTCAACCTCAGGCCGAAGGCTCTCCTCCTCGCGGTGGCCGCGGGCATCGCGATCGGCAGCAGCCGGCTCTCGACGGCCGAGACGATCGCCGCCGCCGCGATCTATGCCGCTCTCAGCTCATCCGTGATCGGCGGACTCGCGATCACGCACCTGGTCAGGCCCGACACGACCACGGCCTGGCTCGATCGGGCTCGAACCTGGCTCGATGCGCACGGCCGGCTCGTGACCTTCATGGTCGCGATCATCATCGGCGTCGTCATCATCGGCGACGGCCTCGTCCGGATCAGCCGATGACCATGCAGCGGAAGGCGCACTCATGACGATTCCTCCCTCAGTCAGCGACTGGCTCGCGTCGCCCTCGATCACGGCGTGGGACCTGACCTTCGCCGCGGCGACCCTGTTGGTCGCGTGGATCGCATCGATCTTCGCCCGCCGAGGGGTCATCGCACTCGGCAAGAAGGTGAACGGGATCGGAGACGGACCCGCGATCCTGATCGCCCGCATCGTGCGCTACGTGATCCTCCTCACCGGGCTCGGGGTCGCACTGGTCTTCCTCGGCGCCTCGATCCAGCCGCTCATCGCGATCGGGCTCATCGTCGCCGTGGTCGTGTTCCTCGCCCTGCGCGGGGTCTCGGCGAATTTCACCGCCGGGATCATCCTCCAGACGCGCCACCCCATCAACGTCGGCGACGACATCGAGTTCGACGAGTTCCACGGGGTCGTGCAGGAACTCAACGGTCGCTCCGTCGTCCTGACCGTCGAGGGGGTCGAGGCCGTCGTCCTCGACGCCGTCGATTCGATCGATGCCGTCCTCTCCGAGCCACCCGCCCGGATGATCTGCATCACCGTGGAGCCCGGCCGGGTGACGCCGATGTCCCCCTCACTCCCCCGCCACCACTCTGATCGCGACGGCTGCCTAAGGGGTTCCGAGATCGACCACGTACGACGGGACCAGCTCGACCTCCAGGTCGGTCAGATCGATTCCCTCCGCCGCGAGCTGCTCCTTCAACGTCGTGGTCTCGGGAACGGGAAGAGGTCCGGTGACTCGGATGACCACACTTCCGACGTGAGTGTCGTCCACGTCGACGAGGTCCCAACCCACCTCATCCGCCCAGCGCTCCGCCACGGTGTGGATCGTGCTGTCGCGGAGGGCGGACGAGGCCGATGACACGGAGCTGACGGTCAAGGGGATTCCGACGATCACCAGCATCGAGACGATCACCACGAAGGCCCGGCGCCGATCGACCGGCTTGGCGTCGGCGCGCACCGTGTCCGGGTGCACGCGGTAGAACGCCATGACGACGATTCCGGTCACGAGGATCGCGGCCACGTTCGTCGCGAACAGCAGCAGAGCTCCGAGCGATTCCCCGGTGGCACCCGACTCGAGTGCGAGACCGGCCACGGTCAGTGGCGGCACGAGCGAGATGGCGATCGCCACCCCGGGCAGGGTGTCCGAGATGTCTCGCCGGACGAGTGCGATCGACCCGACGACGCCGGTGCCGAGCGCGGCCAGCAGATCGATCAGTCGTGGGCTGACACGGCCGGCGACCTGGGTGTTGGTGGCCGCTGTGATGTCGTTGGTCATCAGCAGCCCGACCAGGAAGCCGATCACGACGCAGGCCGTGGCGCCCAGAACGATCAGCACCACCGAGCGGATGAGATTGGTGCGGTCGCCGAGAACCGTCGACAGCATCGCACCCTGGATGGGGAGCATCATCGGCGCCACGATCATCGCCCCGATGACCGTGGCGGTGGAGTCGGCCGCAACGCCCGCGGAAGCGATCACCGCGGCAAGGCTGAGCAGGACCCAGAAGCGGTTGACCTGCCGGCCTCGTGCGGGCCCGTCGAAGATCACGGCGTCGCGCATCGCCTCGGTGGTGTTGATCGAACCGTCCATTTCGCTGTATGTTACCGCCACCTGGCACACCTATTCGGGGGGTGGACGATGGGCGTCCGAACGAGCACCACGACCGTGACGCGAGCCACGACGAGCCCGGCCCGACGCGCCCTCTCCGGACTCCTGGCGGTGTCGCTCGCTCTCGGCGCCGGGCTGCTCGCCCTGTCGGCACCGCTCGTGGTGGCATCGCCGGCCGAGGCCCAGGACTGTCAGAGCGGATCCGTGAACCCGATGGGCGGGGCGACACCGATCGGTTCTGACGCCGGCTACACCATCTACACGACCGGCGACGGCGTGCTCGGCAACAGCGAGCTCGAGGGAACCCTGGCCGTGGGCGGCACAGCCACGTTCGGCGCCGCAGGCGGCGGGTCCGGCTCGTACGCGATCTTCCAGGGCGGTGTCGGCGGCAACGCCGACTACGGCGTGCCGACCATCGACGGGGATCTCAACCGGGTGCTCATGTCGCGGTTCGGACTGCCCGAGCCCGATGCGCCGCAACGCGTCGCCCAGGTGCAGGTGCGTGTCGATGGCACCCCCGCCGCCGGCGTGAAGATCGTCGATCAGAGCACGCCGCCCGGCTACGGCGTCATGGCCGCCTACGACAGCAGCGGCTCGACCTACTCGCTCTCCCCCGGTGCCGGCGGCACCAACCTGAGCCCGCAGATCTCGTCGACCCCTCAGCTCTGGAATGGCGGAGCAGGCGCCGCCTCGTGGTCGACGGCTCAGCCGTTCACCGACTACTTCCCCAGCGATACGGGCGCAGACATCCTCGCCGACGCCGGCTACGTCTCCCCCGCGTCCATCTCGGTCGGTGGTGAGGCGGCGATCGCACTGGATGCTTCCGGCCCCAACGCGATGACCCTCCCCCAGTTCGGTGCCGCGGCGAAGTTCACGATGACGCAGTACTCGACGCAGTCGCCCCTCGTCGTGCAGATCAGCCCATCCGACCTCGTCGACGGGACGCTGCGGCTGCCCTCCTACGCCTACCCCGGGAAGGACGTCCCGAACGGCCTGGGGATCAGCTACGTGCTGTTCGACCTCAGTGACATCACCGGTGACGTCGTGATCACCTCGCGCGGCGGCGAGCCTGTTCGCGGTTCGATCTACGCGCCGCAGGCGCACGTCATCTTCCCTCCCGGCGCGCAGGGCGGCGTGGAGTTCGAAGGGCAGGTCGTCGCCGGAGACTTCACCGCACTGCAGGGCGGCAAGGAGCTGCACACCAACCTCTTCGCGGGCCTCTTCCCCTGCGCCACCGACCCGGTCGGCGGCTTCTCGCTGCAGAAGATCCTCGCGGGTGGCATCACAGCTGAAGAGCTCCCCGCCGGCACCGACTTCGAGACCACCGCATCCTGGACCATCGACGCTGTCGACTACGAGGAGACCTACAACCTGCCGTCCGACGGCGCCGTCGTGCAGGGCCCGCAGGACCTCCCGGCGGGGACCATCGTGTCGTTCAGCGAGATCACGCCTCCGGATGCGCCCGGCTGGGCCTTCGAGAGCGTCTCCTTCTCGCCCCCCACCATCACGATCGCCGCCGGCGAGAATCCGGTCGTCGTGGCCACCAACACGTATCAGCCCGTCGGCGGCTTCTCGTTGGCGAAGCAGCTCAGCGGGGTCGCACCGGATGACGTGCCCGCCGGACTGAGCTACCGGGTGCTCGCTGTCTGGGTGAACGACGGGACGCCACAGGTGCGAAGCTTCGACCTGCCCGCCGACGGCACCGTCGTGGCCGGGCCGCAGAACCTCCCGGTGGGGAGCGTCGTCACCTTCGTGGAGATCGGCCGCCCGAGCATCGACGGGTACGTCTTCGACGGCGTCTCCTTCTCGTCCCGGCGGATCACGATCGGCCAGGGCACCGATCCGGTGGTCACCGCCACCAACAGCTACCTGCCCGTCGTGCCCGAGGCCGGCGGATTCTCGCTGAGCAAGCAGGTGGCGGGCATCGATCCCGGTGCCTTCCCGGAGGACACCACGTTCGAGGTCACCGCATCCTGGACCGTCGAGGGCGCCCCCGTGAGCGAGGTCTTCGAGCTGCCGGTGGACGGAACCACCGTCACGGGGCCCCAGGATCTCCCGGTGGGGACCGTCGTGACGTTCGAGGAGTCCGACCCGAGCGCCCTCACCCCGCCGGATGCGACCCTGGAGTCCTGGGGCGTCGCTCCCGAGGAGATCATGATCGGGGACGGCGAGAACACGCAGGTCACCGCCACGAACACCTATTCGACCGTGCGACCGGTCGGCGGCTTCGACCTGCAGAAGGTGCTCGCACCCGAGAGCGCGATCAGCGACGCCGAATTCCCACCCGGAACCACCTTCCCCGTCGTGGCCGTGCACGTCGTGGACGGCCGGCCCGTGATCGACCGGTTCGACCTGCCGGCTGATGGCACCGTCGTTCCCGGACCGGACGATCTCGCGGTGGGCAGCCGGGTGGCGTTCCTCGAACTCGGAGGGCCGGACGCACCGGCCGGCTACATCGACGAGGGAGTCTCCTTCAGCGCCGATGGCGCATCGCTCGGCCCCGCGGTCATCACCATCGGAGACGGCACCACCACCTCGGTCGCCGCAACCAACACGTACCGTCCGGTCGGCGGTTTCTCGCTCAACAAGTCCCTCGCGGGAATCGACGCCGGAGCGTTCCCGGCCGACACCACCTTCTCCGTCGTGGCCTGGACCCGCATCGACGGAGTCTTCGACTGGAGCGCCTTCCCCGTCCCGGCCGACGGCAGCACCGTGGAGGGGCCGCAGGACCTTCCCATCGGCACCGTCGTGAACTTCTTCGAGGTCGATCCACCTGCCGCGCCCGGGTACGAGTACACCGGCGTGACCTTCTCGCCTGAGTCCGTCAGCATCGGCCAGGGCGAGAACCCCACCGTGACGGCGACGAACAGCTATCGGCAGCTTCTCGGCGGGTTCTCGGTCCAGAAGACGATCACCGGCACCGGAGCCGCCTCGGTTCCTTCAGGTACCACCTTCGAGGTGGAGTACTTCCTCGACGACGCCACCACCCCGGCCGGCGTCCTGACCGTGCCGTCGACGGGCGAGGTCGTCGACGGGCCTCAGGACCTTCCCGAGGGCACCGTCGTGACCTTCGACGAGGTCACCCCGCTCCCGGTCGTGCCCGGTGCGGCCTGGGAGACCGCGCAGTTCGACCCCGAGCAGATCGTGATCGCCGACGGCGGGAACGAGACCGTGGTGCTCGCCAACAGCATCCGGCTCCTGGCCGGAGGGTTCTCCCTCCACAAGGTCATCGACGGCAGCGGGGCCGGAACCGTCCCCGCCGGGACGACCTTCGACGTCGCCTACCACCTCGACGGTTCGGTCACACCAGCCGGAACGCTGACCGTCTCCGCCTCGGGCGAAGTCGTCGACGGGCCCCAGGATCTCCCCGCCGGTACCGTCGTCACCTTCAGGGAGATCTCGACACTTCCCGAACTGCCCGGCGGGAAGTGGACGGGACAGCCCACCTTCAGTCCGGAGCGGATCGTGATCGCCGACGGCCGGACCACCGCCGTCACCCTCACGAACACCTTCGCGGCGTATCCCCTGCCCGACACAGGGCTGCCGTGGCCGCACGTGGTCGTCGCGGTCGCGTTCTTCGCGCTTCTGCTCGGTCTCCTGGTCGTGGCGACGACGCGACGGGCTACTGCAGCGCGGACGTGAGCCGCGCGAGACCATCCAGGAACGTCGCCGAGCGCGGCTCCCTCTCCCACGACTCCAGGGTGATCCGGGAACCGATGGCCCGGTAGCCGGCCTCGACCTCGCGCATGCCGTCGACGAAGGTGCGGCCTCGAACGAGGAGCGACACCTCGAGGTCGAGGGCGAACGAACGGATGTCCATGTTGCTCGATCCGATCACCGCCACCTGGTCATCGATCGAGAGATGCTTGGCGTGCAGGATGAACGGGGCCGGGTAGGTCCAGATCTGCACGCCGGCTCGCAGGAGCTCACCGTAGTACGAGCGCTGAGCGTGCCAGACCGGGCCCTGGTCGCCGATCTCGGAGACGAACAGCTGCACGTCGACGCCGCGTCTCGCCGCCGACGTGATGGCGTACATCATGGCCTCGTCGGGCACGAAGTAGGGGCTGGTGATGATCGCCTTCTCCTGTGCGGCGTGGATCAGCTCGAGGAAGAGCCTCAGGTTGTTCTCGCCGTCATAGCCGGGCCCGGACGGCACCACCTGGCAGTCCATCGCTTCCGGTGACCGGTCGGGCACCACCTCCGCGATGGGGACGTTCTCGCCGGTGATCAGCTCGTCGGTCTCACACCACCAGTCGCCGAGGAAGATCACGTTGATGCCCGTCACGACCGGACCGGTGACCCTGGTCATGAGCTCCTGCCACTGCAGACCGCGTGCGATGTTCTTGGGAGAGTTGTAGCTCCGGTCGGTGAGGTTCTGCGATCCCATCCACCCCACTCGTCCGTCGACGACGACGAGCTTGCGGTGGTTGCGCAGATCCGGGCGCTGATACCTGCCCTTCAGCGGCTGCACCGGGAGCATGAAGCTCCAGCTCACTCCGATGCGGTCGAGCTCCGCGAAGGTCTCCTTGTGCCCGACCGCCCGAACGGATGCGACGTGGTCGAGGAGAACCCGCACCGTGACGCCCCTCCGCACGGCACGCTCCATGGCCGCGAAGAACTCCCTCGTGGCGTCGTCGAACGACACGATGTAGAACTCCACGTGCACGAACGACGTCGCCGTGTCGATGTCGGCCGCCATTCCCGCGATCGACGCCGGGTAGTCGCCGACCAGTTCGGCACGGTTGCCACCGACCATGGCCATCGACCCCAGGGCGTGGTTCAGCTCCGCGACGCTCGGCAGCCACGTCGGCCACCCCGACCGATCGAGGGGAAGGCCGTGGCCGACCGCTGACCCGGTGATCAGGCGGTCGATCTCCTTCTGCCTGTCCCGGCGCTTCTTCGGGAGCTTCGCGCTGCCGATGAGGAGGAAGAAGAAGATCCCCAGGTACGGGATGAAGAAGATCGCGAGCAGCCAGGCCATCGCCGCCGTCGGTTTGCGGTCCCGCGGCAGGATGATCAGTGCCGCGATCTTCACGACCAGATCGATCACGAAGAACAGCACCGCGACCAGAACCGTGACTGCCTGCGTCTCCATGACGCCGCCTCTCCCCCGCTCTCAGGACGACCACGGCGATCCACTGCGATCTGTCCGGTGCGCCGATTATGCCAGTATCCGTGTGCGCTGTGGGGCACTCCGTTAGGGTTGGTCCACGGCCCGGCTCAGCGATGAAGGGGACACGATGACGAATTCCAGCGCTCCCGGATCCCCCGACACCGCCGCCGCCTCACGCTCGTATCCGCGCGGCACCGTCATCCTCGTCGGGCTCGCCGCCGCGGTCGTCGTCTCGTTCGGGATCGCGGGTCTCCGCGACATCCTCGCCCCGGTCCTGCTGACCATGATCCTGACGATCTGCGCCCACCCCGTCGGTGCCGCCCTGGAACGACGCGGTGTCCCCCGCGGCATCGCGACCGGATCCGTGATCCTCGTCGTCTTCGCCCTCCTCGCCGGCTTCACCTATACGCTGATCATCGCGTTCGCCCAGTTCACGACCATGCTTCCCGACTACGCCGATCAGCTCGGCGAGATCGGCGCGAACGTCGCCTCCTGGCTGCAGAGCATCGGCATCGGCACCGAGCAGGTCCAGGCCGTCAGGGCGAGCTTCGACCCGGGCAGCATCCTGGCCTTCTTCAGCGGCCTGCTCGGGAGTGTCTTCGGCATCACCGGAGGGCTGATCATCGTGCTCACCATGCTCATCCTCATGTCTGCCGACGCCGTGTACGTGCCCACCGTCCTCCGCCAGATGAGCGACCGCCGCCCCCACCTGGCCGACGCCCTCCGCGCCTACGCCTCCGGGGTTCGCACGTACATGGTCGTCACCACCCTGCTCGGCATCGCCCAGGGCATCCTCAACACCATCGCCCTGGCGATCATGGGCGTCCCCGCCGCGCTCCTCTGGGGGCTGCTGGCCTTCCTCTGCAGCTTCATCCCCAACATCGGCTACTTCTTCGCCATCATCCCGCCGATCGTCTTCGGCTTCCTCGTCGGAGGCTGGCCCACCGTCATCGCCGTCATCGTGGTCTACGGGATCATCAATGCCGTGGTGCAGTCCGTGATCCAGCCTCGCGTCGTGGGCAACGCGGTGTCGCTCAGCCAGACACTGACCTTCTTCTCCGTGCTGTTCTGGGCGCTCATCATCGGGCCCATCGGCGCCATCCTCGCGATCCCACTGACGCTGCTCGTCCGCACCGTCCTTGTGGACTCCAACCCCGACGCCCGCTGGATACGTCCCGTGATCGGCGACACCCTCGAGACGCGCGCCATCATGAGAGCCGACGACGCGACCGCCAAGCGAGCCCGCCAGCAGCGAAGACAGCGGGCGTCGAGGGACCACTGACCAGCCGCCGGCCGTGAGCGACACTCGCAGAGCCATCCCTCACTCCGTGTCGACGTCCGGATCGATGAAGAAGTTGTCGCGGAAGAGGCCCGATGGGTCGTACGTGCGCTTCAACCCGCGGAGGCGAGTGAGATGCGCCGGCGGGAACGCCACGGCGAGGTTCTCCGGACCCGTGTCCGACTCGAAGCTGAGGTACATCCCCTCGAACGACGGCGACAGCCGCGCCCACCATGCATCGAGCCCCGAGTCGGGCGATCCCAGTGCGACGAGGGCGAAGTTCGCGCCCCGCCAGCCGTACGCCGTCGCCAGCGATGGAACGTCGGAGATCGCACCGCCGACGGAGCGGATGGTGAAGAAGTGGGAGGCGCCCGACTCCAGCATCGCCGCGAGCTCCGACGACAGCTCGGGGTCGAGGTGTCGCGCGAACGCCGAGTGGGACAGCGGTTCCCCGACGCCCTGCTGCCTGCCCTCCTGGAGGTAGGCCCCCATGACCTCCTCATAGCTCGTCATGGCCACGGATCGCTGGGCGAGCGGCGCAGTCCGGAGGATCGGCTGCAGCCGTTCCAGCACGACGTCGGAGTCTCCGGAATCGACCACCACGGTCGCCTGAGCGTAGTTCGCCCGGCCGCGCCGGGTTGCGCCGAGCAGCACGGTCGCGGTGACCGTGCGGTCGGACGCTTCAAGGGCGGTCCCCCAGTTCTCGAGGAACTCGGCGACGTCGGTCACCGCGAAGGTCAGCTGTGCGAAGGCGACGTCACCCACGGGGACGGCCTCGAACTCGAAATCGACCGCGACACCGAAGTTGGCTCCGGCACCGCGCATCGCCCAGAACAGGTCCGGGTTGTCGTCCTCGCTCGCGTGCAGGAGCTCGCCGTCGGCCGTCACGACGTCCACCGACCGCAGGTGATCGATGGTCAGCCCGTGCTCGCGGGCGAACCAGCCGATCCCCCCTGCCGTCGCGAGCCCGCCGACACCCACCCCGCCGTAGTCACCGCTCGTGATCGCCAGACCCAGCGGCGTGAGAATGCGGGCGACGTCGATCCACCGAGCACCCGGCCCGATGTCGACGCGCCGGCCGCCGCGCGGCGTGACATGGTCGAGCGCACTGACGTCGATCACCAGGCCGCCGTAGTTCAAGGAGCGGCCGGAGATGCCGTGACCGGCGCTCAGGATGCCGAGCGGCACGTCACGCTGCGATGCGGCGAACCGCACGGCGTCCTGCACCTGGGCCGGGTTCTTCGGCCGCAGAACGAGCGCGGGTGCGCCGCCGCGCAGGAAGCTCGCCGTGTAGCGGGGATAGTCGCGGTCGCCGGGCTCGACCGCGGTCACGGCGAGCGACTCGGGGATCGCGCCGTAGTCGATGCCGGCCATCCGCCTGCTCACTTCTCGCCCGCCCTGGCCGCAGCGACCCGCTCGCGGACTTCTGGCGCGATCCGCTCCGCGAAGTGGCGGATGACTCGCGAATCGTCTGCGCCGAGGAGGATGAAGATGCTCACCCCGTCCTCGAGAGCGAGCCGCACCAGGTCGTCGGCGGATTCATTCGGAGTGATGTTGAGAAGCCGGGTGATGTCTCGCGGATCCCTGCCGACCGAGGCCGCGGCGGCATCGATGACCTCGTTGCCGCGCGCGTAGTCGCCCGGCTGCATCGCCGGAAGCCCTGGCAGCCAGCCGTCTGCCTTGCGCCCGATGAGGCGGAGCATCCGGGGCTTGTAGGCCCCGAGCCAGATGGGGATGTCGTGCGCCGGCGCCGGTCCGCGCTGTGCGCCCTCGACGGAGTAGAACCCGCCTCCCGCCACGAGCGGAGTGCGGAGCGTCGTGTCCCAGATGCCGCGGAAGATCGCGAGCGACTCCTCCAGCCCCGTTATGGCATCGGCGTGACCGAGCTTCCGGCCACCCATGGTGGCGACGGCGTCCCAGAAGTATCCGGCTCCGAGGCCCAGGGCGGCCCGTCCCCCGCTGAGCAGGTCCAAGCTCGAGACAGCGCGGGCCAGGACAGCGGGGGGCCGCAAGGCGAGGTTCAGCACGTTCCCGGACAGGTGGACGTGGCTGGTCTGCGCGGCGACCCACGTCATGAGCGTCCAGGTGTCGTGAAGCGAGGAATTGTACGGGTGGTCCTGGAAGGTCACCACATCGAGTCCCGCATCGTCGCTCGCCTTGGCCATATCGAGGGCGTGATGCACGGGGCTGACGGTCGGTGTGATGAAGGATCCGAACCTGAGTCGGTGGTGGTAGTCGGGCATGGCTCCAGCTTCATCGGCTGGATGAAGCCCTGCAAACCCGCAGTAATTGGGCTACTATAAGTAAGTGCCCAGGCCGGATGTGGAACAGTGGCAGACCATCGACGACGAGGCCTGCCTCGGGGCGATCGAGGTGATCGAGGCCGTCGGCAAGCGCTGGAACGGCGGTATCCTCCTGGCGCTCGCCCGCGGCGCCGAGCGCTTCAGCGACATCATGGCGGTCGTGCGCGGCCTGTCCTCCCGTCTGCTCGCGGTGCGGCTGCGTGAACTCGAGCACGCCGGGCTCGTCGACCGCGTCGTGGTGCACACCATGCCCGTCTCGGTCCGCTACCAGCTCACAGCTCAAGGGCGTGATCTGCTCGGTGCCCTCCAGCCGATCGCCGGTTATGCTGCCCGATGGAGGGTCGCCCCGACGCACCCGGATGCGGCCCCGCGTACCGACGCCGACGTGGCCTCGGAGCCTCGGTGAGGCTCAGTCGAGGATCTCGCCCCGCTCCTCCGGCGGGCGGGCGACCAGGCGCTCACGCCACACCTGCAGCGCCTCGGGAGCGAGCCGCGGCCAGTCGGTGATCTCCTCCACCACGCGCAGCGGGCTCGTGCTGCGGTACGAGCGGGTCGGGTTGCCGGGGAACTTCTTGTCGGTCACGTTGGGGTCGTCCTCGAAGGCGCCCATCGGTTCCACGCGGTAGACCCGGGGCTCGCGCTCGTCGGGCGCGAGCTCGGCCGCGAGTTCCGCCGCGAGCCCGGCGCCGTCGACGAGCGCCGTGAAGTAGATGTGGTTCATCACGACGTCAGGCCGGTAGTTCGAGCGGAAGCCCGTCGAGAGCAGATCACCCGGCCTGAGGTCGGCGGTGGTGCCGTGGAAGAACGGCCCCGTCTCGTGCGCCGCACTCACGATCAGGCGTCCGGCCGCGATCCGGTGCGCGAGAGCACGTAGTGCACGACACCGGAGGGCGACGCCGTCACCTCCACGTCGAAGCGCTCCTCGAGGCCCTCGAGACCGTCCCAGACCCGCACGCCCCGGCCGAGCACGATCGGCACCACCACGAGGTGCAGGTGGTCGACGAGGTCGGCCTCGAGGAACGCCCGGACCACGGTGGGACCGCCACCGAGCCGCACGTCGAGCCCGCCGGCCAGCTCCGTCGCCAGCGCGAGCGCCTCGACGGGAGGCAGCGAGCGGAAGAGGAACGTCGTCTCCCCCACCACGAGGTCCGGCCGCTCGTGATGGGTGAGCACGACGACCGGAGAATGGAACGGCGGCTCCTCCCCCCACCAGCCACGCCACGACTCGTCCTCCCACGGCCCCTGCTGCGGGCCGAACTTGCGGCGTCCCATGATCTCGGCACCGATCCCCCGACCGGTGGCCGCCGCGAACGCGTCGTCGACGCCCGTGGTGCCCGATCCGACGGCCTCGTCCTCGTGGCCCGACATCTGCACGAACGAGCGGGTCGGGAAGAACCACTCCATGAGCCTCCCGCCGGCGTGCCCGAACGGCGTCTCGAACGACTGCCCCTCCCCCGTCGCGAAACCGTCCAGCGACACGGCGAGGTTGTGCACTCTGAGCTTGACCATGCGGTCACGCTAGCAGAAAGTGGACGCCGTCAACATAGAAGGAGGCGTCAGCCGGATGCGGGCTCCTCCGAGACGCGGAGGTCGCCCCGGGCGGCCGCGGCATTGAGATCCTGGAGCCAGGCGGAGTTCAGCTGCGGCGACTTCGTGGAGTCGAACTGGAACTGGATCGGCACCGCCGGATGCATCCACACCGTCGTCCGGCCGTCTTCGCCGTGCCCCACCCAGGAGAGCGTGAACGACTCCGATCGCCGGAGCTTGCTCACGATGACGACCTGCACGTGCGCGAGGACGCGGTCGGCGAACTCGATCTCGCGCTCCTGCGGGCCGTAGAGCAGCCGGCCCATCAGAGACCGTTCCGCTCGGCGTGCTCGACCTCGGCGAGGTTGAGGTGCACGGCGATGTCGGGCCCGGTCTCGCCCGGCACGACCGCACTCGAGGTGGTCCGCTTGCGGGTGGCGCTCGACATCTGCTCGAGCAGGGCGACCGCCTCCGGATCGGCCACATCGGAGACACTGGGCCTCGAGAGGATGGGGATGCCCGGCCCGAGCACGATCGAGATGGACCCCTCGCGGCCGTCCTCCTCGATCGTCGGCACCGTCACGAGCAGCCCGTGGTCCATCGACCTCAGAGACGCCGCGAAGGTCATCATCGCGTCTGCCACGGCGTCGGAGGTCTGGAACGCCTCCGCTCCGTATTTCACGCTCTTCATTCCCTCACCATCCCACCTCCGGCTGGTTAACGGAGTCAGGCGCGGAAGAGCCCTGCCTCCGAGCGCACCACGAGCCCCAGCTCCTCGAAGCGCTCGAGCCAGCCCGTCATCGGCCAGGTGCCCCACCGGCGGTGGAAGATCGTCGCGTTCCGGATGATCTCGTCCAGGTGCTCGACGGGCGGGCTGCTCACGGGGTGGTGCTGGTGGTAGGCGCGTGCCGATCCGATCCACGCCAGCTCGACATCGGCATCCCGCGCCCGGTAGGCGAAGTCGGTGTCCTCGCCGCCGTAGCCCGCGTACTCCTCCGAGAAGCCGCCGAGACGCCGCCAGGTCGGCACCGTGAGCGCGAACGACAGCGACCAGAACAACTCGTGCGCCCCACCGAGCGAGACCTCACCCGGCAACGGAGCCGGCCGTGCCGGGTGCGGGGCATCCGCGTCGGCGAGGCGATCGAGGTCGTAGCCCCCGTCGGGGGCAGGGGGAAGATAGGTGACCGGACCGCAGAGCAGGCGATCGGCGAGCTCCGGATCGGCGGCCGCCTGCGCGTAGGCAGCCACGGCTCCCGGGCCCGGCACGCAGTCGACGTCGAGGAAGACGAGCACGTCGGCACCCAGCGCGCGGGCCGTCGCCGCACCGAGGTTGCGGGCCCGCGCCAGGGGCAGCCCGTGATCGGTGGTGGGGAGGCTCACGAGGTGCACGCCCTCGAGTTCGGGGGCCGTCGAGCGCACGAGGTCCTCGTCGTCCATCGCCACCACGACGTGGAGATCCGGCTGCTCCCCCTCCCGGCCGAGCGCGCGCCGCTGCAGCAGGAGGTGGCCTCGGCGGCCGTGCACGATCGTGATCACGGCGGTGCGGCTCACGACACCACCTCCGGCACGCGGGCGGCATCGGCGACGCGGCGGATGGCGGCGGCGGCGCGCTCGGCGCCCAGCCCGTCGTTCCAGCCCTGCCACAGCTCACCGTCCTGAGCCGCCGCCTGCTCGAGCAGCGCCCGCCAGCCCGAGGAGGGCAACCGCTCGAGCACGACTGCCGGCCACTCGGGCCGCTGCAGCACGGCCGCCGTCGTCCGCTGCTCGTCGTGTGGGCGGTCCTCCGGCACGATCACCGCGGGGCGCCGCGCGGCCGCGATCTCGGCGATCGCGTTCTGCCCCGCGTGCGCCACCACGACGTCGGCGGCCACGATGAGCGGCCAGGGATCCTCGACCCAGCGCCCGCTCGTTCCGCCCACCACGTCCCAGTGCCAGTCCGGGGTCTCGGCGCGCGCCCGCTGCAGGGCCTGCTCATCCGCTCCGCCGCCACCCGCACCTCCGAGCACGAGCACCCGCCGGCCCGTCGCGCTCGAGCCCAGCGCACTCGTCGACGGCGGCCGCCGCGAGATCGCGCCGACCGCCTCGACCCGCCCGGCATCGGATGCCGACAGCCCACTCACCATGCCCGTCGCGGCCGGCGGCCAGGCGGCGACGAGCGCGCTCGACACTCCGAACCCGAGCCGATGCGGCCCGTCGGAGCGCTCACCCGGCAGCACGACGCTCACCACCGGGACCCCGTGCAGTCGCGCCAGCAGAGCCACCTCCACCGAGACGTCCACGACCATCGCCGCGGGCCGGGTCCGCTCGATCCACTCCGAGATGTTCGCCGACCGCTGCCGGAAGCCCTCGTGCCGAAGCGGTGCCCAGTGCAGCGCGCCGCCGGCATCCGGAGCATCGGATGCGACACCGCCGCTCCCGAGATCGGCCGCGGGCCCGTCGTCGCGCGGCAGCACGATCCACTCCCCCGGCCAGCCATCCGGTCGCGGCGACGACGAGAGTCCCGTGACATCGCGGCCCAACCGGGCGGCGATGGCGACGGCCCGGGAGGAGTGCCCGCGCCCCTGATGGTGCACGTAGTACCCGATCACGCCGCTCGGGCCTCGCCGAGGAGCCCGATGAAGCACCGTTCGTACTCGTCCACCATGGTCTCCACCGAGCACCGCTCGACGGCGTGTCGGCGCACCCCCATCCGCGGCAGCTCGAGCGCCCCGAGCACGGCGTCGGCGAGCCCTGGCACATCATCCGGGGCCGCCAGCCGGCCGCCGGCCGCCGTCACGATCTCCGGCAGTGCCCCTGTCGCGACCCCCGCCACCGGGGTGCCGCAGGCCATCGACTCCGCGGCGACGAGCCCGTAGGGCTCCGGCCAGTCCGGCGACACGATCGACACCGACGAGTGCCGCACGAGCTCGATCAGCTCCTCGCTCGCCAGATGCCCGGCGTAGTGCACGCCGTCACCGAGCCGAGGTGCGATCTCCCGACTGAAGTAGCCATGATCGTGCACAGGACCCGCGAGCACGAGCGGCACCCCCGCGAGCCTCGCGGCGTCGATCGCCACGTGCGGGGCCTTCTCGGGAACGACCCGGCCGAACCACACCGCATCCGTCCCGCCGGGCCCGAACCGCCAGCGCTCGGTGTCGATGCCGTTCAGGATGACCTCGGCCGGCATGCTCGCTGCCCACCGCGAGGCGGTGTCGCCGCTCACCGCCACGAACCGCGACGGCCCGTGGGCGGGCGGGGTCAGCCGCACGGCCGACTCGAGCCACGGCGTCGGCGGCGTGTGCAGCGTCGTGACCATCGGCACCGACAGTGTCGGGGCGAGCGCCACCGGCAGGTGGTGGAGGCTGTTGTTGTGCACCACGTCGAAGCGCTCGTGCCCGGTGCGGGCGAGGTCGAGCATGAGGGCCAGGTAGGCGTGGTGCTCGCGCATCCACTGCTCGGGCGAGGCCCCCACGTCCGAGCGCGCCTCGTCCGACGGCTCGAACTCGGCCACGTCGAGCGCGGTGGCCCCCAGCGCCGGATCCGATCCGGGCGCGGCGAACAGCGTCACCTCGTGCCCACGGTCGCGCAGAGCTCCGGCCAGGGTGTGCGTCTGGGCTTCGAGACCTCCGGCGAACGGCTCGGCCACGGGGAATCGGCTCGAGGCGATCAGGCAGATGCGAAGGCGCTTCATCCGATGAGACTCCGGTACAAATCGAGGTGGGCGGCGGAGATCATCTCGCGCTGCCGCCGGCGCGCGGGGATCGGCTCGGGCGGAGGGGCCGCCGTGCGCGCGGCGACGTGCACCGCCGTGTGCAGCGACGCGATGTCGAGGCCGTCCTCGTCGTTGTGGTAGCCGATCACCGGGCCCTGCTCCGAGTAGTAACCGCAGTCCGGCGCAATGACGGCGGTGCCGAGGTCGCGGCACGCCTCGAGCCAGCCCGAGTGGGTGCCGAAGCGGTAGGGCAGCACCGAGACGTCGAGGCTGGCGAGGTACTCCCACAGCTCGGCGTCGGTGAAGAAGTCGTGGATGCGCAGCTCGAGCTCGCCGCGACCGCTCGCCTCCTGCAGGTAGGTGCTGAGTGCCTCGTCGTGGCGCGCGCCGGAGGGTGTCAGCACGTCCGTGTGACCATCGACCTGCAGCACGCCACCGGGGATCTCGGCGACGGCGGCGGCCACAGCCCGGATGACGGGCAGCGGGTCCATGCTCGCCCGCAGGCTCTTCACGTGCACTCCCACCCGGAATCCGGAGTCCGCGCGCGGGCTCCCCACCCTGCGGGCCTGCACGGCCGCCATCGTGTCGACGTCGACGACGTGCGGATGCGGCAGCACGAGCGCCGTCCGGCCCCAGCGCCGCTCGATCTCGGCTGCGGCGCCCGGGGTGAGGGTGATGAGCGCATCCGCCGCCGGGATGAGCACGTCGAGCTGGGCGTCGTGCGCGTCGCGCGCGAGGTGATGCGGGTTCCGCAGGTCGTGCACGGTGTAGACGAAGGGCCTGCCGGCCTCCCGGAGGGCGGCGACGAGCTCGGCGAGCTCCTCGGGGGTGCGGGCGTCGAAGCCGAACTGCAGGTGGAAGATGTCGAACTCCGCGGCGTGCTCACGAACCCACTCGGGGTCGAGCATCACGGGGGGCCACCAGCGCGACACCGCGGAGCGACGGTGGTCGTCGGGGTCCGGATCGGGCAGGCGGACGACGCGGTCGTCCGGGATCGGCGGCGACAGGTGCTTCACGTAGACGTGCGACGACGGCACGGAGGCCACGCGGATGGTTCGGGAATCCCCCTCGTCGCCTCCTCGCGCTCTGATCCCGGACATGACAGTGCTCATTCGGTGTTCCTCTCCCTTCATTCAGTGAACGAGTTCTCGGGATCGCCGCAACCCGCTTGACACGATCTGTTTTCTGGCCTTCGGATCGGGACGACCGCTAGCGTGGAGCGGTGAGCACTTCGGAATCCCCCGCCCGCGGTTGGCCCTCCCTCGCGATCGACGACTGGGCCGACACCCGCGTCACGTTCCACCTGTGGACGCAGATCGTCGGCAAGATCCGGATGGCGTTCGCGCCGATGGTCAACCACTGGTGGCAGGTGCCGCTCTACGTGACCGCGCGCGGCCTCACGACCGGGCCGATCCCCTACGGCACCGACCTCTTCGAGATCGAGTTCGACCTGCTCGTGCACCGGCTCGAGCTGCGCCGGAGCGACGGCCGGATCGCGGAGCTCCCGCTCGAGCCGATGTCGGTCGCCGAGTTCTACGAGCAGGTGCTCGCCGCGCTCGAGAGCCTCGGCATCGAGGTCGCCATCCACGCCCGGCCCAATGAGGTCGACCCGGCCATCCCGTTCGCCGACGACACGGAGCACTGCAGCTACGACCGCCGTGCGGTGACGCAGTTCTGGCGGCAGCTCATCCAGGCCGACCGGGTGCTCACGGCGTTCCGCGCGCCGTTCGTCGGCAAGGTGAGTCCGGTGCATCTGTTCTGGGGTGCCCTCGACATCGCGGTGACGCGCTTCTCCGGGCGCGAGGCGCCCGCGCATCCCGGCGGCGTGCCGAACTGCCCCGACCATGTGATGGTCGAGGGCTACTCGCACGAGATCAGCAGCGCCGGCTTCTGGCCAGGAGGCGGGGTCGAGGGCGCCTTCTACTCCTACGCGTACCCGGTGCCGGAGGGCTTCGCCGACGCACCCGTCCCGGCTCCGGCCTACTACAGCGCCGAGCTCGGCGAGTTCCTCCTGCCCTACGAGGCGGTGCGCACGGCGGCCGATCCGGATGCGCTCGTCGCCGAGTTCCTCGAAGCCACCTTCGAGGCCGCCCGCACCCTGGCCCGCTGGGACGACGCGCTCCCCGGCCCCCGCTCGTGACCGCCCTCACGAGCGCCCGCGCCCGCGCGGCGCGGATCTGGTTCGGCGGCATCGCCGTGGTGGTGGGCACCGCGCTCGTCATCCAGCTCGTGCTCGTGTTCACCAATGGCCAGGACGTCAACTCGTTCCAGCCCACCACGAGCCAGAGCCTGGGCGAGCGGCTGGTCAACCTCTTCAGCTACTTCACCATCCAGAGCAACCTGTTCGTGCTCGGCACCTCGATCGCGCTCGCCGTGAGCATCGGCCGAGACGGCCGGCTGTGGCGCGTGCTGAGGCTCGACGCCCTGCTCGGCATCATCATCACGGGGCTCGTCTACGACTTCGTGCTCGCCGGGCTCGTGCACCCGACCGGCTGGGCCCTCGCCGCCACGATCGGCTTCCACTACATCTCCCCCTGGGCGACGCTCCTGGGTTGGCTCATTTTCGGGCCGAGGCCGCGCATGTCGTGGCGGGTGATGTCCCTCGCCTTCATCTGGCCCCTGGCCTGGCTCGTGCTCACCTTCGTGCGCGGAGCTCTCACCGGCTGGTACCCCTACCCCTTCCTCGACGTCGACCTCATCGGCCTCGCCGACTCCCTCCGCAACTCGGCCGTCATCCTCCTCGTCGCGGTCGCGATAGCGGCCCTCCTCACCCTCCTCGACAAGCACCTCCCGGCCCTCGTCCACGACCCCCGCCCCCGCTGAATCCGGTCAGTGTTACGTCGTCGGTCGGGTGGGTGGGTGGTGCCGGGCGGCGGTGCGTAGCGTCGAGGGGTTCGTCGACGAAACTGGAGGCCCCGTGTCCGACTACTACGACCGCGAGAACGACGCCCGCTACACGAGCGTGTACAAGGAGCAGACGCCCGACATCCTCGCCTCGTTCGTGGCGTTCGACGCCTCGGTGTTCGCAACGGACGGGCGAGAGATCCCGCTGAAGTACCGCGAGCTCATCGCCGTGGCGGTCAGCAACACCACGCAGTGCGTGTACTGCATCGACGCGCACAGCAAGCGCGCGGTCGCGGCAGGCGCGAGCGAGAAGGAGCTCGCCGAGGCCGCCTGGGTGGCCACCGCCATCCGCGCGGGCGGCGGCTTCGCCCACGGGCGGCTCGGCTTCAAGCTGTCGGGAGCCCACGAGCACTGACCCGTGCCGACGGGAGCACGGCCGACCGCGTGAGGGGGTTGCGGGGCGCGCAGAGCGTCGTATCGTCGAGCCCATGGCCATTCAGAGCGGTAACGACGAAGAGACCGTCCAGAAGGACGTCACCTACAGCCCCTCCAGCGACGAGGAGACCGCGGAGTCGCAGGAGAACCCGCGCGGCTCGACCCACCTCGACGACCCGGAGGTCGACGACGGGGCGGTCATCTCCCTGCCCGGAGAGGGCGGGCCCGACGACGTGGGCGAGGTCGACGTCGACGAGGAAGCCATCCGCGAGTCCATAGCGGGCCGCGCGAAGCACGCCTGAGCCCACTTCGCTCGCGAGCCCATTAGCTCCCACGGTGGGCCGAATCAGCGGGTGGGCCTCTCCAGGCGCATGACCACCCTGGGGAACCCGTTGAGCAGCGACGTCGTGTCGGCCGCCTTGGTGAAGCCGGCCGCCTCGAACAGCGCGCGCGTCCCCACGTACGCCATGGTGAGGTCGACCTTCTCGCCGCGGTTGTCGACCGGATACCCCTCCACGACCTCGGCTCCCCGCTCGAACGCGAAGGCGGCGGCCCCGGCGAGCAGCGGATGCGAGATGCCCGCACCGCGATGACCGGGCCGCACCCGCAGGCACCACACCGACCACACCACCCGCTCGTCGAGCGAGGGTATGCGGCGGTTGCGCGCGAACGTCGTGTCGGCCCTCGGATGCACGCCCGCCCAGCCGACCACCTCTTCACCGTCGTAGGCCAGCACGCCGGGCGGCGGATCCTCCTCGACAAGCTGCCTCACGAGCGCACCCCGCTGGACACCGACGAGCGCCTGATTCTGCTTCGACGGGATGCGGTAGCTGAGGCACCAGCACACGTTCGCGTCGGGGCGCTTGGGCCCGACCATCGTCGCGACGTCGGCGAAGACGGTTGCGGGCCGCACCTCGATCTGCATGCCGCCACCCTGGCACTGCCGCCTCAGGCGGGCAACAGGGCAGTGTGCTCCTACGGCCGGCCCTCGGCGGACTCACGGGCGAGCGCGCGCCGCAGGTTGCCGCTCCCCCAGAGCCCGTCGGCCACGGCGGTGAGCCCCGCGAGCTCCGCGGTGGCCAGCACGTGCCCGCCCCGCGCGGTGACCGCACCCACGAGTCCGCGCAGTTCCCGCGACCCCGCCGACACGGCTCCCGCCGAATCCGCGTCGAGGTAGACGAGGTCCTCCTCCTGCACTCGCGGCAGGAGCGCGAACGGCGACGACCGCTCGAAGGCCACGTCCGAGCGGGCGATGAGCTCCGAGACCGCCCGCAGATTGGACTCGTCGAAGACGACGTCGCCTCGGCCCATCGTCGCCGAGGCGACATCGACGGGCGGCCGGCCCCGCGCATCCGGAGCCGCCGCACCACGCAGGTAGATGAAGCGCGCCGCCCGCTCGGCGCCCACCAACGAGGCATCCGCGCGGACCGCCGCGAACTGCGCGGCCCCGTGCCCCTCGAGGAGCCTGCGCGTCGACCGGATGACCGCGGCGGGCTCGTCGCGGACGGCCTCCCAGGTGGTCACGAGCTCCTCGTCGGTGCTCGCGAGCGTCACCGACGCATCCGGGAACCGCTGCAGCACCGCCAGCGCGGCGGCCCCGCCGTCGAGGAAGGGGTCGACGAAGCCCCGCAGCTCCTCGGGCGCGGTCGCCGCAGCGAGGCGGGCGTCCCGCCGGGCCCGCACCGAATCGAAGTACGGCGGATCGACCCGGCCGTCGGAGCGCCGCTTCACGCCCGAGGTGAGTTCCGCTTCGCCAGGAGTCCTGCCACGACACGCGTGATGAGCCCGCTGGGCAGCTCGTTCTTCACCGGCAGCTTCAGGGTGTCCTTGCCCGACCGGAAGGGAGCGATCTCCGCCTCCAGGGCGGGGTCGTCGCCGGCGAAGGAGTAGACGGCGTAGAGGGCGAGATGCGCCTTCCAGCCCGCGAAGAAGGTGAGGTGCCGGCCGTCGTAGGAGTAGGTTGGCATGCCGTAGCTGATCGACTCCTCCGCACCCGGGAGAGCTCCGCGCACGAGGGCGCGGAGCTCCTCGAGCCGTGTCGCGACCTCGGGCGGGAACGAGGCGATGTACTCCTCGACCGATTCGGCAGCCTGCTCGGGCATCGCCCCACCTCTCCTCGAACTCCCCGAGCGCCTGCGTCAGCACTGGGGGTCGTGCTGGGCCCGGATCAGTGCCGGGGCTCGTCGAAGTACGAGACGTGGATCTCGTTGCGCTCGCGCGCCGCCTCGGCGCGTTCCTGTCGCAGTCGCTCCGAGCGCTCCTGGCGCTCGCGGAGCGCCTCGGGGTCGACCTCCACGCGACGCACGGTGACGCCGCCCTTGGCGGCGGGGCTCGTGGAGGGCTTCCTGGTCGACCGCGTCGCCGACGAACCGGCGGTTCCGGAGGCGGCCGCGGCGGCGGCCCGGGCCGACACGACGGGCGGCTTGCCGGTGCCCTTGCATCGAGCCCCGTGCTTGTCCTCGTGCTGGATCATCGTCTGGGAGACGAGGCCGACGGCGACCGACTTCCCGCAGACGGGGCATTTCGTTGCGCTGCTAGCCATGTTGTTCTGTGTTCCTCTCGATCACCGGGGTCGCGGTGCGAAACCCCGGTCCTCGATTTTCTCACGGAATCGGCGCACGTCACGCCTCTCCGAAGCCGGTCTCGATGAGATCGGCGAGAGCGTCGACCGCCTCGCGTCCCGCCGGATCGGCGCTCGCGACCTCCACGGAGGCGCCCTTCGTGAGACCGAGCGCCATGATGCCGAGCAGGCTCTTGGCGTCCTTGCCGTTCACGGTCGCCTTGACGTCGAAGGTTCCCGCGAGCTTCACGAATTCGGCGGCCGGGCGCGCGTGCAGGCCGTCGCGGTTCACGATCGTCACCGTGCGCGAGTAGCCGACCTGACGGTCACCGGATGCCGCAGCGCCCGTCGCCGGCGCACCAGCGGCCGGCGCCGCAGCCGGATCATCGACCGAAGTGGTCTCGTCCCCGCCGCTCGCCGCGCTCCGCCCCGCCGCCACGACCTCCGCGAGCGGGGCGCCCGACTCGGCGGCCACGGCCGCAGCGACCCCGCCCTCCACGAGCGGAGCATCCACGATCCGCACGCGGTCCCGCACATCGTCGTCGAGGAAGTCGAGGGCCGTCTCCGCGGTCAGGATCGCCGACCCGAGGTCGCAGAGCACGGCCACGCCCTCGCCGGAGTCGGCTTCGGCGATCGCCTGCCCGGCCTTGTCGAAGCTCGTCCCGATGCCCCCGTCGTCGGTGCCGCCGGCGGCCACGAGCGTGGTGCCCTGCGCCATCTGCGCGGCGAGCTCGACGAGCCCCTCCGCGATCTTGGAGCTGTGCGAGACGAAGACGACGCCGACCTTGCCGGGAGTGCCGCTCACGTCACTGCCCTGCCGAGGGGGATGCCGGCGAAGTGCCTGCCGCGGCAACCGCAGCCGCCCGCAGCAGCAGCGACGACGATTGGGCACCCGGATCGCGGTGCCCGATGGCCCGCTCCCCCAGATAACTCGCGCGACCCTTGCGCGCCACGAGCGGCTCGGTCGCCGCGGCACCCTGCTCGGCGGCGGCGGCCGCGGCCTCGAGGATGGCGACCTCGTCCTGGCCGTCGGCCGCAGCCGCGGAGGCCGCGTCGACAGCCGGTGTCCAGGCGTCGATCATCGTCTTGTCGCCGCTCTCCGCCTTGCCGCGCAGCACCACACCGTCACGGGCCGCGGTCAGGAGCGCGACGAGCGCCGCACCGTCGAGCTCCTTCTCCTGCCCCACGGCCCCGGCGGCCTTGAGGTAAGCCGTGCCGAGGAGCGGGCCCGAGGCCCCGCCCACCGTGGAGATCAGCGTCGTCGCCACGAGCTTGAGCGCGTCACCTGGCGACGCGTCGGCCGGCAGGTCGTCGAGCTTCGCGAGCACGGCGGTGAAGCCGCGGTCCAGGTTCTCGCCGTGGTCTCCGTCGCCGATCTCGCGGTCGAGGGTGATGAGCTCACCCCGATGCTCCGAGACGACGGCGGCGCTCCGCCGGATCCAGTCGGTCGTCCAGTCGATGCCCAGTGTCATCCGATCGACCCTACCTTCCCCACCGCAGAGCGGCGGTCTGCACGGGGGCGTCCCACAGCTCGGTCAGCTCGTCGTCGAGCTTCAGCACCGAGATCGACACACCCTGCATCTCGAGCGAGGTCACGTAGTTGCCCACGAGGCTCCTGGTGACCTCGATGCCCTTGCCCGCGAGCACCTCGGCCGCGTGCCGGAACACCACGTAGAGCTCCACCTGGGGCGTGCCGCCCATGCCGTTCACGAGCAGCAGCACCTTGTCGCCCGAGGCGAACGGCAGGTCCTCCAGCACGGGCTCGAGCAGGCGGTCGACGATCTCGTCGGCGGGCGCCAGCTTGATCCGCTCGCGGCCGGGCTCGCCGTGGATGCCGATGCCGATCTCGATCTCGTCGTCGGCGAGGGTGAAGCTCGGCTCCCCCGCGTGCGGCACGACGCACGGGGTGAGGGCGACGCCCATCGTGCGCACCTGGCCGTTGACCTTCTCGGCCACCGCGGCCACCGCATCCAGGTCGTCACCGCGCTCGGCGGCGGCCCCCGCGATCTTCTCCACGAGCACCGTGCCGGCAACGCCCCGCCGGCCGGCCGTGTAGAGCGAGTCCTTCACCGCCACGTCGTCGTCGATCACGACGGTGCGCACCTCGACCCCGTCGGCGGCCGCGAGGTCGGCGGCGGTCTCGAAGTTCAGGACGTCGCCGGTGTAGTTCTTGACGATGTGGAGCACCCCGGCACCCGAGTCGACGGCCTTCGTGGCGGCGAGGATGGGGTCGGGCGTGGGCGAGGTGAAGACCGGCCCGGGAACGGCCGCGTCGAGCATCCCGTACCCCACGAATCCACCGTGCAGGGGCTCGTGCCCGCTGCCGCCGCCCGAGACGATGGCGACCTTGCCGGCCACCGGGGCATCCTTCCGCGCGATGTAGATCGGATCGTGCGAGACCGTCACGATGTCGCCGTGCGCGGCCTCGAATCCGGCCACCGCCTCGTCGACCACGTTCTTCGGATCGTTGATGAGCTTCTTCATTGAAAATTCCCTCCGATCGGACGTTCGTCGCCCGCGACGGGAGCCAGTGGTTGGCCATCCGGTGCAAATCTACGCCGTTTCGCCGTATACCTGGCAAGACGCTGGGGATATTGTGAAGTACCCGATCACCTCGGGGGCCGCACTCGCGGCCAGTCAGTGCGAAGGAAGGTCAACGTGGACAATCTCGGTATCGATTTCCTCTCGGAACTCGTGGGCACGGCCATGCTCGTGCTCCTCGGCTGCGGCGTCGTCGCGAACGTGGCGCTCATCCGCACCAAGGGCTTCAACGGCGGCTTCCTGATGGTCAACATCGGCTGGGGCCTCGCGGTCTTCGCCGGCGTCATCGTCTCCTACGCCTCCGGTGCGCACCTCAACCCGGCGGTCACTCTCGGCCTCCTCGCCAACGGCGCCACCTCGTTCGGATCGGAGGCCACCGCGGTCGACGTGAACGCCCTGTCGGTGCTCGCCTACATCGGTGCGCAGCTGATCGGTGCGATCATCGGTGCCGTCTTCGTGTGGCTCGCCTACAAGCAGCACTTCGACGCGGAGCCCGAGGCGGCGAACAAGCTCGGCGTGTTCTCCACCGGCCCGGCCATCCGTTCCTACGGCTGGAACCTCGTGACGGAGATCATCGGCACCTTCGTGCTCGTGTTCGTCGTGATCGGCTTCGGCGGCGGCCGCCAGGGAGACGGTGGTCTCGCGGCCCTCGGCGCTCTGCCCGTCGCCCTCCTCGTGATCGGCATCGGCGCGTCCCTCGGTGGCCCGACCGGGTACGCGATCAACCCGGCTCGTGACCTCGGCCCGCGCATCGCGCACGCGCTGCTGCCGATCAAGGGCAAGGGATCCTCCGACTGGTCGTACTCCTGGGTGCCGGTCGTCGGCCCCATCATCGGTGGTGTCCTCGCCGGGCTCGCCGCCATCCCCCTCCTCCCCATCCTCACCTAGCACCTCGAGGGCCGGTCCACGACGATGTGGACCGGCCCTCTCCCTGTCCCGGCCACCTGAGAACAAAGGAGTTTGTCATGTCGGACTACATCATCGCGATCGACCAGGGCACGACCAGCACCAGGGCGATCGTCTTCGATCACTCCGGCTCGATCGTCTCCACCGGTCAACTCGAGCACAAGCAGATCTTCCCGAAGGCCGGCTGGGTCGAGCACGATCCCAAGGAGATCTGGGACAACACCCGCGAGGTCATCGGCCAGGCCCTCTCGAAGGCCAACATCACGCGCCACAACGTGAAGGCCGTGGGCATCACCAACCAGCGCGAGACCGCGGTGGTGTGGGACAGGAACACCGGCGAGGCCGTCTACAACGCGATCGTCTGGCAGGACACCCGCACGCAGGAGATCGTCGACCGCTTCTCCGCCGACGGCGGTGCCGAGCGGTTCAAGGACATCGTGGGCCTGCCCCTCTCCACCTACTTCTCGGGCACGAAGATCGTCTGGATCCTCGAGAACGTCGAGGGTGCGCGCGAGAAGGCCGAGGCCGGCGACCTGCTGTTCGGCACCACCGACAGCTGGGTCACCTGGAACCTCACCGGAGGCGTCGACGGCGGCGTGCACATCACCGACGTCACGAACGCGTCGCGCACCCTCTTCATGGATCTCGAGACGCTCGAGTGGCGCGACGACATCCTCGAGGTCTTCGGTGTGCCCAAGTCGATGCTGCCCGAGATCAAGTCCTCCTCCGAGGTCTACGGCACCGTGCACACGTCGTCGCTCCTCCGGGAGGTCCCCGTGGCGGGCATCCTCGGCGACCAGCAGGCCGCCACCTTCGGTCAGGCCGCGTTCGACGCGGGTGAGGCCAAGAACACATACGGCACCGGCAACTTCCTCATCTTCAACACGGGCACCGAGATCGTGAAGTCCCAGAACGGGCTCCTCACCACCCTCGGCTACAAGCTCGGCGACGAGGCCCCGCACTACGCGCTCGAGGGCTCGATCGCGGTCACCGGATCGCTCGTGCAGTGGCTTCGAGACAACCTCGGCATCATCTCCTCCGCCCCCGAGATCGAGGAGCTCGCGAAGACCGTCGACGACAACGGCGGCGCCTACTTCGTGCCCGCCTTCTCCGGACTCTTCGCCCCCTACTGGCGAGCGGATGCCCGTGGCGCGCTCGTGGGCCTCACCCGCTACGTGAACAAGGGCCACATCGCCCGCGCGGCACTCGAGGCCACCGCCTTCCAGACCAAGGAGGTGCTCGACGCGGTGAACGCCGACTCCGGGGTGCCGCTCACCGAGCTCAAGGTCGACGGCGGCATGATCGCCAACAACCTGCTCATGCAGTTCCAGGCCGACATCCTCGACGTGCCCGTCGTGCGCCCCGTCGTGGCCGAGACCACGGCGCTCGGCGCGGCCTACGCCGCCGGCCTCGCCGTGGGCTACTGGGCCGACCTCGACGAGCTCCGCGCCAACTGGCAGGAGGACTCCCGCTGGGAGCCGCAGATGGAGGAGGCCGAGCGCGCCCGCCTCTACCGCAACTGGAAGAAGGCCGTCACGAAAACCCTCGACTGGGTAGACGAAGATGTGAGCTGAATTGATGCCGCGCCGCCGCCTCTGCGGCGCGGGGGACATGGGCCGTCGTGGCCGCGCTCGCGCGCGGTCGCGGCGGCCCCTCATGGTTACGACCCAAGGCCCAGCAGCATCCAAGATCACCTGGAACCGTGGGGAGCGAGCCGCAAAGCTGCGGGCCGTACTCGCCGACCCAAGGCGGTACGGTCGCCGGTCGGCGCCGCGCAGCGACGCCGACCGACGCCCGCACCGCATGTAGCGTGCGCCGCAGAGGCGGCGGCGCACTATCTATTACTAGCCAAGATCCAGTCCTCGAGCTTCCGAGCCGCCGCCCCCGAGTCCACAGCCTCCGCCGCGATCGTCATCTTCTCGCGGAGACGGTCGACGATCGTGCGGTCGACCTCGGTGGGGTCGGAGGCCAGTTCGAAGGCCACGAGGCCGGCGGCGGCGTTCAGCAGCACCATGTCGCGCACGGGGCCCTGCTCCCCCGACACGACGCGCCGCACCACGTCGGCGTTGTAGTCGGCGTCGCCGCCCTTCAGCTGCTCGATGTCGGCGCGGGCGATCCCGAGGTCGCGCGGGTCGAGGTCGTGCTCCTTGACGGAGCCGCGGGAGACCTCCCAGATGTGGCTGTGTCCGGTCGTCGTGAGCTCGTCGAGCCCGTCGTCGCCGCGGAACACCAATGCGGTCGCCCCGCGGGTCTGGAACACGCCCACGATCAGCGGCACCCGGTCGAGGTGGGCGACGCCCACGGCCGAGGCCTCGGCGCGGGCGGGGTTGCAGAGGGGGCCGAGGAAGTTGAACACGGTCGGCACACCGAGCTGGCCGCGCACGGCGGCCGCGTTCTTGAAGCCGGGGTGGAACTTCGCCGCGAACGCGAACGAGATCCCGGTCTCCAGCAGCACCTCCGCCACGCGCTCGGGCTCGATGTCGATGTCGATGCCGAGCGAGCGCATCACGTCGGAGGAACCGGAGAGCGAGCTCGCGGCCTTGTTGCCGTGCTTGAGCACCGGCACCCCGCTCGCGGCCGCCACGATCGAGGCCATGGTCGACACGTTCACGGTGCCGAACCGGTCGCCACCGGTGCCGACGATGTCGAGCACGAACGGGTCGACCCGGATGGGCAGCGCGTGGTCGAGGATGGCATCCCGGAACCCGACGATCTCGTCGACGGTCTCCCCCTTGGCCCGGAGCGCGACGAGGAATCCCGCCAGCTGCGCCTCGGTCACCTCGCCCAGCATGACCTTGTTCATCGCCCAGCTCGCCTCGGAGATCGAGAGATCGGATCCGGTCAGCAGGTGCGCGATCATGTCGGGCCAGGAATGTGTTTCAGCCATACGAACGATCCTATGGGTCGCTCCTCACGCGGGACACGCCGGTACGGCCGCGCGAGGGAGCCGCTTTGCAAAACCAAGCTGGGAAATCGGACATAATGGTCTTGTGACGAGCAGCTCATTGACCCAATCTCAGAGTGCCCCCATGGTCCAGCGCCCCAACATCGTGGCGGTGGGAACCATCGTGTGGCTCGGCAGCGAGGTCATGTTCTTCGCGGGCCTCTTCGCCATCTACTTCACCCTCCGCAGCACCAATCCGGGAGCGTGGGCCGAGCAGGCGTCGATCCTCAACGTGCCGTTCGCGCTGGTGAACACGATCATCCTCGTCATATCCTCCTTCTGGTGCCAGTTCGCCGTCTTCGCCGCCGAGCGCGGCCAGGCCAAGCGCACGAGCTGGAAGCCGAAGGACTGGGGTGTCACCGAGTGGCTCTTCCTCACCTATGCCTTCGGTGCCATCTTCGTCAGCGGCCAGGTGCTCGAGTACGCGACGCTCGTCTCCGAGGGCATCACGTTCGACGGCGACGCCTACGGCTCGGCCTTCTACCTCACCACCGGCTTCCACGCGCTCCACGTGACCGGCGGTCTCATCGCGATGCTGCTCATGCTCGGGCGCGTGTTCGCGGTCAAGAACTTCGGTCACAAAGAGGCGACCTCGATCATCGTGGTGTCGTACTACTGGCACTTCGTCGACGTGGTCTGGATCGGACTGTTCCTCGTGATCTACGTGCTCAAGTAGCGCAGCCCGCACCGATCCACCCGAAGCCCCGAAAAAGAGAGTAGAGAGAATGGCCCGCAGGAGCAGGAAAGCCAGCAGACGCCATCCCCTGGCAACTGTCGTGCTGATTGCGATCGGCCTGGTCGTCACCGGCGGAGGGTACGCGGCGTTCAGCAGCACCACCACCGCGACCGCCGACACCGAGATCACGAGCCAGGCGGTCATCGACGAGGGCAAGAAGCTCTTCGCCGCGAACTGCGCCACCTGCCACGGCATGAGCCTCGAGGGCACCGACGACGGCCCCGCGCTGATCGGCGTCGGAGCGGCCTCCGTCAACTTCCAGGTGGGCACCGGCCGCATGCCGATGGCCATGCAGGGCCCGCAGGCCATGCAGAAGCCAACCCAGTTCACCGACGAGCAGACCGCCGCCCTCGTGGCCTTCGTCGCCTCGATCTCCCCCGGTCCCGCGGTCCCCGACGAGAGCCTCCTGCAGGCCGACGGCGACGCGGCGAACGGCGGCGAGCTGTTCCGCATCAACTGCGCCATGTGCCACAACGTCGCCGGTGCCGGTGGAGCGCTCACCGAGGGCAAGTACGCCCCCGAGCTCACCGGAGTGCTCGCCACCCACATCTACGAGGCCATGCTCACCGGCCCGCAGAACATGCCGGTCTTCAACGACGACAACCTCACGCCGGAAGACAAGCGCGACATCATCACGTACCTGAAGTACATCGAGAACAACCCGTCCCCCGGCGGGTACGAGCTCGGTGCACTCGGTCCGGTCGCCGAGGGCCTGTTCGCCTGGATCTTCGGACTAGGAGCGATCATCGGCCTCATGGTCTGGCTGACCGCGAAGTCGAACTAGCCCTCGCCCGTGAACACAGGCACAGCACAGAACAGCAAGCTCGAAAGGGAAAACAATGGCACATGACGGGGTGAGCGGGCACGATTCTGCCGCTTCAGATTCGTCGGCCGTCGAGACGAGTCGAGCCGCGTCGACCGGCACCGCGGTCATTGCTTCCGATGTGGTGAACCCGGGCGAGCCGCCCCACCGCAAGCGCGTCACGGATCTCGACCCCAAGAAGGCCAAGCACGCCCAGCGCACGGTCTACACGCTGTTCTACCTGTCGATCGCCGGCAGCATCTTCGCCCTGGCGGCCTACATGGCCTTCCCGATCGAAGACGGCGACATAGCCGCGATCCGCCTGAACAACCTGTTCATCGGTGTCGGCTCGGCGCTCGCCCTCTTCGGCATCGGCCTCGGCGCCGTGCACTGGGGCAAGGCACTGATGGCCGACAAGGAGGGCATCGACGAGCGCCACCCGATCCGCGGCACGCAAGCCACCCGCGACCGCGCGGTCGAGATCTTCCACGAGGCCGACCAGGAGTCGGGCTTCGGGCGTCGCACGCTGATCCGCAACAGCCTCATCGGGGCTCTCGTGGCGTTCCCGCTGCCGGGCCTCGTGCTCTTCCGCGGCTGGGCTCCTCAGGACGAGGATCCCGTGGAGCTGCTCAGCCACACCATGTGGAAGAAGGGCTCGCGCCTCACGCTCGACCCGTCGGGCATCCCGGTCAAGGCCTCGGATGTCACGATCGGCTCGGTCTTCCACATCATCCCCGAGGGCCTCAACGAGCGCGACGACCTTCTCGAGCAGAAGGCCAAGGCCGCCGTGCTGCTCATGCGTCTGAACCCCGACGACCTGACGGTCAGCCCCGGCCGCGAGGACTGGTCGTACGACGGCATCGTCGCCTACTCCAAGATCTGCACGCACGTCGGCTGCCCCGTGGCGCTGTACGAGCAGCAGACCCATCACCTGCTCTGCCCCTGCCACCAGTCGACGTTCGACGTGACGAAGGAGTGCGAGGTCATCTTCGGACCGGCCAAGCGCCCCCTGCCGCAGCTGCCCATCGAGGTGGACTCCGAGGGCTACCTCGTGGCCC
The DNA here is from genome assembly GCF_023264895.1 of Herbiconiux sp. Lineage (GTDB taxonomy): Bacteria > Actinomycetota > Actinomycetes > Actinomycetales > Microbacteriaceae > Herbiconiux. The sequence continues at coordinate 44,432 of NZ_JAHFUY010000020.1, read as the reverse complement.
GGAGCGATTTCAACGAGCCTGTCGGCCCTAGCTTCTGGGAGCGTTCATGACCAGCACGATCGACAGGACCGGATCGGGAGACAGCACGCCTGCGGGCGCCGCCGCCGCCACCGACAACGGGCCCGCGAAGCCGAAGAGCGGAGGCTTCACCGCCGCCGCGTCGAACTACATCGAGGACCGCACGAGCATCTCGGGCGTCGTCAAGGAGTTCGGCCGCAAGATCTTCCCCGACCACTGGTCGTTCATGCTCGGCGAGGTGGCGCTCTACAGCTTCGTCGTCATCATCCTGTCCGGAACGTTCCTGACGTTCTTCTTCCAGGCCTCGATGGTCGAGACGCACTACGACGGCGCCTACGTGCCGATGAAGGGCGTCGAGATGTCGGCGGCCATGGAGTCGGCGCTGCACATCTCATTCGATGTGCGTGGCGGTCTCCTGGTGCGCCAGATCCACCACTGGGCGGCGCTGCTGTTCATCGCCGCCATCGGCCTGCATATGCTCCGCGTGTTCTTCACGGGTGCATTCCGCAAGCCGCGTGAGCTCAACTGGGTCATCGGCTTCCTGCTGTTCGTCCTGGCGATGGCCGAGGGCTTCACGGGCTACTCGCTCCCCGACGACCTGCTCTCGGGCAACGGCCTCCGGATCATCGACGGCCTGATCAAGGGCATCCCCGTGATCGGCACGTGGACCTCGTTCCTGCTGTTCGGCGGCGAGTTCCCGGGAACGGCGATCGTGGGGCGCCTCTACACGCTGCACATCCTGCTGCTGCCGGCGATCCTCGTGGCGTTCCTCGCCCTCCACCTCGTGTTCGTGATCGTGCACAAGCACACGCAGTACGCCGGTGCCGGTCGCACGAACAACAACGTCATCGGCTACCCGATCCTCCCCGTGTACGCGGCGAAGGCCGGTGGCTTCTTCTTCCTGGTGTTCGGCGTCATCGCCCTGATGGCTTCGTTCTTCACGATCAACCCGATCTGGAACTACGGCCCGTACGACCCCTCGCCGGTGTCGGCGGGTACCCAGCCGGACTGGTACATCGGCTTCGCCGACGGTGCCCTGCGATTGATCCCGCCGGGATGGGAGTTCGTCTGGCTCGACCACACCTGGTCGATCAACATCATCGTGCCGGTCATCGCGCTCGTGGGACTGCTCGCCGCTGTTGCCGCCTACCCGTTCATCGAGGGCTGGGTCACGGGCGACAAGCGCGAGCACCACATCCTCGACCGCCCGCGCAACGCCCCCACCCGCACCGCCATCGGCGCGGCCGGCGTCACCTTCTACGCGGGTCTCTGGGCGGCGGCCTCGTCCGACCTCATGGCGACGCACTTCCAGCTGTCGATCGAGGGCGTCATCCACACCATCCAGGCGTGGGTCGTGCTCGGGCCGTTCCTGGCGTTCTTCGTCACGAAGCGCGTGTGCATCGCGCTCATGAAGAAGGACCGCGAGATCGTGCTGCACGGCTTCGAGTCGGGCCGCATCGTGCGACTCCCCGGTGGCGAGTACATCGAGGTGCACGAGCAGGTCGACGACTACGAGCGCTGGCGTCTGGTCGACTTCGAGGTCTACGAGCCGATCATGCTCCGCCCCAACGCCAAGGGCCAGATCACGCCCGGCATGCGCTTCCGCGCCCGCGTCTCGCGCTGGTTCTTCGAAGACCGCATCGCCCCCGCCCAGCAGCAGGAGCTCGAGTCCGGCCACGGCCACCACGGCACCCACGGCGACGGCACCGACCACTCCCTCGAGGAGGGCCCCGGCCTCACGAAGCCGTAGCCCCACTCCCCGAAGGGCCCCCGCACTCCGTGCGAGGGGCCCTTCGTCGTTCCCGCCCTCGGCACCTGAGTACTGATTGCTCATAACAGGAGCTCCTCCGGGGCGACCAAGCTTGGTCGACCCACCCCGAAGAAGGAAGTTCTCCTATGTCCCCCATCCGTTCCATCCCGGCCACGGCGTTGGCCGTTCTGGTCGTCGCGTCGGGCCTGACGACCCTGTCCGCCGGCGCCGCCTCAGCCGAGCCCACGCTTCCGCAGCCCATGTGCCCTCCGGCAACCGCCTCCGCCGGCGTGCAGTACTACGACCAGGACCTGTGGGCCCAGGAGGAGTCGCTCACGGGCTCCATCATCGCCGGGTCGTTCCCCGGCGTCACGATCGACAACCACAGCTGGTACGCCTCCTACGAGGGTGCACCGAGCAAGCTCGGGGTCAACACCTTCACGGTCCAGCTCACGAACGGAGACACCAGGACCTCGTCGATCGTCTGCACGGTCGACGTGAAGGCCGACGTCACGCTGGATCCGTCGCTCACCGTCTCGCGAATCGACGCGACGGACCGCTACGCGGAGGCAGTCAAGATCTCCCAGGCCACCGTGCCGGCTCCGGCCACGGCACCGCTGGTCTACATCGCCAGCGGCGAGAAGTTCTCCGACGCGCTGAGTGGCGCCGGCGTCGCTGCGCAGCGCTCCGCTCCCCTGCTCCTCTCCTCGGCGAAGTCGCTGCCGCAGGTCGTGTCCGATGAGCTCGCCCGCCTGAAGCCGACCGACGTCGTCGTGCTCGGAGGCGAGGACACGGTCGAGCCTGCCGTCGCCGCCGCCATCAAGGCCGCGCTTCCTGCGGCCACGATCACTCGGATCGACGGCTTCGACCGCTTCGAGGTGTCGAGGAATCTGATCAGCCATCCGACCTTCGGTGCGACCTCCCTGAGCTTCGTCGCGGTCGCCAGTGGCCGAGTGTTCCCGGATGCGCTGAGCGGCGCTCCGATGGCTCCCGTGCTGCTCGTGAACGGGCTGCAGACCGCCTTCACCGCCGAGGAGAAGGCCATCCTGGACACCCGCGGAGTCAACGGCATCGCGCTGCTGGGTGGCGAGAACACCATCTCGCGCGAGCTGTCAGACTCGGCGAGCCGCCTCTGGGTCGGCAAGACCGTGCGCATCGCAGGAGCCAACCGCTACTTCGTGTCCTCCGGCGTGGCGCGCTTCGCATTCGCCAAGCCGTCCACCACCGTGGACACCGTCTACCTGGCCACGGGCGTCACGTTCCCGGATGCGCTCTCGGGCGCTGTGCTCGCCAGGAAGAGCGGCTCGCCGATCATGCTGACGACGAAGGACTGCATCCCGATCGACACCGCCCACAAGATCACGATGCTCGGTGCCAAGAAGATCGTGATCCTCGGCGGAACCGCCTCCGTCAGCACCGCGGTGGAGAAGCTGACGGTCTGCTCCCCCTGACCTGACACCACGGCTCCTACGGAAACGACGAAGGCGCCCGGCCCGGGAAGGGGCGGGCGCCTTCTGGCGTGGAGGGTGGACTAGCGGGCGAAGTAGCCGCGGTAGTACTCGAAGACCCAGCCGACGATGGCCACGAGGGTGAGGGCTCCGGCGATGAAGCAGATCCAGAAGCCCACAGCGAGGCCCAGCATGAGCAGGGCGCCGCCACCCGCGAGGATGATGGGCCACCAGCTCCACGGGCTGTAGAAGCCGAGCTCCGGGTCGCCGTCGTCGATGTTCGAGTCGAGGCGGTCTTCGGGCAGCTCGCCGCCCTGCGACTTGTGCACACGGCCGAGGTAGAAGGCGAGGAACGCCGACAGGATAGCCGCGAGGCCGATGCCGAGCGTGCCCACCCACTCGATCTGACCCTCGAAGTAGATCAGCGACCAGACCGTGTAGGCCGCCGTGGCCAGGAGCATGAAGACGAACAGGATCCAGAAGAGATTGGTGTTGGCTCTCATGGGTTACTTGACCTTGCCTTGCGAGACGTCGTAGGTGGGAGCATCCGGAGCGTCCTTCGCCGGACCCACACCGACCGGGATGCCGGCCTCGGGGTGGTTGAGGTCGAACGCCGGCGACTCCGAGCGGATGCGCGGGATCGAGGTGAAGTTGTGGCGCGGCGGCGGGCACGAGGTGGCCCACTCGAGCGAGCGGCCGTAGCCCCACGGGTCGTTCACCGTGACCTTGGGCGCCTTGCGGGCCGTGATGTACACGTTCAGGAAGAACGGGATCATCGAGGCGGCCAGCACGAACGCACCGATCGTGGAGAGCTGGTTCATCCACTCGTAGCCCTCTTCAGGCTGGTAGGTGGCGTAACGACGAGGCATGCCGATGACGCCCAGCCAGTGCTGGATGAGGAACGTGGTGTGGAAGCCGATGAACAGCAGCCAGAAGTGCCAGTAGCCGAGACGCTCGTTGAGCATCTTGCCCGTCCACTTGGGCCACCAGAAGTAGAAGCCCGAGAACATGGCGAACACGACCGTGCCGAACACCACGTAGTGGAAGTGCGCCACCACGAAGTACGTGTCCGAGACGTGGAAGTCGAGCGGCGGCGACGCCAGGATGACACCGGTCAGGCCACCGAAGGTGAAGGTGATGAGGAAGCCGATGGCCCAGATCATCGGCGTCTCGAACGTGACGGAGCCCCGCCACATCGTGCCGATCCAGTTGAAGATCTTCACACCCGTGGGCACCGCGATCAACATCGTCATCAAAGAGAAGAAGGGCAGCAGCACGGAGCCGGTGACGTACATGTGGTGCGCCCACACCGTGACCGAGAGGGCCGCGATCGAGATCGTGGCGTAGATCAGCGTCTTGTAGCCGAAGATCGGCTTGCGGCTGAAGACCGGGAACACCTCGGAGACGATGCCGAAGAACGGCAGCGCGATGATGTACACCTCCGGGTGCCCGAAGAACCAGAACAAGTGCTGCCAGAGGAGCACACCGCCGTTGGCCGGGTCATAGATGTGGGCCCCGAAGACACGGTCCGAACCGAGCGCGAAGAGCGCGGCGGCGAGCACCGGGAAGGCCATCAGCACGAGGATCGACGTGACCAGGATGTTCCAGGTGAAGATGGGCATCCGGAACATGGTCATGCCCGGGGCACGCAGCGTGATGATGGTCGTGATGAAGTTCACCGCACCGAGGATGGTGCCGAAGCCCGAGAGGCCGAGGCCGAAGACCCAGAGGTTTCCGCCGTCTCCCGGCGTGAACGTGGTCGACGACAGCGGCGCGTAGGCGAACCAGCCGAATGAGGCCGCCCCCTGCGGAGTGAGGAAGCCTGAGACAGCGATCAGCGAACCGAAGAGGAAGAGCCAGAAAGCGAACGCGTTCAGTCGCGGGAAGGCGACATCCGGCGCGCCGATCTGCAGCGGCATGAGCGCGTTGGCGAACCCTGCGAACAGCGGTGTCGCGAACATCAGCAGCATGATCGTGCCATGCATCGTGAAGAGCTGGTTGTACTGGTCCTTCGTCTGCAGCAGCTCGAGGCCCGGCTCGAAGAGCTGAGCCCGGATGACGAGGGCCATCACGCCGCCGAGGCAGAAGAACAAGAACGAGGCGATCAGGTACATGTACCCGATGGTCTTGTGGTCGGTGGAGGTGATCCACTTGACCAGGATGTTGCCCTTGCGCCCCACGGTCTTCGAGGGAGTGGGAAGGGGGGCCGGAGAGCCGACCGACGTCACGTCGACGGTTGCAGTCATGTCGCGTTCCTACTCTTCTTCTTCGTGGTCCTCGGGCACACCGATGCCCGGGAGGTTCTGGTTGCGGTCATACTCGTGGCCGAGCTGACCCTCCTGGCCCGAGTCGCGGAGCGACTGGATGTAGTCGTCGTATTCCTGCTGGGAGACGACCTTCACGTTGAACAGCATCATCGAGTGGTACTCGCCGCAGAGCTCGGCACACTTGCCGGAGAATGTTCCTTCACGCTCGGGCGTGACGTACATGTAGTTCGTCTTGCCGGGCAGCATGTCCTTCTTGTAGAGGAAGTCGATGACCCAGAACGAATGGATGACGTCGCGCGACTCGAGCTGGACCTCGACTGTCTTGCCGACGGGAAGGTAGAGGGTGGGGATCTCGGATTCGACCAGCTCGCCGTTCGCGTCGTTCGGGTCGTCCTGACCCTGCACGCCCGCGTAATAGACGTCTTCGTCGACGTAGTTGAAGTCCCACGCCCACTGCTTGCCGAAGACCTGGATGGTGACCTCGGGGTCGTCGTAGGCGGCCTCGATCGCATCCTGGTCACGCGCCGTGAAGGCGAAGAAGCCGAGCACGAGGATGAGCGGGACGATCGTGTAGAAGATCTCGATCGGCATGTTGTAGCGCAGCTGAGCCGGCAGGCCGGTCTGGCCCTTGCGGCGGCGGTACACGACGATCGCCCAGATGGTGAGCGCCCAGGTGATGACACCCACCACGAGCAGCACGATCCACGACGTGACCCAGAGGCCGATGACGCGGTCGACGTTGTTCGTGGTGCCGGGCTCGGTGGGAAGCCAGCCCTGGAGCTGGTCCTGCGTGCACCCGGCGAGGACAACTGACAGTACGGCTGCGATCGGTATCGCAGCCCATCGGAGACGTCGGTTAGAGCGCACCACAGACCTTTCGGGAAGCTACACCACAGTGTATTTGACCTTCTCCTAGCTTACTGTGTCGATTTACCCGCCGTTGCCACAGCCACACCGGATCGGCCTCTGGTAGGGCACGCAAAAGGGCCGCCCTCATGCTGGACGGCCCTGATGAGAGGTGCTTTCTAGTGGAACGAATCCCCGCACGCGCAGCTTCCGCCGGCATTCGGGTTGTCGATCGTGAAGCCCTGCTTCTGGATCGTGTCCTCGAAGTCGATCGTGGCGCCCTCGAGGTAGGGGACGCTCATCTTGTCGACGATGACCTCGACGCCGTCGTAGTCGACGACGTTGTCGCCGTCGAGCATGCGCTCGTCGAAGTAGAGCTGGTAGATCAGGCCCGAGCAGCCGCCGGGCTGCACGGCGACGCGCAGGCGCAGGTCGTCGCGACCCTCCTGCTCGAGGAGGTTCTTGACCTTCGTGCCCGCGGCCGGGGTGATGCCGACCTTGTGCGCGGGGGCTTCGACGGTCTGTCCCTCAGCGGGCGCAGTCAGTGTCGAGTCGCTCATGTTCGCTCCATTCGCTCGGAAGTATGACGGAAGTCTAACTCCGGCAACCTGGGGCCGAGGTCAACTATTCCCGGCACGGTCGTTCATGCGCAGGAGCATGAGCGCCTCGGTGCCGATGGCGCGGTGGAAGACGCCGAGGTGCAGCGACTCGTTGGGGCTGTGCGCCCGCGTGTGCGGGTCTTCGACACCCGTGACGAGGATCTGCGCTTCCGGGAAGACGCGCACGAGATCGGCGATGAACGGGATCGACCCGCCGATGCCCGCCTCGACGGGCTCGGCACCCCAGGCATCCCGCATCGCGTCCTTCGCCGCCGTGACCGCCCAGCCGGACGTGTCGACGAGGAACGGGCTGCCGGTGTCGACGTCGTCGAGCTCGACCACCGCGCCGAAGGGGGCGTGCGAGCGGATGTGCGCCTCGAGCGCCTCGAAGGCCTCCTGCGGATCCTGACCGGGCGCGATGCGCGCGCTGACACGGAGCGAGACGCTCGGGATGAGGGTGTTGGAGGCGTTGGCCACGGAGGGGGCGTCGATCCCCGTGACGGTGACGGACGGCTGCGCCCAGAGCCGGGACAGCACGGACCCGGTTCCGATCGGCGAGACGCCCTCGAGGAGGCCCGCCTCGCTCCGCAGCGTCTCGTCGGTGTACTCCGGCGTCGGCATCTCACGCGAGGTGAGCCCCGCGACCGCCACGGAGCCGTTCTCGTCGTGGAACGAGGCGGCGAGGCGGAAGGCGGCGAGCATCGCATCCGGCACCGCTCCCCCGAACATGCCCGAGTGCGAGGCGTGCGCGAGGGTGGAGACCGTGAGCCGGAAGGTGACGTTGCCGCGCAGGCTGATGGTGAGCGAGGGGGTCTCGGCATCCCAGTTGTCGGAGTCGGCCACGACGATGACGTCGGCGGCGAGCTTCTCGCGGTGCGTCTCGAGGAAGTTCGCGAACGAGCGCGAGCCGAACTCCTCCTCACCCTCGATGAAGAGCACGAGACCGAGGTCGAAGTCGTCGCCCGCGACGGACCGGAGGGCACGCACGGACGCCAGGTGCGAGACCACACCCGCCTTGTCGTCGGCCGCACCCCGGCCGTAGAGGCGGTCGCCGCGGACGGTCGGTTCGAACGGCGGCGACTCCCAGTCCGCGTCGTCTCCCTGCGGCTGCACGTCGTGGTGGGCGTAGAGGAGCACGGTGGGGCGGTCGTTGCGGGCGGCACGCGTGGCGAGCACCGCGGGCTGCCCCTTCTCCCCCGTGCCGGTCTCGGCCCGGAGGATCTCGACCGTCTCGAACACGCCGGTCTCGCGGGCGAGACCCGCCACCGCTTCGGCGCTCGCGGCGACGTGAGCCGGATCGAAGGCGCTCCAGGACACCGACGGGATGCGCACGAGCCCGCTGAGCTCGGCGATGCTCGCCGGCAGCGCCAGCCGGACCTCCTCGGCGAGGCGCTGCTCGCGATCGTCTACCTGGGAGAACGGGGAGCCACTCGGGTCTGTCATGCAGGTAATCTTAAGAGACGAACGAACGAGGACACCGTGGCCAAGAAGACGAGCACCGAGCAGCCCCCCATCGACGCGCCTGTGGAGGAGTCGCCGATCGGCAAGGGTCGCGCGACCCCGACCCGCAAGGAGCGTGAGGCCGCGAACGCCAGGCCGCTCGTTCCCACCGACCGCAAAGAGGCGAGCCGGGAATACAAGCGACGCCAGCAGGAGGCACGCGACAAGGCGCGCATCGGCATGGCCAACGGCGACGACCGCTACCTCCCCGCTCGCGACAAGGGAGCGCAGCGCCGCTACGTGCGCGACTACGTCGACGCCCGGTTCAACATCGGCGAGTTCCTCATCCCGATCATGTTCGTGGTCATCCTGCTCACCCTCGTGCCGCTGCCCGAGGTGCAGTCCGGTGTGATGCTCGGGCTCTACGCCTTCGTACTGATCGTGGTCGGCGACTGCGTGCTGATGGGCTTCCGCCTGATGAAGAAGCTGCGCGAGAAGTTCGGCGCCGACAGCATCGAGCGCGGCACCCGCTGGTACGCCACCATGCGCGCGCTGCAGTTCCGCCGCCTGCGCCTGCCGAAGCCGCAGGTCAAGCGCGGCCAGTTCCCCAGCTGACCCGGAGGACAGCGCATCCTGAACCCGGAGCCGATCCGATTGCGGGCCGAACCGCGGGTTCGGGGGTAGCGTTCTCCCCGAATGGGTCGGAAGAGCGACGAGGGGCCATGATCGACTGATGACGGACGAGACCGCGGTGACCGAGTCCGCGAGGCGGGTGCTGGCGGCGATCGCCGACCTCCGCGTCGCCGAGCTGAAGATGCTGCGGCGTGAGACCGAGCGGTCGGGCCTCAAGGAGAACGACCTCGCGGCGATGCGCCTGCTGCGGGAGGCCGGGCTCGCGGAGCGGCCGATCGGGCCCAAAGACCTCGCCACCGGCCTCGGCATCACGAGCGCCTCGGTCACCGTGCTCCTCGACCGCCTGGAGAAGCGCGGGTTGGCCACGCGGAGCGCGCGCTCCGAGGACAGGCGGAGCCTCCGCATCGATGCGACCGAGGCCGGGCTCGAGGTGATGGCCTCGCACGACCAGCCCGAGCGGATCCGCTCGCTCGCCGAATCCCTCGATCCGCACGACGCGCACGTGATCGAGCGCGTCTTCCGCGACCTCGCCGCGGCCGCCGACACGGTCGCGGCCGCGCAGTCGGACAGCTCCGAGGAACGCTACCGCCGCGCCTGACGCCCCACGCGCAGCGTCGCCAGGCCACGATTGATCTGGCGCGCCCACAGCGGGCCGCGGTAGAGGAACGCCGTGTAGCCCTGCACGAGCGTCGCGCCCGCGTCGATCCGCTCCTGCACGTCGGCGGCGGTGTCGACGCCGCCCACCGAGATGACGCACAGCTCGGCCGGCACGACGGAACGGATGAGCTTCAGCACCTCGAGCGAACGGGCGGCGAGCGGAGCACCTGAGAGCCCACCGGCTCCGGCGGCCTCCACGACCTCGCGTGCGGTGACGAGGCCCTCTCGCGAGAGGGTCGTGTTGGTGGCTATGATGCCGTCGAGCCCCAGGTCGACGACGAGGGCCGACACCTTGCGCACCTCCTCGTCGGAGAGGTCGGGGGCGATCTTGACCAGCAGCGGGGTCGCTCCGCACTCGGCCTTGACCGCCTCCAGGAGCGGTGCGAGCAGGTCGATCTCCTGCAGGCCGCGGAGGCCGGGGGTGTTCGGTGACGACACGTTCACCACGAGGTAGTCGGCCATGGGGGCCAGGGCGCGCGCGCTCTGCAGGTAGTCGCCGATCGCATCCGCGACCTCGACCACGCGGCTCTTGCCGATGTTGACGCCGATCACGGGCCGCGGATGGCGGAGCGAGCGCACGCGGGCCAGGCGCAGCGACGCACCGGCCGCTCCCCCGTTGTTGAAGCCCATGCGGTTGATGACGGCGCGGTCGGCCACGAGCCGGAACAGGCGGGGGCGCGGGTTGCCCGGCTGCGCGCGCGCCGTGATGGTGCCCACCTCGACGTGACCGAAGCCGAGCGCACCGAAGCCGCGGATGCCCTTGGCATCCTTGTCGAAGCCCGCCGCCAGCCCGAACGGGGTGGGGAACCGCAGGCCGAGCGCCTCGACGGAGAGATCGGTGCCCGGCGCAGCGGTGAAGCGGCTCACGAGCCGCTCGAGCCGGAGCGCCGGGATGGCCTCGATGACCGAGAAGGCGAGGTGATGGGCACGCTCCGGGTCGAGCTTCGACAGCACGTGCCGGAAGAGGAGTCCGTAGACGCCGCTCACTCGTAGGAACCGGCGGTGTCGCGTGCCTCGGCGGCCGCGGGGCCCTGCTCGTCGCGCGCCTGCTCGTGCTCGACGCGGAGCAGCGTGATGGCGCTCTCGAAGTCGTCGAGCGAGTCGAAGGCCTGGTAGACGCTCGCGAACCGCAGGTAGGCCACCTCGTCGAGCTCGCGGAGGGGCTGCAGGATGGCTAGGCCGATGTCGTTGGCGTCGATCTGCGCCGCACCCGAGAGGCGAACGGTCTCCTCCACCCGCTGGGCGAGCACCGCGAGGTCGCTGTCGGTGACGGGCCGGCCCTGGCAGGCCTTACGCACACCGCTCACGATCTTCTCGCGGCTGAACGGCTCGACCACGCCGGAGCGCTTGATCACGCTGAGGCTCGCGGTCTCGGTGGTGCTGAAGCGCCGACCGCAGTCGGGGCACTGGCGGCGTCGGCGGATGGCGAGACCATCGTCGGTCGTGCGGGAGTCGACGACGCGGGAGTCGGGGTAGCGGCAGTAGGGGCAGTACATGGCACCTCCATGGTAGTGGAGCGCCGGGCCCCTCGGGCGGGCCGGCCGGTCAGCCGGTGGCGCGCTGCCAGGCCTCGGTCACGAGGGCCGTCAGCACCTCGTGGTCGACCGCGTCGAGCCGCTTGATGTAGAGGCAGCCCTTGCCGGTGGTGTGCGCGCCCAGCCGCTCGAGAAGCGGATCGGGTTCGCCGTAGCCGTCGTGCACCCCGTAGACGGTGATCGCCGCCTTGCGGGGCGAGAATCCGAGCACGAACCAGTCGTGGGTGCCGGTGGTGTTGGTGTAGGCGGCGGAGCCGAAGCCCACCATCGTCGGCCCCCACATCCGCGCCTCCTCGCCGGTGACCCGGTGCATCAGCGCCCGGAGCTCGTGGCCCTCGGCTCGGCGCCGAGGGTCGGGGACCGCATCGAGGAACGCCGTGACGTCGGCCGCGGTGGGCTGGGTCTTGATCTCGGCCACGGCTCCCCCGGATCAGCGGGCGAAGCGGGCCGTGACGGCGTCGCCGTGGGCCGGGAGGTTCTCGGCGGCCGAGAGCGCCACGATGCGAGAAGCGACGGCCTCGAGGGCGGGGCGGTCGTAGCGCACGATCTGCTGGGGGCGGAGGAAGGTGTAGGCGCCGAGGCCCGAGGAGAAGCGGGACTGGCCGCCGGTGGGGAGCACGTGGTTGGAGCCCGCCAGGTAGTCGCCGAGGCTCACGGGCGAGTAGGCGCCCACGAAGATCGCGCCGGCGTTGTGGATGAGGCCGAGCGTCGCATCCGGATCGGCCGTCTGCAGCTCGAGGTGCTCGGGGCCGTAGACGTTGCTCACCGCGGCGGCGAGCTCGATGCTGTCGACGAGCACGATGGCCGACTGCGGGCCGTCGAGGGCGATCGCGACGCGCGCGGCGTGCGTGGTCGTGGCCGCGGCGCGCTCGAGGGCGGCGACGACGTTCTGCGCGAGGGCGGTGGAGTCGGTGACGAGGACCGCTGCCGCGAGCTCGTCGTGCTCGGCCTGGCTCACGAGGTCGGCGGCCACGAACTCGGGGTCGGCGCTCTCGTCGGCGATGATGAGGATCTCGGTGGGACCGGCCTCGGAGTCGATGCCGACGACACCGCGCACGAGCCGCTTGGCGGCGGCCACGAACACGTTGCCGGGGCCCGTGATGACCTGCACCGCCTCGAGACCGATCTCGTCGACCCCGTAGGCGAGCGCGCCGACGGCTCCCGCTCCCCCGATGGCGTAGACCTCGGTGACGCCGAGGAGACCCGCCGCGCCGAGGATGGTGGGGTGGATGGAGCCGCCGAACTCCTTCTGCGGCGGCGACGCGATCGCGATCGAGCCGACACCGGCGAGCTGGGCGGGCACGACGTTCATGACCACGCTCGAGGGGTAGACGGCCTTGCCTCCCGGCACGTAGAGGCCCACGCGCTCGACCGGGTGCCAGCGCTGCTCCACGACCGCGCCGTCGGCGAGCGTGGTGGTGCGGGCATCCGGGATCTGGGCGGCGGTGGCCTGCCGCACGCGCACGATGGCCTCGTCGAGCGCCGCGCGCACCGCGGGGTCGAGCCCCACGACGGCCGCGTCGATCTCGCTCTGCGGCACACGCACGTGCTCGGGCACGACGCCGTCGAAGCGTTCGGCCTGGTCGCGGAGGGCGACGAGACCGTCGGCGCGGACGGCCTCGATGAGGGCGGCGGCGGCCTCGGCGGCCACGGACACGTCGGTGTCGGGGCGGGGCACGAGGGTCGCGAGCTGCGCTCGGGTGGGCGTCTGGCCGCGGAGGTCGATGGTCTGGATCATGGCATAGCCAGCCTACCCAGTCCGCCGCTAACCTCCTGGTGACAGCATCCGTTCCGTCCGTGACGAAAGGCGACACCGTGCCCGCGCCTCACCTGCATCACCGCCCCGCCGTGGCCCCGTTCTCCCCCGACGACGACTTCGACTTCGAGATCCGCACGTCTCTCGGCCATGCGGTCGAGGGCGCCTCGGAGCCAGGCGAGGTGCTCGCCGCCGTCTCCGGGGTGAAGAAGGGCGACCACGAGGCCTGGTTCGCCGCCTGGAACGGCCTCGGCGACCGGGTGCGCACCATCGCCGACACCGCCGCCGCGGCCGGGCATCGTGAGAGCGCCGCGGGGGCGGCCCTCCGCGCCTCCGCCTACTTCGGTGTGGCGGTCAACGCCCTGAGCGCGCTCGCGGACACGACGGAGCTCGTGCCCACCTTCCGCAAGCAGCGCGAGGCCTGGGAGCTGTTCGTGTCACTCGGTCCGGCCCGCGCCGAGCGGGTCGACATCCCCGTGGGCCCGGACTCGATGCCCGGCTACCTGTTCCGTCCGCAGGATCCGGCGGCGGCGACCGGAGCCGCACTCGTGGCCGTGAACGGCAGCGACGGCTCTCTCGCCGCGCTCTGGGCGAGCATCGTGGCGGCCGGTCTGCACCGTGGCTACACCGTTCTCGTGTTCGACGGCCCGGGGCAGCAGTCGCAGCTGTTCGAGCACGACGTCCCGTTCCGGCCCGACTGGGAGAACGTGCTCACACCCGTGTACGACTTCGTGTCGCGGCAGGAGGGCGTCGACCCGGCCTGCGTGGGGCTCTACGGCATCAGCCAGGGCGGCTACTGGGTGGCGAGGGCGCTCGCGTTCGAGCACCGCTTCGCGGCCGCCATCGCCGACCCGGGCGTGGTGGACGTGTCGACCTCGTGGACCTCGCACCTGCCGAAGTCGCTCCTGAAGCTGCTCGACGCGGGGCAGACCGCGAAGTTCGACCGGGAGATGGCGCTCGGCCTCAAGCTCTCCCCCGGTGCGGCGCGCACCTGGAACTTCCGGGCCCGCCCCTTCGGCACCTCCGGCTACGCCGAGACCCTCGAGGCGGTGCGCGGGTACACGGTGGCGGATGTCGCGAGCCGCATCACGACGCCCCTCCTCATCACCGACCCCGAGGGCGAGCAGTTCTGGCCGGGCCAGTCCGCCGAGCTCGCGGCCCTCACATCCGGCGTCTCGACCCTGGTGCCGTTCACGGCGGCGGAGGGGGCCGACGGCCACTGCCAGCCGCTCGCCCGCACGCTCACCGCCCAGCGCCTCTTCGACTGGCTCGACGAGAAGCTCGGCGGCTGAGCGGCCTGTTCGCCCACTGTTCGCCTGGTTCGCCTGACTTCGCCGAGGTCGCCGCCTAGCCTGATCGCATGACGACCGTCAGCCAGGAGGACGCGCGCGCCGCATCCGCTCGGGGTGGAGGACCGGTGCGGTGGGCGCTCGGTGCGGCGGGCCTCCTGCTCGCGTCAGCCGCGCTGCAGGGGATGGCGTCGTTCGAGCGGTGGGTGACGGCGCGGAACGGCTGGGACCGAGCGGACATCTCGATCGAGGACCACCGGTTCGACTACGCCTTCCCCGCCGACCCGTGGGAGAACGTCGGCACCGCGGCGCAGCTGTTCGGCCTCGGATCGATCCTCCTGGCCCTCGGCGTGCTCGCGATGGCGAAGACCGTTTCGAGCGCCGGGTCGCCGGCCGTCAGGTGGAACGAGGGCGGGCTCGAGGGGATGCTCGTGGTCGTGGTCGCCGGGTCTTTCGCCGTGACGGGGCTGCACGCGCTCCTCTCCGGCATCGTCGGGGCACCCACACTGCTGCAGCACCTCCCGCTGCAGCTGCTGTTCGGCGCGGTCGGATTCGCAGGCCTCATCATCCTGGCCGGAAGGTGGCTGCGGGCGTCATGGCCGACGGCGCTCGCCTGCCTGCTCCTGCTGGGGTCGAGCCTCCCCGGCTACCTCGTGGCGACCTTCACGTTCGCTCCGGCCGTCGCGGGCTACCAGTCGCACGACACGACGCCCTGGACGGAGACCATCGTCGCCGCCTGGCCCGCCCTCGCCGCCGTCGCGATGTGCGGGGCCGCGGGATGGGCGGCTAGGCGAGGCAGTTGGGGCCGAGGAGCGACTTGAGCTCGCCGAAGAGGTCGGCCGTCACGTTGACGCCGAACGGCACCTCGAAGATCCGCACGTTGTCGTTCTTGACGAGCCGGAGCCGCACCTCGGTGTCTCCGGAGTGCCGGATGAGCACGTCGTTGAGCGCCTGCACCGTGTCGGTCGTGGCCTTGAACTCGGCGAGCGAGATCTGCAGCGGACCCGACGCCCCCGCAGCCTGACCGAGGTCGGGCTGGAAGAGGCTGAACGCGTGCAGGTTCATGCCGTCGTCGCGGAGCGAGACACGGCCCCGCACCACCACGATGGCGTCGTTCGTGAGCGCCGGACCGAACTCCTGGTAGGTCTTGCCCATGAACATCGCGGTGATCTCGCCCGCGAAGTCCTCGACCGTGATCATGCCGTACTGGTTGCCCGAGTTCTTGGCCACCCGGTGCTGCACGCTCGTGATGAGGCCCGCGACCGTCACCTGGTCGCCGTCCTGCGTGTGCTCGCTCTCCAGCAGGTCGAGGATCGACGTCGACGCCACCTTGGCGAGCGGGATCTCGAGGCCGGCGAGCGGGTGATCCGACACGTAGAGCCCGAGCATGTCGCGCTCGAAGGCGAGCTTGTCGCGCTTCGCCCACTCGGGGCGCACGGGGATGTCGTGCACCTCCTCCGGCGCATCCCAGAGCGAGTCGAAGTCGAAGCCGACCTGGCCGTTGGCCTCGTTGCGCTTCTGCGACACCGCGTTCTCGATCAGGCCCTCGTGCACCTCGATGAGCGCGCGCCTGGTCGATCCGAGCGAGTCGAAGGCACCCGCCTTGATGAGCGACTCGATCGTGCGCTTGTTCGCGGCGCCGAGCGGGATCTTCTTGAGGAAGTCGCCGAACGAGGTGAACGCGCCCTTCTCCTCGCGAGCCCCCTTGATGAGCTCCACCACGTTCATGCCGACGTTCCGCACGGCGCCGAGGCCGAAGCGGATGTCGGTGCCGACGGCCGTGAAGAAGCCGATCGACTCGTTGACGTCCGGCGGAAGCACCTTGATGCCCATCCGGCGGCACTCGCTGAGGTACATCGCCATCTTGTCCTTGGAGTCGCCCACGCTCGTGAGGAGCGCCGCCATGTACTCGGCCGGGTAATGCGCTTTGAGGTAGGCGGTCCAGTAGGAGATGACGCCGTAGGCCGCCGAGTGCGCCTTGTTGAAGGCGTAGTCCGAGAACGGCAGCAGGATGTCCCAGAGCGTCTTGACCGCGGCCTCGGAGTAGCCGTTGTCGTGCATGCCCTTCGAGAAGCCCTCGTACTGCTTGTCGAGCTCGGACTTCTTCTTCTTGCCCATCGCGCGGCGCAGCAGGTCGGCCTGGGCGAGCGTGAAGCCTGCGAGCTTCTGCGCGATCGACATCACCTGCTCCTGGTACACGATGAGGCCGTAGGTGCCGCCGAGCACCTCCTTGAGCGGTTCCTCGAGCTCGGGGTGGATCGGGGTGATCGGCTGGATGCGGTTTTTGCGGAGCGCGTAGTTGGTGTGCGAATCGGCGCCCATGGGGCCCGGGCGGTAGAGGGCCAGCACGGCCGAGATGTCCTCGAAGTTGTCGGGCTTCATGAGCCTGAGGAGCCCGCGCATGGGCCCGCCGTCGAGCTGGAACACACCGAGCGTGTCACCGCGGGCGAGCAGGTCGTAGGAGGGCTTGTCGTCGAGCTCGAGATCCTCGAGCACGAGGTCCTCACCCCGGTTGGCGCGGATGTTGTCGAGCGCGTCGTCGATGATCGTGAGGTTCCGGAGCCCCAGGAAGTCCATCTTGATCAGACCGAGCGACTCCGCGGCGGGGTAGTCGAACTGCGTGACGATCTGGCCGTCCTGCTCGCGCTTCATGATCGGGATGATGTCGATCAGCGGATCGCTCGACATGATCACGCCGGCCGCGTGCACGCCCCACTGCCGCTTGAGGTTCTCGATGCCGAGCGCGGTGTCGAAGACCGTGCGCGCCTCCGGATCGCTCTCGATGACCGTGCGGATGTCGACGGCCTCCTTGAAGCGGGGGTGCGCCTTGTCGAAGATGCCCGAGAGCGGGATGTCCTTGCCCATGATGGGCGGCGGCATCGCCTTCGTGAGCTTCTCGCCCATGCTGAAGGGGAAGCCGAGCACCCGACCCGAGTCCTTAAGAGCCTGCTTGGCCTTGATGGTGCCGTAGGTCACGATCTGCGCCACGCGCTCGTCGCCGTACTTCTCGGTGACGTACTTGATGACCTCGCCGCGGCGACGGTCGTCGAAGTCGACGTCGAAGTCGGGCATGGAGACGCGGTCGGGGTTGAGGAAGCGCTCGAAGATCAGGCCGTGCACGAGCGGGTCGAGGTCGGTGATCTTCATCGCGTAGGCCGCCATCGAGCCCGCACCCGATCCGCGGCCGGGGCCCACCCGGATGCCGTTGCGCTTGGACCAGTTGATGAAGTCGGCCACCACGAGGAAGTAGCCGGGGAAGCCCATCTGCTGGATGACGCCGACCTCGTAGTCGGCGCGCTCGCGCACCGCCTGGGTGACGCCGTCCGGGTAGCGCTCCTTCAGCCCCGCCTCGACCTCCTTCTCGAACCAGGTCGCCTCGGTCTCGCCCTCGGGCACCGGATAGCGGGGCATGTAGTTGGCGTTCGTGTCGAAGGCCACCTCGCAGCGTTCGGCGATGAGCAGGGTGTTGTCGCACGCCTCCGGGTAGTCGCGGAAGAGCTGGCGCATCTCGGCGGCGCTCTTGAGGTAGAACTCGTCGGCGTCGAACTTGAAGCGGTTCGGGTCGGAGAGGGTCGAGCCCGACTGCACGCAGAGGAGGGCTGCGTGGCTCGTGGCGTCGTGCGCGTGCGTGTAGTGCAGGTCGTTGGTGGCCACGAGCGGCAGCTTCAGCTCGTCGGCGAGCTTCAGCAGGTCGGTCATGATGCGGCGCTCGATGTCGAGCCCGTGGTCCATGATCTCGCAGAAGTAGTTCTCGCGGCCGAAGATGTCGCGGAAGTCGGCGGCGGCCTTGACGGCCTCCTTGTACTGCCCCAGCCGGAGCCGGGTCTGCACCTCGCCCGACGGGCATCCGGTGGTGGCGATGAGGCCCTTGCCGTACTGCCCGAGCAGCTCACGGTCCATGCGGGGCTTGAAGTAGTAGCCCTCGATGCTCGCCTTGGAGCTCAGCCGGAACAGGTTGTGCATGCCCTCGGTGCTCTCGGAGAGCAGGGTCATGTGCGTGTAGGCGCCCGCACCCGAGACGTCGTCCTGTCCGCCGTTGCCCCAGCGCACGCGCGTCTTGTCGCTGCGGTGGGTGCCGGGGGTGAGGTAGGCCTCGGTGCCGATGATGGGCTTGATGCCCGCTTCGGTGGCCGTCTTCCAGAAGTCGAAGGCGCCGAAGACGTTGCCGTGGTCGGTGACCGCGACGGCGGGCATGCCCTGCTCCTTGGCCGCTTCGATGAGGGGTTTGACCCTCGCCGCGCCATCCAGCATCGAGTATTCGCTGTGGACGTGCAGGTGCACGAAGGAGTCGTTCGAGGGCACTGATTCTCCGGCTGTCTCGGCTTGGGTACCAAGTCTAAACGTCGATCGCGAGCTCAGGGGTGAGCGACCGGGACACGCACGGATACACAGTGGCGGAGGCCTCGTCGGTGGTGAGCGAGTCGCGGTGCTCGGCCTGTCCGGCCACCACGGTGAGGGCGCACGAGCCGCAGACACCGCGGAGGCAGGAACCGGGCACGTCGACCCCGGCGATCTCTAGCGCCTTGAGCATGGTGAGGTCGGCGGGGACCTCGACGATCTTCTCGGAGCGGGCGCAGACCACGCTGAACGGCTCGTTCGGTCGCACGACCCCCGCCCTGGGCTCGAACCGCTCGAGGTGCAGGCTGCCTGCCGGCCAGCCGCGCATCGCCTCCTCGACGGCATCGGTGAAGCGGGCGGGGCCACAGGAGTACACGGACACCCCCGGCTGGGGCTCGGCGATCACGGCCCGCAGGTCGAGTCTGCCGGCGTGGTCGCGGGAGTGGATCACCACGCGGTCGCCGAGTGCGACGAGCTCGCCCCCGAAGGGCAGGCGCTCGGCGCCCCGCACGGCGTAGTGCATCGACCACTCGGCGCCCTGCCGCTCGAGCTCACGGGCCATCGGCAGGAGGGGGGTGATGCCGATGCCGGCGGCGAGCAGGAGATAGCGCTCGGCAGGCAGCAGGGGGAAGAGGTTGCGGGGCTCGCCGACGTAGACGGTGCGGCCCTCGCGCAGGTGGCCGTGGATGTAGAGCGACGCGCCACGGGAGAGCTCCTCGTGGAGCACGGCGATCCCGTAGCGGGAGCGGTCGCGCGGGTCGCCGCAGAGCGAGTACTGGCGCTGCTGCCGCGTGATCAGCTGCACGTCGACGTGAGCTCCAGGCTGCCACGGCGGCAGCGGATCCCCGCCCGGGTGCTGGAGCTCCAGGCTCAGGATGTCGGTGGACTCCTCGTGGAGGCGCGTCACGACGAGCGGCCGCAGGCCCTTCCGGCTCGGCACCTCAGTAGAGCGTCTTGTAGGCGCCGACCATGCCCTCGTCGATCAGCTGCGCGACCTCGGGAGGAAGGCCGGAGGCCTCCGCCCACATGGTGCCCGACGTGGGGAGCTCGGCGGCGAGGTCCTGCATCTCGGGATCCCAGAGCCCGGACCGCACGAGCGCCCGCCCGCAGTGCAGGTAGACCTCCTCGATGCGGATGACGGTGGCCACGGCCGGCGTCACGTGATCCTGCTCGAGCACGGCGAGGAGCTCCGGGTCGTCGGTGATGTAGGCGCTGCCGTTGATGCGGAGCGTCTCGATCATGCCGGGCACGAAGCAGACGAGGCCGACGTGGCCGTTCTGGAGCACGTTGAGGAACGAGTCGGCGAGCTTGTTGCCGAGCCGGTCGGGCAGGGCGATGGTGCGCTCGTCGAGCACGCGCACGAAGCCCGGGTAGTCGCCGCGGGGCGAGCAGTCGAGCGTGCCGGCGGCGTCGGAGGTGGCGAGGCAGAGGAACGGCGAGTGGGCCAGGAACGCGAGGCTGCTGCGGTCGAGGTGGTCGAGGATCTTGTCGCTCGTGCCCGGATGCGGGTGGCCGAGCCGGGCGCGCAGGCCCTCCTCGTCGAGTCGCCGGAACTCGGTCTTCACGATCTCGTCCTCACGGGTTCCGAGTGTAGCCGCCCCCGGCCGTCCGGCCGGAGGCGGCTCCCACGACTAGCTCGTGAGCGTCTTCTGCGCGTCGGCATCGGCCGACAGGCTCTGCACCGCGATCTTGCGCGGCTTCGCACGCTCGCTGATCGGGATGACGACGCTCAGCACGCCGTTGTCGTAGCTCGCCGAGATGCCGGCGGTGTCGACGCCCTCGCCGATGCTGAACTGGCGCAGGTAGCTTCCCGACGGGCGCTCCTGGGTGAGCCACTTCGCTCCGGCCGCCTCACCGGCGGTGCGCTGGGCGCGGATGGTGAGCAGCTGACCGTCGACGTCGATGTCGACCGATCCCGGGTCGACGCCGGGCAGATCGGCGTTCAGCACGTAGCGGTCGGCGTCACGGTAGAGGTCGACGGGCATCACGCGGGGCCCGGGGCGGGACTGCAGCAGCCCGGAGGCGAGTCGGTCGAGCTCGCTGAAAGGGTCAAAGGTCATAGCCATTACGATCAATCTCCTCTCGAGTTGTGGGAGTTGAGTCACCTCGACTCAACTACGGATATTCTGCCTCCGGTCCGCGCCGGATGCCAACTCCCGTGAGCTTGAAATCCGCTGAAAATTCTGTGGTGCGGATTCCCAGGGAGCGGCGTACGGTCGGTCGCGCAGCCGGCGTAGCCTCGCATCCGCCCGACGATCGACCGGCGAATGGGAGGTTGACCGTGGCCGTAGAGAAGACCGCGTCGGGCGGATCGCCCACACCGAAGAGCGTGCGGAGCCTCGTGCCCGCCCGCATGGACAGGCTGCCGTGGACGAGGTTCCACTGGATGGTCGTCTTCGGCCTCGGCGTCTCCTGGATCCTCGACGGGCTCGAGATCCAGATCATCGCCTCGAACGGCTTCCAGGAGTCGCTCGGCATGGACTCGCAGCAGGTCGGACTCGCCGGCACGATCTACCTCGTGGGCCAGGTGGTCGGGGCGCTCGTCTTCGGCCGGCTCTCCGACAAGCTCGGGCGCAAGAAGCTCTTCATCATCACGCTCGCGATCTACCTCGTGGGTTCGGCGCTCGCGGGCCTCTCCCCCAACATGGAGTTCCTCTTCGCGATGCGCTTCGTGGCCGGCCTCGGCATCGGCGGCGAGTACGCGGCCATCAACTCGGCGATCGACGAGCTCATCCCGAGCCACTACCGCGGCCGCGTCGACATCGCCATCAACGGCACCTACTGGGGTGGCGCAGCGCTCGGTTCGGTGGCGAACCTGTTCTTCCTCAACCCCGACAACTTCGCCGAGAACATCGGCTGGCGGCTCGCGTTCTTCATCGGCCCCGTGCTCGGACTCGTGATGATCTACATGCGCCGGCACATCCCCGAGAGCCCGCGCTGGCAGATGACGCACGGCCAGGAGGAGATCGCCGAGAGGACGGTCGACGACATCGAGGCGCGGGTCGAGAGGGAATCCGGCAAGAAGCTCGACCCCGTGCCAGAGGATCAGTCCATCGAGGTCACGCCGCTCGACCGGATCCCGTTCAAGAAGATCGCGAGCGTGCTCATCCGCGACTACCCCAACCGCACGGTGGTGGGACTCACGATGATGATCACGCAGTCGTTCCTCTACAACGCCATCTTCTTCACCTACGCGCTCGCTCTGCAGAACTTCTACGGGGTCGAGAACGACGCCGTGCAGTACTTCTTCTTCCCGTTCGCCATCGGCAACCTGGTCGGGCCGCTCGTGCTGGGGCCGCTGTTCGACACCTGGGGCCGGCGCAAGATGATCCTGCTCACCTACGGGCTCTCGGGCGTCATCCTCACGATCTCCGGGTTCCTGTTCCAGGCCGACGTGCTGAACGCGACGACCCAGACGGTGTTCTGGTGCGTCTCGTTCTTCTTCGCCAGCGCCGGCGCGTCATCCGCCTACCTCACCGTGAGCGAGCTGTTCCCGCTCGAGATGCGGTCGCAGGTGATCTCGTACTTCTTCTCGATCGGCCAGATCGCCGGCTCGGTGGCACCGCTGCTGTTCGCCACCCTCATCGGCGAGGGCGAGGATCGCGGACCCATCACGATCGGCTACATCGGGGCGGGGCTCCTGATGCTCGCGGGCGGCATCGTGGCGTTCATCTTCGGGGTGAACGCCGAGCGAAAGCCGCTCGAGGCGATCACGAACCCGCTCTCGGCGATCTCGCCCGGCAAGCTGAAGGTCGAGGGCGAGCGCACCACCCGCGAGCGCCCGAAGCGCACGTAGGTGGCGGCGGGCCGGCCGACGGCCGAGCCGGAGCCGGCGGGCAGTTCGACAGGCCGTCAGTGGCGGCCGAACAGTCCCCGTCGCCGACGGTGGAACGGCTTCACGGAGCGGAGCAGGTGGTCTGCCCCCGGCGGGACGTACATGACATCGATCGGTGTGCTCTGCGAGTACACGACGAGCGTCTGCGCGAGATCGCCCCCGATCGACTCGCGAAGGCCGGGAGCGCCCACGAGCACGAGCAGATAGCTCTCGTCGACCGAGCCCTCCTCGGGCGTGACCTTCCAGCCGAGCACCGCCTCATCGACCTCGGGATGGTGCTCCAGGAGCGTCACGAGGGCCTCCTTCATGCCGGGCGGCACCCGCGCGGGCTCTCCCACCAGCACCTGCGTCTCGGCCTGCACCACGCGCGGCGTGAGCGTGGCTGCGCCGTCGAGCAGCTGGCCGATCTCGCCGGGCAGGAAGGTCTTGCCGTGGGCGGAATGCGGGTTCAGCACGAGGGTGGCCCCGCGCGTCATCTGCCACAGCACGCGGCACGGCAGCGCCAGGAAGCGGCGCTCGAAGCCCGGCACCACCTCGAGGGTCTCACTCAGGCGCGCCTCCGAGGTGTAGAACGGCTGCACCGACCGGCCGTCGGCGCCGAGCAGGTCGGCGAGTGTCGCCATGTCGTCTCCGGATGCCGCACCCGGCACGATCACCGTGCTCGCGAGCAGCGCTTCCAGGAACACCGGTGCGGCGGTGGGGTCGCCGGCCGCCGAAGCGAGCTTCGCCTCGATCTCGATCTCGGCGGAGGCGGGGTCAGTCATCGGCGCTCCGCCCGAGCGGCGTCGTCTGCGCCTCGGGGTCGGCCGGGGGCGGCTTCAGGCCCACGGCAGGCAGGACGACCCCGTCGATGATCGCGATCAGGTAGTCGCGATCGACAGGGCGCTGCGTCACGAGCAGGCGGTAGGCGGTCATCGACGGGGCGACCATCGAGATCGTCGCCACGTCGCAGTCGGCCGAGATCTCGCCGCGATCGATGGCGCGTTGGAACAGCCGCCGGTTGACCTCGGCGCGGGGCTCGACGATGGCCGAGCTGATGGCCTCGGCGAGCTCGGGCGAGCGCGAGATGACGGACATCAGCCCACCCATCACCCGGAGCTTGCGGTCGGCGTCCTCGACCGCGCGCGGCTTGACCATGGCCACCAGGTCGCCCCGCAGCGATCCGGTGTCGGGCAGGTGATCGGCGTCGAGTCCCTTCGACTTCATGCAGGCCACGGCGTCGACCACGAGCTCGCCCTTCGAGGGCCAGCGACGGTAGAGCGTGGCCTTGCCGGCCTTCGCGCGGCTCGCCACCATCTCCATCGTCATGCCGTCGTAGCCCACCTCGGCGAGCACCTCGATGGCGGCGTCGAGGATGTCGGCGTCCCGGGAGTGGTCGCGGCGTCGCCCGAGGCGGGGCTGCTCCGGAGCGGTCGTGGTGGTCTCGAGCGGCATCGTCGCTGCTCCTCCTCAGGGTCGGTCGTCGGGACTGGGTTCGCATCGATCCTGTCACGAGATGTTTACAGAACCGATGGTATCCGAAACTGGCAAGTTCCGTATATAGTCCTTCCATGCCCGAAACCTCCGCTCCCTCGTCACGTCGCTGGCTGACCCTCACCACCGTCGCGCTCGCCCAGCTCATGGTCGTGCTCGACGCGACCGTCGTGAACATCGCGCTCCCCTCCGCCCAGGCCGACCTCGGCTTCTCCGACGGCGACCGGCAGTGGATCGTCACCGCCTACTCCCTCGCCTTCGGCAGCCTCCTGCTGCTCGGCGGGCGGCTCTCCGACCTGATGGGCCGCAAGCGCGCGTTCATCATCGGCCTCATCGGCTTCGCCCTGGCCAGCGCCCTCGGCGGCGCGGCCGACTCGTTCGGCCTGCTCGTGGCCGCCCGCGCGCTGCAGGGCGTCTTCGGTGCGCTGCTCGCGCCCACAGCCCTCGCCGTGCTCACGACCACCTTCACCATCCCCAAGGAGCGGGCTCGCGCCTTCGGCATCTTCGGAGCGATCGCCGGCGCGGGTGGCGCGGTGGGCCTCCTCCTCGGCGGCCTCCTCACCGAGAGCTTCAGCTGGCGCTGGAACCTCTACATCAACGTCGTGATCGCCGTCATCGCGATCGTCGGAGCGATCATCTTCGTGTCGACGCCGAAGCGCGAGGGCGCTCGCCCGAAGCTCGACCTGCCGGGCACGGTGCTCGTCTCCGCCGCGCTGTTCGGCCTGGTCTACGGCTTCTCCAACGCCGAGAACAACGGCTGGGACTCCCCGCTCACCTGGGGCATGCTCGCCGGCAGCGTGGTGCTGCTCGTGGCGTTCGTGCTGTGGCAGCGCCGCGCGGCGCATCCGCTGCTCCCCCTCGCGATCGTGCTCGACCGCAACCGCGGGGCGGCGTACACCTCGGTGCTCATCGCGGGCGCGGGGATGTTCGGCATCTTCCTGTTCGTCACCTACTACCTGCAGACCACGCTCGGCTACTCCCCCATCCAGACGGGGCTCGCGTTCCTGCCGATGATCATCCTGCTCGTCACCGCCGCCCAGCTCGGCACGAACATCTTCGTGCCGCGGTTCGGCCCGAAGGTCGTCGTGCCGATCGGCATGACGCTCGCCGCACTCGGCATGGCCTACCTCACGCACCTCGACGTGGGTTCCACCTATGTGAGCGACGTGATGCCGCCCCTCATGATCCTCGGCTTCGCGATGGGCACGATCATGCCCGCGTCGATCCAGACCGCCACACTGGGCGTCGACCGCCGGTTCGCGGGAGTCGCGTCGGCGATGGTGAACACGAGTCAGCAGGTGGGCGGGTCGATCGGCACCGCGCTGCTCAACACCCTCGCCGCCACCGCGGCGGCCGACTACCTGGTGTCGCACCTGCCGGCGGATGCGACGGCGAGTGCGTCGACGGCCGCCTCCGTGGCCGCAGAGGCCGCCGTGCACAGCTACGCCACGGCCTACTGGTGGGGCGCCGCGTTCTTCGCCGTGGGTGCGGTCATCGCCGCGCTGCTCTTCCGGAGGAAGGGCGACGGCATCACGGTGGGCGTCGCGCTCCCCGAGGCGCAGGAGGCGGATCCCGCAGACCGGGACGCGCCGGTGCTCGGCCACTGAGCGACGGCGCGGGCAGTTAGCCGTCGCGGTGCCCGGTGCGCAGTTCGTAGCCCGCGCTCATCCGCCTGATCAGGATGAAGACGACGATCCCGGCCGCATAGAGCACGAGCGCGGCGGCGAGGTACGCGAAGGTCGGCAGCCAGAGGGAGAGCCCGTCCCAGAGCAGGTGCAGCAGCAGCGCCGCGCCCAGGGCTGCGAGGGCGACGCCCCAGCGGCGGCCGCGCGATCCGCTCGACAGGATCAGGTAAGCGAGGCCCGCACCCGCGATGCCCGCGAAGATGCCGTGCGTCCCCGCGCTCGTGATCGTGCGGCTGATCGCGCTCACCCACGCTTCGGCCGGGCCCGGGGCCTGGTAGACGTAGAGGACGTTCTCGACCACGGCGAACCCGGCACCCACGAAGAACCCCATGACGAGGCCGTCGAGTGGCCCGCGCAACCGGGGCCGGAAGGCGAACAGGAGCACGGCGACGGCGATGAGCTTCGCGAACTCCTCGCCGAAGGGCGCGACGAGGAGCACCTGGAGCCGCGCTTCATCGGCGGCGCCGTTGACGAGGATGCCCGCCCCCGTGCAGAAGGTGGCCCCGAGCAGGGCCGGTGCCGGGACCGTGAACCGCGAGAGGCGCTTCCTCGGCAGCAGCAGGAGGCCCACACCCGTGAGGACGACCGCCTGGAGGAGCGCGGCGACCCACGCGATCGAGACGACCGTCGCATCCGGCGGCACCGAGGCCAGCCGCGGGACCACCACGATCAGGCCGCCGGCGACGAGGGCGAGGGCGATCCACGAGGCGGGGCTCCGCAGAAGAGGTGCTGCGGCGGCGGTCATGCCGTCACCCTCGCAGCCGGGGTGGGCGCTGCGCAATGGACCCAGGTCCCGTCTGATCCGGAGATCGCAGGCCCCGGGTAGGGTGAGGTCGATCCGAAGCCTCGCTATCGAAGGAGTTGCCGTGCCCACGAACGTCACCGGTGTCATCGCCCGCGCGAAAGGGGCGCCCGTCGAGCTCACGACGATCGTCATCCCCGACCCCGGGCCCGGTGAGGCGGTCGTCGACATCGAGACCTGCGGCGTCTGCCACACCGACTACCACTACCGGGAGGGCGGGATCAGCGACGACTTCCCCTTCCTGCTCGGCCACGAGGCCGCCGGCCGGGTGAGCGCCGTGGGCGAGGGCGTCACCAACGTCGAGGTGGGCGACTTCGTGGTGCTCAACTGGCGAGCGGTCTGCGGGGAGTGCCGGGCGTGCGTGCGCGCCGAGCCCTGGTACTGCTTCAACACCTTCAACGCCACCCAGAAGATGACCCTCGAGGACGGCACCGAGCTGAGCCCCGCGCTCGGCATCGGCGCGTTCGCCGAGAAGACCCTCGTGCACGCCAAGCAGTGCACCAAGGTCGATCCGGCCGCCGATGCCGCCGCCGTGGGCCTCCTCGGCTGCGGCATCATGGCCGGTCTCGGCGCCGCCATGAACACGGGCGGCGTGGGCCGCGGTGACTCGGTCGCCGTGATCGGCTGCGGCGGGGTCGGCACCGCCGCGATCGTCGGCTCAGCCCTCGCCGGCGCCACCACGGTGATCGCCATCGACCGCGACCCGAAGAAGCTCGACGCCGCACGGCGGCTCGGGGCCACGCACGCGATCGACTCGAGCGCGCTCGACGAGGACGGCGTCGTGGCGGCCGTGCAGGAGCTCACCGGCGGCTTCGGCGCCGACGTCGTGATCGACGCGGTGGGCCGCCCCGAGACCTGGCGGCAGGCCTTCTACGCCCGCGACCTCGCCGGCACCGTCGTGCTCGTCGGGGTGCCGACGCCCGACATGCAGCTGTCGATCCCGCTCCTCGACGTCTTCGGCCGGGGCGGCTCGCTCAAGTCGAGCTGGTACGGCGACTGCCTGCCCGAGCGCGACTTCCCCATGCTCACCGACCTGTTCCTGCAGGGCCGGCTGCCGCTGGATGAGTTCGTGACCGAGCGGATCGGCATCCGGGACATCGAGAAGGCGTTCGACAGCATGGCGAGCGGCGACGTGCTGCGCTCGGTGGTGGTGCTCTGATGGCCGCCCGCATCGACCACGTCGTCACGAGCGGCACCTTCAGCCTCGACGGCGGCACGTGGGACGTCGACAACAACGTCTGGATCGTCGGCGACGACTCCGAGTGCGTCGTGATCGACGCGGCCCACGACGCCCCGGCGATCCTGGCCGCGGTCGGCGACCGCGCCGTGCGGGCGATCCTCCTCACCCACGCGCACGACGACCACATCGACGCGGCGGTGGAGCTGCAGGAGGCGACGGGCGCGCCCGTGCTGCTGAACGAGGGCGACCGGATGCTCTGGGACGCGATCCATCCGGCGACCTCGCCGAGCGACGCCCTCGTCGACGGCCAGGTCATCGAGGTCGCCGGGATCGCGCTCGAGGTGCTGCACACTCCCGGTCACTCCCCCGGAGCCGTGTGCTTCTCCGCGCCGGCCCTGCAGACGGTGTTCACGGGCGACACGCTCTTCCAGGGCGGGCCCGGGGCGACCGGCCGATCGTTCAGCGACTTCCCCACCATCGTCGAGTCCATCTCGGCGAAGCTGCTCACCCTCCCGGCCGAGACGGTCGTGCGCACGGGTCATGGCGACTCGACCACGATCGGAGCGGAGGCGCCGCACCTCGAGGAGTGGATCGCCCGGGGCCACTGATGCCCGTCGTCGAGTCGCGGTGCGTCGTGCCGGTGAGCGCCGAAGTGGCGTTCGCGGTGTCGCAGACGACGGGCTCGGTGCGGCTGCGGTGGGATCCGTTCATCCGGCGACAGCACCTGATGGACGGGGCGACCTCGCCCGCGAAGGGCGTGCGGACCTTCACGGTGCAGCGCTTCGGGCTGCGGATGGTGAGCGAGTACGTCTCGTACCGGCCGCCGTCGAACGTGGGGATGAAGATGACGAAGGGGTCGTGGTTCTTCGAGCGGCTCGGCGGCGGGTGGCGGTTCACGCCCGTGGAGGGCGATCCGGGGAGCACCCTCGCGGTGTGGCGCTACAACTTCTCCTGCAAGCCGCGGTGGCTGGCGCCGCTGGCCGAGCGGATCGGGGCCGTGATCCTGCAGCGCGACATCGATCGGCGCATCCGGGGGTTCGCTCGGGGGTGCGAGGATCCGGTGGTGCTGGCGCACGTCGCCCACTCGGCCGCGTAGCGCCTCGGGTCAGGAGTAGCGCCTCGGGTCAGGAGTAGCGCCTCGAGTCAGAAGCTGCCGCCGGCTCCGAAGCCGGTGCGGTCCACGTGACGGATGGCCTCCGCGGTGCGACCGTGCTCGGGCCGGTTGGGGTTGTCGCGCGGGTCGAGGTGCGGGTTGTAGTCGCCGCTCCGGCGGTGGCGCACCGCGAGCGCCACGCCGATCCCGACGATGATGGCGGCGACCACCAGCAGGATGATCCAGATCGGTTCCATGTCAGTCGTCCTCCCACGATCGATGTTCCGTCCATCCACCCTTTCGTCGATCGACGCGCTGCGAACCGATGCACACCGGATGCCCAGCAGCGGATCCGACGAAACAGCACTCGCGCCGGATCACCGGGAACTCCTACTGTGAGCTAGGACGTGTCGAGGGGACGTGTTTCATGGATATCGATGTGCACGATGTGGAACAGCGAGTCGGAACGGGGCCTCTGCCTCCCGGAACGACTGTGGACGAGCTCCTCCAGCTCGCGTACGAGCACGCCGGACGGCATCGTGAGGGTGCCGTAGCCGATTACATCCCGATCCTCGCTGCGGCCGATCCCGAGGCGTTCGGCCTCTGCGTGGTGGACGTCGACGGAGTCGTGCACGAACACGGCGACACGCGCATCCGCTTCTCGATCCAATCGATCTCGAAGGCGTTCGTCTATGCACTCGTGGTCGAGCAGCTGGGGCACCAACGCGTGCTCGACGT
Organism: Herbiconiux sp.; assembly: GCF_023264895.1. Taxonomy (GTDB): domain Bacteria; phylum Actinomycetota; class Actinomycetes; order Actinomycetales; family Microbacteriaceae; genus Herbiconiux. Next base: position 15,050 of record NZ_JAHFUY010000020.1, on the reverse strand, counting down.
CGTCGGCGTCAACAACACGGGGCTCGCCTTCAACTCCGTCGTCGCCATCGAGCTCAACGACGGGCATCCGATGAACCCGATGGTAAACGCAGGTGCGATCGCCACCACTGCGCTGATGCCGGGGCGATCCTCCGCAGACCAGTGGAGTGCAGTGCGGAACGGGCTGTCGAGGTTCGCCGGCCGTGACCTCGAGATCGACGACGAGGTCTACCGTTCGGAGAGCGGCACGAACCACCGCAACCGCGCGATCGCTCAGCTGCTCGAGAGCTACGGCCGCATCGAGCGGGACCCCGCCGACGTGGTCGACGTCTACACCCGGCAGTGCGCTCTCGCCGTCGACGCTCGAGACCTCGCCGTGATGGGTGCGACCCTCGCAGATGGCGGCGTGAACCCGATCACGGGCGATCAGGTGGTGTCGGCCGAGACGTGCCGCGACACGCTCGCGGTGCTCGCCTCCAACGGGCTCTACGAGAGCTCGGGCGAGTGGCTGTTCGAGATCGGTCTTCCCGGCAAGTCCGGGGTGGCCGGAGGCCTCGTGACGGTGGCTCCCGGCAAGGCCGGGGTCGGAGCGTACGCCCCGCGGCTGGACGCCGCGGGCAACAGCGTGCGCGGCCAGATCGCCACCGCCTACCTCTCGAGAGCGCTCGGCCTCAACATCTTCGCGTCCGCGGCGAGGCAGAGCACACGCATCAGCGCCACGACCGCGGAGAGGAGCGGATCATGACCGACACCACCGAGCGCGCATCCTGGGTGCCCATGGCTGGACTCTTCCTGGCCCAGATCCTGATGTCGTTCAACGTCTCCGCACTGCCCGTCTCGCTCGGCGGAATGGTGGACGACTTCGGAGTGCCGCCGACCGATGTGAGCACCGCGATCGTGACCTACGGCCTCGTCGTCGCCGCCCTGGTCATGGTCGGCGCCAAGATCGGACAGCGGGTGGGCTGGGTGATCGTCTTCCGCGTGGTCGTGGTGGTCTTCGGGCTGTCGGCGGTCACGATGATCTTCGCGCCCTCAGTCGAGTGGGTCATCGTGGCGCAAGCGCTCGCCGGTGCCTCCGCCGCGATCATCGTGCCATCCCTCGTGGCACTGATCGCCGAGAACTACAGCGGCGCGCAGCAGGCGACGGCCATCGGATCGCTCGGCTCCGCTCGAGCCCTCGCCGGAGTGAGCGCCTTCCTCATCGGCGGCACCCTGGCCACCCTCGTGGGCTGGCGGCAGGTGTTCATCGTCGTGCTCGTGCTCGCGGTGGCCGTCTTCGTGCTGAGCTTCCGGCTGCGGTCGGAGAAGGGGAATCGGGCTGTTCGTATCGACGTCGTGGCGGCGGTCATCATCGGCGCCGGGGTCGTGATGCTGACGCTCGGGGTCAACAACCTCAACAGTTGGGGACTCCTCCGGGCAGAGCCGAGCGCACCGTTCGACATCGCCGGGCTGTCCCCGGCTCCGGCGCTCATCGTGCTCGGCATCGTGTGCGTGCAGCTGTTCTTCGTCTGGACGCGACGGCGGACGAAGGCCGGCGAGGTGCCGCTCGTGAGTCTCTCGGTGTTCGGGTCGTCCCGGGAGCGCGCCGCGGTGTACGCGATGTTCATCGTGGTGCTCATGGAGGCGGCGCTGAACTTCACGGTGCCTCTCTACATCCAGATCGTGCAGGGGCGCACGGCATTCGACACGTCGATCGCGATGCTCCCGTTCAACCTCACGGTCTTCGTCACCGCCACCCTCGTGGTGCGCTTCTACGGCCGCTTCACGTCGCGCACGATCGGCATGTTCGGCTTCGTGCTGACGACCGTCGCGCTGATCTGGCTGTCGTTCGTGGTGACGAACAACTGGGAGACGCTGCCGACGATCCTCGGCCTCGTCGTCTTCGGCGTGGGGCAAGGCGCCCTCGTGACCCTCGTCTTCAACGTGCTCGTGACCGCCTCCCCCAAAGAACTCGCCGGAGACGTCGGATCGGTGCGGGGCACGACCCAGAACCTCGCATCAGCGGTGGGCACGGCCGTCGCCGGCGCGCTGCTCGTGGGGATCCTCAGCGGGAGCGTGGCGACGGCGATCGCGGCCGACGTCGAACTCCCGCCCGCCGTCGTGGCACAGGTCGACCTCGACAGCGTGAACTTCGTGAGCAACGACAGACTGCGAGACGTCCTCGACGACACGGATGCCACGCCCGAACAGGTCGACGTGGCCATCGCCATCAACGAGGAGGCGAGGCTCCGCGCGCTCCGCATCGGTCTCATCGTGCTCGCGGGTCTGAGCGCACTGGCCATCGTCCCGGCGAGCAGATTGCCGAATTACCTCCCGGGCACCGTGCCGACGACCGTCGCGACCGGAGGGGAACTCGGCAGAGACAGCGCGTCGGCGGCCTCCTAGCGCCAGCCGAGGGCCGGGGCCACCTCGGTGAGGATCGACTCGATGACGTGGGCGTTGTAGTCGACGCCGAGCTGGTTGGGGACCGTGAGGAGGAGGGTGTCGGCCTCGGCGATCGCCTCGTCCTCGGCCAGCTGCTTCACCAGGCGCTCGGGCTCGGCGGCGTAGCTGCGGCCGAAGATGGCGCGCATGCTCGCGTCGATGTTGCCGATCTGGTCGCGGCTCTCGCCCTCGCCACCGAAGTAGGCGCGGTCGAGGTCGTTCGTGATGGCGAAGATGCTGCGGCTCACCGAGACCCGTGGCGTGTGCGCGTGGCCGGCCTCCGCCCAGGCATCGCGGAACTCACGGATCTGCGCCGCCTGCTGCACGTGGAACGGCTCGCCCGTCTCGTCGGCCTTGAGGGTCGACGACTGCAGGTTCATGCCGAGCTCCGCGGCCCAGCGTGCGGTGGCGTTCGAGGCCGCACCCCACCAGATCCGCTCGCGCAGCCCCTCGGAGTACGGCTCGATGCGGAGAAGGCCCGGCGGGTTCGGGAACATCGGGCGCGGGTTGGGCTCGGCGAAGCCCTCGCCCTTCAGCACCTCGAGCAGCACCTTGGTGTGCTCTCGAGCCAGATCGGCGTCGTCCTGGCCCTCTTCCGGACGGTAGCCGAAGTAGCGCCAGCCCTCGATGACCTGCTCGGGTGATCCCCGGCTGATGCCGAGCTGCAGCCTGCCGCCCGAGATGAGGTCGGCGGCGCCCGCGTCCTCCGCCATGTAGAGCGGGTTCTCGTAGCGCATGTCGATCACGCCCGTGCCGATCTCGATCGTCTTCGTGCGGGCGCCGACCGCCGCGAGCAGCGGGAACGGAGACCCGAGCTGGCGGGCGAAGTGGTGCACGCGGAAGTAGGCGCCGTCGGCCCCCAGCTCCTCCGCCGCGACAGCGAGGTCGATCGACTGCACGAGGTTCTCTCCGGCGCTTCGGGTCTTCGACTGCGGCGACGGCGTCCAGTGCCCGAAGGAGAGGAAGCCGATGCTCTTGCGATTCGTAGCGGTCACGGCCTCTGCAACGCCCGCCGCCCGATCCGCATTCCCGCTCGCCGAACCGGTATCGTCCCGGGTATGGCTGCGCCCACTCCCCTGCCGAAGACAGGTGCTCCCGCGAGCGCCGCGCTGGCCGCGGCCGGCATCCGGAGCGGTAGCGTGCGCATCCGGAAGACCGGGTGGAAGGTGCTGTACGTGATCGCCGGATCGGTGGTCATCGGCTCCGTCAACCAGCTGATCGCTGCACTCCACGTCGTGCAGCCGGTCTCCGAGATCCTGAGCCTTCTGTTGTTCTTCGCGTTCGTGCTGCTGGGAGCACGGAGCTTCCGCGGCGCCGGGGAGGCGATCGAGCCCCCGCGGGTGTGGTGGCGGATGACGGCACGGCCCACGGCGGGATTCGTGATCGGGACGGTGGGCGTGATTTTCGTGGGATTCGCAGCGATGGTGCTCGTCCTGCAGCCGAACGAACACGTGGTCACCAACGTCGTCAGCGGTATCAGCTACGCGGTCGTGGCGGTGGTCTACATCCACTCATCGATCCGGCCCATGCGGAATCCTCCCGCGCAGATCGACGAGGGACTGCCGAAATGGAAGGCGCTGAAGATCTGAGCCGACGTCTCAGGCCGTGAGGACCGCCGCCACGAGGAGGACGGCGACCGCGGCGAAAGTGAAGAGGGTGATGGAGTAGCCGCGGCTCCAGGAGCGGCGCGGGAAGGCCAGCGGCAGCACCACGGCCGTGAGGAAGCCCGCCACCACGGCCGCCGCTGCGCCGAAGAGCAGGCCGTAGCCGTGCGGATCCTCGGAGCCGAGGCCGAAGCGGCTGCTGACGGCCACCCAGGCGGTGAGGAGGAACACCAGACCGGTGCCCGCGGCGACGACGCCGGCGATGACCCGCACCACGAGGACGCCCACCCCTGCACCCTGCTGCTCCCCCGGTGTGCTCATGCGGCCACTCTAGGCCTCGCGCACCGGCGACGGGGGCGGCTGCCAGGCGCCGTCGGTGCGGATCGCCCCCTGCAGCCGGCGGGTGATCTCGCGCAGCTGACGCTTCTGCGCGGCGGTGAGGGGATCGAGCACGAGGCGGGTGACGGTCGCGACATGGCCGGGCGTCGCCGCCGCGTAGGCCTCGAGGCCCGCGGCCGTGAGGGCGGCGCGGGTGGAGCGGCCGTCGTCGGGGTCACGCGACCGCTCGAGGAGGGCCCGGGCCTCCAGCCGGGTCGCCGCACGGGACAGGCGTGACAGCGAACTGTTGGCGTAGCCGGCCAGCACGGTCATGCGGAGCGCGTGATCCGGGGCGTTCGCCAGGGCGTACAGGATGCCGTACTCGAAGTGGGTGAGGCCGAAGTCGCGCTCCAGGGGCGCGTCGAGCGCGGCCGGCAGCCACTCGAGCACGGTGGCGAGGCCTGCCCAGGTCTCGAGTTCATCGCCGGTGAGCGATGCCGTCGTGGCGGGCTGGGTCATGGGTCCAGGCTACGGGCTGCCGTGCCCCTGATCAACAGATTTACTTGATTGAGCAAGTTATGGTGGGAGCACATCACTTTACCGAGCAAGCAAACAGGGAGCACAGTGGAGACAGGACTGTCGACGAAGAAGGCGTTCATCAGCGGATCGACGGAGGGGATCGGCTTCGCCATCGCCAGCTCGCTCCTCCGCGAAGGGGCTGCGGTGGTCATCAACGGCCGACATGAGGAGCGGGTGGAGCGCTCGGTGGCCGCCCTGGCGTCCGCCGTGCCCGGCGCCGACGTGTCGGGCATCGTGGCCGACTTCGGGAAGCCCGCCGAGGTCGCCCGGCTGATCGAGCGGCTCGGCGCGAAGCACATCGACATCCTCGTCAACAACGTGGGGCTGTTCGGCATCGAGGCGTTCGAGCAGATCCCGGATGCCGAGTGGGCGCGCTACTTCGACGTGAACGTCATGAGCGGCGTGCGGCTCTCGCGCGCCCTGCTGCCGGACATGCTCGCCGCGGGCTGGGGCCGCATTCTCTTCGTGGCGAGCGAGTCGGGTGTGAACGTGCCCGCCGACATGATCCACTACGGCGTCTCGAAGGCCGGCATGCTCGCGCTCGGCAACGGCCTCGCGAAGCTCACCCGCGGCACGGGAGTCACCGTCAACACCATCCTCGGCGGACCGACCTACTCCGACGGCGTGGCCCGCACGGTCGATCAGCTCGCCGCGTCGCAGCAGCTCGCTCCGGATGCCCTCAAGGCGGCCATCATCGGCGCCAACACCACCTCGCTCGTGGAGCGCTTCCTCGAGCCCGACGAGATCGCGAACCTCGCCGTCTACCTCGCGAGCCCCCTCTCCTCCGCCACGAACGGCGCCGCCCTCCGCGCCGACGGCGGAGTGCTCACCGCCCTGCTCTAGCGGGTCTCGGCGAGACCGGTCACGAGCGGCAGCAGGTCCTCATCCAATGCGTCGGTGACGATGGAGGGGTCGACATCGCAGTACTGATTCACCAGGATGTGCCGCATTCCCACGATCGATTTCCAGGGGATGTCCGGATGTGCGGCGGTGAAATCCGGCGGGCGGTGATTCGCCGCTTCCCGACTCCGATCTGGTCACAAGGAGACGGCGTCCGCGAGCGCCGTCGCGGAGACGCGTCGGCGAAGGAGTGTCGGCGTCACGACGTCGACGCTGTGTCCGAGGATGCCACGGAACTCCTCCGTCAGGCCGGCCAGCCTCATCAGAAGCCGCCCCTCAGCCGGATCCAGATCGAGCAGGACGTCGATGTCGCTGCCCCGTGCCGCGTCACCTCGGGCCACCGATCCGAAGAGCCGTGGATTGGTCGCGTTGTACCGGGCCAGAACCTCGTCGAGTTCCGACCGGTGCTCGGAGATGACCTTGCGGAGCGCAAGGGACTCGACGGTGGGGAGGCTCATGACCACAGGATACCGGGAACCCTGGTCGCCCACGCGGAAATGCTGCCCGGACCTGCGACGATGGGGGGTGGCGGGGATACGCTGGGGGCGTGAAGCGCATCGGTGCAGGGGGTCTCGTGGTCGGGGCGGTCATGGCGGCACTCGTTCTGGGCGGAGGTGCGCTCGGAGGAGCAGCGGCGGCGGTGGCGGTGGCGGCAGCAGCGCCCTCGCCCGACGACTCCCCCGCCGGCAAGAGCTACGTGGCGCTCGGCGACTCGTACTCGGCCGGGTTCGGGCTCACGCCCTACGGCGACGAGCCGGCGCCCGGGTGCTTCCAGGCCGACCAGAACTACCCGCACCTCGTGGCCGAGTCGCTCGGCCTCGTACTGGATGACCGCACCTGCAGCGGTGCCGTGACGGCGAACATCCGCGACACCCCGCAGCCGACCATCACGGGCGCCGGCACCGCGCCGGTGCAGTCGGACGCCCTCAGCGCCGACACCGACATCGTGACCGTCACCATCGGCGGCAACGACCTCGGGTTCGCCGACGTCGCGCAGACCTGCGTGGCCGAGAGCGCGCAGGGACCGCTGCTGCTCGACGTTCTCGGCGCCGACCTGCCCAACTGCAAGCAGTTCTACGCCTCCGTCGTCGACGGCATCGAGCTGGATCGCTTAAAGTACCTGCTCGACAACACCGTGACGCCCGCGCTCGACGAGACCTTCGCGCTCATCCGGGAGAAGGCCCCGAACGCGGAGGTGTTCGTGATCGGCTACCCCGCCATCACCCCGGATGCCGCCAACCAGCCGGCAGGCGGGTGCTTCTCGTCGCCGCTCGGCACAGGACCGAACCCGTTCGAACCGCCGTTCCCCGCGAACGCGTTCCCGTTCACCGAGGTCGACACCCTCTATCTGCACGGCACCGAGGCGCGACTCGACGCCGCGATCGGCGCCTCCGCCGAGGCCCACGGCGCCCACTACATCTCGACCCTCCCCCTCACCCAGACGCACTCGGCGTGCGCCCCGGACGGCGAGGCGTTCATCAGCGGGATCACGCTCAGCAGCACGGGCGGCACACCGACTCCGGATCCCGGACTGTTCGTGGCGCTCGGAGCGCTGCACCCGAACGAAGCCGGCGTGGGGTTCCTCGCCGAGCAGGTGTCTCAGGCCGTCACGGAGGCTTTCCCGGGAGACGGCGACGGCGATCCGGAGCCCACGGCCACAGCGGCTCCGTCGGCGACGCCAGTGCCCGGTCCGGATTCCGGAGCGTCGTCCGGGCGTGGATCCGGGCTGGCCGCCACGGGCTCGGAGTCCGCCCTCGCCGGCCTCGCAGCGGCCGGCCTGCTCGTGGCGGGACTCACGGCCGTCGTCGTCCGTCGGCGTCGGCACGCGCAGCGCCCCTAACGACCGCGGGATGGCCCTCCGAGCCGACCGACGCAGTTGGGTCCGGTGCGGTCCTATCCGCTAGCGCGAACCCTGCTTCGGCCGGTTCTTCCACCCGGTGAGCTGATCGAACCGCTTGAGGGTGAACGGGGCGTCCTTGTCGATCGGCGTCACCCGCGAGTCGAGCGTGCCACCGACGACCGCCGCAGCGGATCGGGCCGCCGCGCTCACGCGCTTGGCGACGAGGCCGACCGTGCCGCCCTCTCCTCGGAAGCCCCAGACGGTGCCGGTGAGCAGTCTCGACCCGCTCCCGTCGGCCTCGACGACCGCCGGGACCGCGCAGCGGGCGAAACGGCGGCGCGCGCCGAGCAGCGCGGCGAGCGGGATGACCTCGATCAGCAGCCCGGTCCAGTTCGAGGCGGAGTCGTCGCCGATCTCGCCGAACCGGAGCATCCGGTGCCCATCGGCGTAGGTGCCGGGATCGATCGTGAAGCCCTCCGCCTCGAGAGCGGTGAGGAACGCCGTGAGGGTGGTGGTCGCATCCTGCGGCGAGCGGAGCTCGTGGAAGCGGACCATCGAGCCGAGCGAGAACGCGTGATCGGACATGCGTCAATCCTGGCAGTCGTGACAGATGTCACGCGAAGCGGTGACTGTGCTCCCTCGTGGCCGCGGCGGCGCTCCGGTGGAATGGGGACATGATCGAGGAACTGGACGAATGGCGCTCACGACGCGCGGCGAAGCGGGTGAAGCCCGGAGACGGGCGGCCACTCAAGCCGTTCCGCTGGTGGCAGCTGCTCACGCGCTCGGTGCTGTCCGTCGAAGTGGCGGTGGGCGACGGGACGACCTCGGTGTTCACCGTGGAGGTCAACCACCTCGGCGACAAGGAGTCGGGCGAGGTGATGGCCGGCCTCTACCGCGACGGGCGGCACATCGCCGAATCGCGCACGCCGGCCGCCTTCTCCGTGCCGGGCGGCACCATCGAGGTGGCGACATCCGGCTTCGGGCTGAAGCGCTGCCACCTCGTGGGGCAGGACGGCAGCGAGCGGCAGCTGACTCCGGATCCGCGATCCGCGGAGGGACGCCGGGCGCGGCTCGCCCGCGAGCACCCGGCTGCGAGCCGCGGGATCGGGGCGGCCGCGGTGGCGGTGCTCGTGGTGAGCGTGGCGCTGCTCGTGCCGCAGCTCGGGGAGCTGCTCACCCGCATCCCGCCGGTGGCCGAGAGCCTCGGGGTGTTCGTCTCACCCGTGCAGCTGCCGGTCTGGGCGAACACCGCCCTCACGATCGCCGCCGCGGTCGCGAGCACCGAGCGCGCGCTGCGGCTCCGCTACCACTGGCTGCTCGACGGCGCCGGCAACTGAGCCCGCGCCGCCCCCTCAGCTCGGGTGGGTGAGCCGGCCGTGCGTCAGCGGGGCACGTTCTGCGGCGGGTTCGTGGGGAGGAGGAGGATGCGGCGCTGGTACCGGCTGAGCAGCAGGATGACCAGGCCGAGCACCACGATGAGGACGCCGCCGATGATCACGATCACGCCGATGGCGGTCCACAGGGACTCCGCGGCCACGGCCATCAGCACGATCCCCGCGAGCAGCGCGAGCACGCCGAGGCCCACCAGGATCCAGCTCATGATGAGCAGGATCCGGTAGGCGCGTTCGCCCTGGAACGTGGGACGCACCCCGTAGACCGTGCCGGTGTACTGGGACCAGCGGGTGCCCGTCCACCACCGGGTGAAACGCGGCGCGAGGGGGAACCACCCCGCGCCGGGGCCCTCCTGCTCGCCGGGCAGCGGGCGGAGGACATCGAGGACGACCGCGTCGCCGGTGGGCGGCGGGATGCGCCGCACGGCCTGCGACTGCGCGGCGATCGCGAACCAGAGGGCGGCGAGGGCCAGAGTGGCGATGCCGTTCGGGGACACGATGGACCCCAGAACTCCGAGCAGGAACTGCAGGGCCGCCAGGGCGAGGAAGATGCTCCCGAAGGCCCAGGCGGCGCCGGGTTGCTCGGTGGTGGCCCAGTCTGAGCCCGGCACGCCGTTCTTGACGCGGAGGCCGGTCCAGCGGGCGCCGTCCCACCAGCGCAGCACATCGCCCGGCGCGGGGTACCAGCCGAGCGGCGGGCCCTGCGGTGCCTGCAGCTTCTGTGGTGCCTGCGATACCTGGGGCGCCACCGGAGCCAGCGGCGCCACCGGTGCCTGCACCGCAGCCGGCGCAGCCGGCGCGGCGTCCGTCTCGTGCGCCGTCCACTGCACGCCGTCCCACCAGCGGAGCTTCCCCGGCGTTCCTGCCTCGTACCAGCCCGGAGCTGCGCTCACCGATCCCCCGCATCCTGCAGGGAACCCGATCGCCCCCACGCCACCTCGACCCTAACCGGAGCGGATGCCACCGCGAGTACGGTGGAGGAAGGACTTCGAAGGAGATGTCGTGACGGTTTCAGTGGATGAGGGTGCGGTCGTGTGGTCGCATGAGGGGCGGCTCGACGGGCGGATGCTCGTGGTGCTGCTGCACGGCTACGGCCAGGACGAGCACGCGATGGCGCCGGTGACGGAGGCCCTGGCGAGCGGATCCGGGTTCGTCACCGCCTCCCTCCGCGGGCTGCGCGAGTCGCGAGAGCCTCTGCCGGGCGGACGCGGCTGGTACGACGTGGATGCCGAGATCCAGCCCGAGGGCGGCCAGGAGAACGAGACCGCGGAGGCCGTGCTCGCCTGGCTCCACGCCGTGCCCGCCGAGCGCGGCACGCCGTCGGCCGTCGCGGTGGTGGGCTTCTCGCAGGGCGGCGCGCTCGCGCTGCACCTCCTGCGGCACGATCCGGAGCGGTTCGCCGCCACCGTCATGCTCGCGGGCATCTGGCTGCCGGGATCCGTCGACGGCGACGCCCGCCTCGCCGCCCTGCGCCGGCGGGTGTTCTGGGGTCGCTCGGAGCACGACTTCGCCATAGCCCCGCACCTCGTCGCCCGCACCGAGGCGGCCCTTGACGGCACGGTCGACCTCACCCACCGCGTCTACCCGGGCGACAGCCACGCCCTCCTCCCCGACGAGCTCGCCGATGTCGCGGCCTACCTGACCCGGGAGCTCGCGGCGCCGTAACCGGCGAGAACCACCGGAATCGGTGGCCGGTACCGCCTCTCGGCCCTCCTCGGGCCCGGCACACTCAGAATGCGGCGCGACCCCTGCCCAGGGCCGGCTCCGCAGCCGATGAGGGGACCCGACCGTGCGCACCGACCCAGACCGACCCGCCAGACCAGCCCGACCCGCCAGGGCCGCCCGTCCCAACAGACCCACTGGACCACCCGGACCAGCCCGACGGGCCCGCCAGGCCCGAGCGGCCGATCCCGCGAGACCCCGCCGCCAGCACGGCACCGACCGCGACGCCGCCCCGCAACCGGCGGTGCACCCGGTCCCGTCCCCGTGGCGGATCGCCCGCGCCCGGATCGCCCCGGCGCTCTGCGTGCTGCTCTGGCTCTTCTACCTCGTGACCGTGGTCGTGGCCCTCGCCCGCGGCGACGCCCTCCGCGACGCCACCGAGCTCGGCATGACGATCGTCTTCCTCATCTCGGTGACGCTGCTCACCTTCTCGGCCTGCATGTACCTGCTCGCGCGATCCGCCGCCCTGCCCCGGTTCGCCGAACACCGCCGCGCCCGCCGCATCACCCTCGACGAGCAGGTCGCGCAGGAGACCGCCGAGGGCACGGATGCGTCGCGCCTGGTCGCGCTGCTGCCCTCCCGCTCCGAGGATCCCGACCTCGTGCGCATGTCGCTCTGGTCGGTGGCCCTGCAGGAGTTCCCGGGACTCCGCGTGGTGCTGCTGCTCGATGACGACCCCGATCCCGACGACGACGCCGACCGGGAGTCGCTCGAGCGCAGCCGGATGCTCGTCTCCGAGATCACGGCGCAGCTCGAGCCCCAGCGTGGCCGGGTCGAGGCGGCCCTGGCCCTGCTCGACGACCGGCCGACCGCCGCCGAGGCCACCGAGATCGTGATGCGGGAGCACGCCGCGGCCGCCCAGTGGCTCCGCGCGCGGGCCGACGAGGCGCCGAGGCGCACCCACGTGGAGGTGTTCTTCGCCGATCAGGTGCTGAGGGGGCTCGCGTCGAGCCTCGACGCCACCGCCACCGCCCTGCACGACGCCCTCGAGAACGACGAGACCCCGCTCTCGCGCACTCGCGCCCGACAGGTGCTCCGACGCCTCGTCGACATCTTCACCGCCGAGCTCAGCACCTTCGAGCGCAAGCGCTACACCTCGCTCTCGCACGCCCCCAACAAGGCCATGAACCTCAACAGCTACCTGGGGCTGCTCGGCGGCCGCTACCGCGAGGTGCCTGGCACCCGCGGTGTCGCGCTCGTGCGTCTCGATCCGCAGGCCGGTGCGGCCTCGGATGCCGACGGCCCCGTCATCGATGCCCCCGACAGCGAGTTCGTGCTCACCCTCGATGCCGACTCCATGCTGCTGCCGGAGTACTGCCTGCGCCTCGTGCACCTGCTCGACCAGCCCGAGAACGCCCGCATCGCGGTGGCGCAGACGCCGTACTCCTCCTATCGTGGCGCACCGACCCGGCTGGAGCGCCTCGCGGGCGCCACCACCGACCTCCAGCACATCGTGCACCAGGGCCTCACGGCGTTCGGGGCCACCTACTGGGTGGGTGCGAACGCCATCCTCCGCCGCAGCGCGCTCGAGGACATCCGGCGGGAGACCGAGGAGGACGGCGTGCGGATCGTGCGGTTCATCTCGGATCGCACCGTGATCGAGGACACCGAGTCGACGATCGACATCGCCGCTCACGGCTGGTCGCTCGTGAACTACCCGGAGCGACTCAGCTACAGCGCCACTCCCCCCGACTTCGGCACGCTCGTCATCCAGCGCCGTCGCTGGGCCGACGGCGGACTGCTCATCCTCCCCCGCCTGCACGACCTGATCGTGCGACGCCGGCGCCTGCGTGAACCGCTGCCACTGGCGGAGAGGCTGCTGCGGGCCAACTACCTCGGTTCGATCACCTGGGTGACCCTCGGCCTCCTCGCCGTGCTCACCCTCAACCCGCTCGGCGGGCAGCTCGTGACCCTGCAGCTCCTGCTCATCGCCCTGCCCTACTTCGTGGAGATGGCCTCCGACCTCCGGCACCTGGGCTACAAGCGGCGCGACGTGCTCGGCATCTACGGGCTGAACCTGCTGCTGCTCCCGGTCAACCTCGCGGGCAGCATCGCCTCCGTGGGTCAGGCGCTCACCGGCCGCAAGGCCCGCTTCGTGCGCACGCCGAAGGTGAGCATCCGCACGCCCGCCCCCGCCCTCTACGTGCTCGCGCCCCTCGTGATCGTCGCGGGAGCCGGCGTCGTGGCCGTGCGGGCCGGCCTCGCGGGAGACTGGGGCACGACGGCGTTCGCCGGCTTCACCGCTCTCGCCGCCCTGTGGGGCGTGGCCAGGCTGATCGGGGTGCGGCACGCCCTGAGCGACCTCTGGTTCGGCTGGCTGAACTGGATCTGGGTCGTGCCACCGCCCACGGCCCCGGTCGCCGCCTCCGCCGGTCCGCGCTGGGCGGCCGTCGTCGATGACGGCGACGTGGTGCCCCGCACGATCGCCCGGTCGCTCGGTGCGACCACCGCCACGGCATCCGCCACCGCCGCCGCGCCCGCGGGGGTGCTCCGATGAGCCCGATCCGGGCCGGTGCCCGTTCCCGCTTCGCCGGCCGCAGGTTCTCCTTCCTGCGGCTGGTCGTGAGCCTCGCCGCCTTCGTGCTCGTCCCCGCCTCGGTGGCCGCCGTCACGATCCTCCCGACGCTCCCCGATCCGGTCGCCGGCACCCCGCTCGAGGGCCGCTGGTTCGCCGCCTACTACGACGTGACCCTGGAATCCGGCGAGCAGCTGGCCCGCAGCCCGCTCGGCGAATCGGCCGGCGGCGCGGTGCTCGCCTTCGTGGTGGCCGCAGCCGACGACGACTGCACGCCCACGTGGGGCAAGGCCTACAGCCTCGACGAGGCCGCCACCACGTTCCAGCTCGACCGCCGGGTCGAGCGGATGCGCCGGGAGGGCCGCCCGCTCGCGGTCTCGTTCGGCGGGGCCATCAACACCGAGCTCGCGGCGGCGTGCTCGAGCGTGCGAGAGCTCACCGGCGCCTACCGGACGGTGATGGACCGCTACGGCCTCGACGTGATGGACCTCGACATCGAGGGCGAGCTCCTCGCCGACGACGCGGCGACCGCCCGGCGCGCCGAGGCCGTCGCGCTGCTCCAGCAGGAGAGGAAGGCGGCCGGTGGCGCGGCGCTGGATGTCTGGCTCACTCTTCCGGTGGCACCGCAGGGCCTGACCGCCGACGGCCTCGCCCAGGTCGACTCGCTGCTGGCCGCGGGCGTCGACATCTCCGGCGTCAACGTCATGACGATGAACTACGGCACCGACGGGACGGTGGCGCCGATGTCGACGCTCAGCATCGACGCGCTCCAGGCGACAGCGAGCCAGCTCGGCGACCTGTGGAGCGCCCACGGGACGCCGCTGCCGCCCGGCGGAGCCTGGGCCCTCGTCGGGGCCACGCCGATGATCGGCCAGAACGACGTGGCGGGCGAGGTGTTCACGATCGACGACGCGACCGCCCTGCAGGAGTTCGCCGCCGAGCACGGGCTCGCCCGCCTGTCGATGTGGTCGCTGAACCGCGACCGCACCTGCGGCAGCAACTATCCGGAGCTCACCGCGGTGGCCACCTCGTGCAGCGGCATCGAGCAGGCGGGCGAGAGCTTCGCGGCGATCCTCGCCGAGGGCTACGAGGGCACCCCGTCCGGCGTGCCGGTCGCGCGGACGAAGCACGAGCTGCTCGCCGACGACCCCGAGACGAGCCCCTATCCCGTCTGGTCGTCGCGGAGCTTCTACTCCGCCGGGGTGACCGTGGTCTGGAACGGGTCGGTGTACGTCTCGAAGTGGTGGAACGAGGACGGCCCGACCCCCGACGATCCGACGCTCGACGTCGACGGCTCGGCGTGGACCTACCTCGGCCCCGTGCTCGAGTCGGACGAGCCGTTCGCGCTCCCCACGATGGAGGCCGGCAGCTACCCCGACTGGTCGGAGACGACGCTCTACGACCAGGGCGACCGCGTGCTGCACGAGGGGACCGCCTACGAAGCGAAGTGGTGGTCGCAGGGCAAGGATCCGAGCCGCTCGGTGCTCGACCGCGACTACTCGCCCTGGAAGCTCGTCACGGACGGCTGAGCGGCAGCACCGCGACCTGCCGCCCGTCGACCGTGAGACTCGCCGGCTGCTCGCGACCGGGTGGGAGCAGGCGGCCGACCACGCGCGAGCGCGCTCCGGCGACCTCGGCCGCCATGCGCTCGAGCACCGGATCGACGAGGCCGTCGTCGACGGCGCCCCCGCTGTCGTCGAGCAGCAGCACGTCGGCGCCGCGCTCGCGGGCGGCGGCCACCGCCCGGGTGAGCGGCTCGCGGGCGAGCGCGCCGGCGC